>JAGVKG010000047.1 GCA_020050685.1 Candidatus Obscuribacterales bacterium | reverse complement strand
GTTACACCGACTGCAGCCATAAATATTCGGCCGGGTGGTTATCAATCTGTTTCTGGAACCTCAGGTTCACCAATTGCCTTAACGTTAACCACCGGTGGTGATACCCAGTTGGCTGTGCCAATTAATATCGGCACGCTCGATACTTCCGGCAATTCATTATATGTATCGACAATTTCGCAAGGCTCAAATTCTGGTGCTGGTTTGGATAATATTTTGCTTGTTTCCGCTGGTTCAATTTCGGCTTCCGGCAATATTGCTCCTAATGGTGGCACAGATTACTACATGATGTTTACGCCGGGGACTTTGAATAATTCTTCTCTCGCCACCAACCTTGGCTTTACGGCAAATGTGGATCATTTCCAATTAGCGACATTTGGCGGTGTGACATTTAGCAATGCGCAAAGCTTCTATGTCAATTCAAGCGGCAATTTGGCCATCTATGGCGCATTCACCGACTCTGGTGCTGGACCAACTAATGTATTGTTGCAAGCCGGTGGCAATGTCACGACGCAAGGATTGAATATCAATGGCTGCTGCAATGCAAGAAGCCTGACCTTGGCAGCACAAGAAAACGTATTTGCTGGTGATATTGTCACCACAACAGTTAATTGCTGCGGTGGTGTTACTGCCGGCAATGTTGCTTTATCTGCGGCAGAGGGTCACATGGTTACCGGTACAATCAATAGCACTTCAACTGGCACTGCCGGCAGTGTCGCTATTGGCGCCGGACTTTCTTTGGCTCTTGGTGATATTACAACTTCTGGCAGCCAGACCAGCGGCTCGATTGGTTTTAATTCCGGAGCGGCATTGGCAATTGGCAGCATCACAACCGGTCAAGCTCAAGTCACTGCTTATTCCGGTTCAACTATTTCTGGTTTGAATGTCACCACATCCGGTTCTGCCGTAACCATGGTTTCTTCCGATTCGATGTCCATGCGGGCAATTTCTACTACCGCTGCCACGGGCGCCAATGTAGTTTTGACGAGTGGTGGCACTTTGCTTGTCGGCGATATTAATTCCTCAACTACAAACAGTGGTGCCGCCGGTGGTGCCATTCAGTTATTGTCCGCAGCGGCAATGACAACTGGCAATCTGACTGCCACAACCTGTTGCGGCGGCAGTGCTGCTGGTGCAATTTCCTTGATGTCCGGTTCATCTGTCTTGACTGGCAATCTGACCACTAGTGCTTTTGGTGGACCAGGGCAAGGCGGTAATATACAAATTCTCGCTACAGGCTCAGTTGCCACCCGTGATTTACATTCACTTTCTTCTTTCAATTGTTGTTCAACGTCCGGTGGTGGCAATGTAGTAATTGTTAGCACAACTGGCGCAATAGCTGTTGATGGATCAATAAATGTCAATACTCCCCAACGTACGTCCGGCTCAGTATCTTTGACAGCTGCCTCGACAATTTCTGCTAATGGCATCAATACATCTAACGCTGGACAATTTGGCCTTGGTGGTGTGGCCGGCAACATCTATGTTTCGTCCGGGTCTTCGGCAGCCGGAGCTATCTCGCTTGGCCAAATCGATACAAGTTCCGGCATTGCCACCGTTGGTGCCAATGGTCAAATATTCTTAGGTGTAAATGTTGCCGGCTCAAACGGTTTGTCACCAACCGGCAATGCCAACATTTCTTTTACTTTGGTAAGCAGCAATGGAACCCAAGCGACTCCACAAGCTTACTTGTTCTATAGTGGCTCAGGTCCTGCCAGCATCACAAGCGATACCACGGTGTCCGTCACTTCTGCTGGCGTAAATATTCATCCTGGTGTTCTCACATCGGTGGGTACGTCCGGTACACCTGTTTCTATTACGTTTGATGCCAATGGTGATTCTCGCACTATCGTTCCGATTGTTGCCGCAGGAGACATTTACCTCAATAATGTGAACGGCAACAATTACAATGGTGGCACGCTTTATTATCAAAATAACGGCTACACGGTCATGGCAATTTCCGGTGGTGCGCAAGGCGTTACGGTAAATGGAAATGTTTCTGCCGGACACCAAAATGTCGGCTCAAACGGCGGCGTAACATTGGCAGCATTTGGAGCTGGTTCGGTTAACACATTTGGCACTATTTTTGGTGGTAGCACGACTCTTTACAGTCGCGCCGGTGACATTGGTGCCCCTGCCACCCCTGTCGGTGTTAATTCACCAGAGCTGGTTGCTTTCGCTGGTGGTAGCGCTTATGTTAACAGTTTAATTCCGAATCAAAATGTCAATCTCGGCGCAGCTGGTGGTGCGGGCACATTTAGGCTTACTTCCGCAGCTAATTTAAATATTGCTGGACCGGTTTCCGGCGGTACGGTTATTTTGGGATCGACCTTTGGTTCAATAGACGGTACTGGTCAAGTGATGGCCAATTCATTGGTAATTAACGGTAATGCCGGTATTATTGATCTCAACACATTTGCCACTAACTTAACTGTCGGTGATGTTAATGGTAACGCGACTATCAACAACATTTCTGCGGCTCTAAATTTAGTCGGTCAATCGTTTGTCGCTACCTTGAAGCTAACGAACAATTCGGATGTGAACGCTGTGGGAACAATTGCTGCAGTACAGTTTGATGTAACAACACCGGCAGGATTTAATGCTCTCTCAACTGCCAGAGTGACAATCACTGCCTATTTGCGAGTCGATGCCGGTTCAGACGTCAGTATTGCCTCTAACTTATTAGGCGCGAGCGTCATAACTGGAACGCCTGCGGTTATCGATAAACCAGGCGGCAACTTGTTTGTTGAAGCTGGAACCATTGATATAGCAGGCACACTGATTGCCAGCGGTAGTGGCACCGGTCAAGGTGGATCTATTATGCTCCATGCCACCAATGGAGCAATTCGCACGGAAGATATTGTTTCCAATGGCGATGGCGGCGGCAATTTAACTGTTATTTCCACCGACGGAATTAGTCTGGGAGATGTGGACACATCTGATGCTCTCGGTAGCGGCGGCTATGTCATAGCTTCCACTGGTAATGTCACAAATCATGCCGCTTTGACAGTTGGCTCGATTAATACTCATGGAGAACAAGCAGGCGGGCTTGTCATGCTGGTCAACTCGGCCGTGACTAATGCTGCTTTCAATTTGACGGTCAGCGGAGCGATAACGACAGATGCTGTATCTGCAAATGGTCATGCCGGCCCAGTCTCGATTGTTTCATCCGGAGCAATTGATATCTCCGGAATTACAATTTCAGCTCAAGCAACTGCGGCAGGCAGTGCCAGTGCACTGGGTGGTTCTTTGTTTATCTCTAGTGGCGGCACCGGTGCAACGGCAATTGATGCTTCCGGAACGACAATTAATACCTCTGCAGCCGCACCGGGTGGCGGCAATATTGCCGGCGATATCATTTTGCTCTCCGAATCACCGCTTGCTTTTTCAACCCTTAATCCATCGAACATTGATACTACCGGCATGACAGCCACTCAAAGTGGTGGCACTGCCGGTACGTTATTCAGCTATGGCTTGTTTGGTGCATCTGCTACGGTGCCAACCGCTTTAAACGTCACGCCAACTGTCTCTATTAATATCCGTCCTGGTGGTTATCAAACCGTTAGTGGCACTAGTGGCTCGCCAATTGCTGTGGCCCTTAGTACCGGTGGTGACACGCAGTTAGTTGCACCAATAAACATTGGCGCTGTGGATACGGCTGGCAATTCAATTTATTTGTCATCGTTCTCGCAGACCACAACCGAAAACATTGCTTTGTTAACTTTAGGAACTATTGCTGTTACTGGTCCATTTAATTCTGCTTCCGGCACTCAGTACGTAGTGGCAGTAACGCCTGGTGCTTTGACCTTAACGTCGGCACTACAATTGTTGGCAGACAACGTTAACTTGGCCGCCTTCGGTGGTGTGACGCTTGCCAATTCTGTTCCAGTAAATATGATTACGACCAAGAGCTTGAATATTTGGGGTAATTTGTCTGACGTGGGAGCCGGTGCAATCATCTTTATGCAATCTGGCGACAGTTTAATCACGCAAGATATTTATGGCAATGGCTGTTGCAATACAAATACCAGTGTCACGCTTACTGCTACTAACCGGGTGATTACGGGAGACATCAATACAAGCAAGACTAATTGCTGTGGTGGCGTGACTGCCGGCTTTGTCTCAATTTATGGTGGTTCTTCCTATGTCTTAGCTGGTGACATAAACACATCATCTACGGGTACCGGCGGAAAGGTGACAATTGCTTCCGGACGTTATGCTTTGATAGGTGATATCAACACAAGCGGACAAACTGCTGGCTCGGTTGGTGTGATTGCCAGCTCTTCCATATTTGGTTCTAGCATTAATGCCTCCGGTACAAATGGTGGCACTGTGACCTTAGCTTCTGCTTACAATGTTTCGCTTGGCGATATCAACACTTCCGGCACAAATGCCGGCTCTGTAATTTTCCTCGGACACACATCCATTTCGACTGGCAACATAACGGCAACTGGTGCTGGCGGCAATGTGATTGCCAGTGGTGGATTGACTATTACCACAGGCAGCATTAGTACAAATGCCAGTGGTGCAACCGGTAGTGTAACTTTGTCTGCCTTGTCCGATATTTCGGTCGGTGCTATCAATACATCTGCCTGCTGTGGCGGTAATAATGCCGGTACAGTTTCGATTACTGCCGGTGGTGCAATCAATATTGAAGGAGTTACAGCAACCTCGGTAGGCGCCAGCAATAGTGCACTGGTTACTTTGCTTGCTTATAGATCCATTACAAGTGGTGGCATATTTACTACATCTACCTTTGACTGCTGCAGTGCAGGCAATGGTGGCAATGTTGTAGCAGCTTCGTTAATTGGCTCAGTCACAGTTAATGGCTCGATTAATACTTATTCCGGACAATCTCAATCCGGCTCAGTCGGTCTGCAAGCTCAAGGCACAATTACCACGCTCGGCATTAATACATCCAACTCTGGCAATACCGGTATTGCTGGAAATATTTTTGCTTCATCGGGCTCGAGCAATCTCGCGGCTGTTTCACTTGGTACTATCGATACAAGCTCTGCTTCAGCGACAGTTGGCTCTAATGGTCAAATCATCCTTGGTGCTAATTCTGCTGGCGTCAATGGTTTTTCTCCTACATCGAGTGCCTTCATTACCTTTACGCGTACAAGCAGCAATGGTACTTCTGCCACACCAAATGCTTACCTATTCTATAGTGGCTCTGGTTCTGCCAATATCACTGCCAATACAACTTTGACAGTTACCGCCGGTTCAGTCAATCTCAAACCAGGTGTATTGACTTCAATTGGTACATCATTGACACCGGTTTCACTTACTTTGGACCTGGGTGGCGATAGCCGTACGATTGTGCCAATTATGGCAACCGGCAATGTTTTCCTCAGCGCATTCTCGGCTAACAATAATGTTGGTGGCGCACTTGCTTATCAGAACAATGGTTACAATGCAATCGTCATCAGTGGTGGACCAGTGGGAATTTCACTTTCCGGCAATGTATCGGCGTCGCCTTTCGGTGGTGGCACGGCTGGCTTGGTGGCACTATCGGCGTTTTCTACCGGTAGTGTGGCCCAATCGGCTGGTGTAATTTCCGGTAGAGGCTTGTCCTTGTTTGCCGGCAATGCCATTGGTTCTATTGGTTCGCCCTTGCAAACTAATGCTCAAACTCTTTCTGCTTTCGGTACTGGTGACATTATGATCAATAGTACTAGCGCCGGTGCCGTATCGATTGGCATGATGTATACAAGCGGCAATATTGGTATCAACACAGCCGGTAGCTTGAGCATACTTGGTAGTGTAGCTACTGACCTGGCGGCAATATCAATTATTACCGGTTCTACTCCAGGCACAAGTTTGACGATTGGCGATTCGGCTTCGGTCATTGCTGGCAATGGCAACTTGCTGATTGAAAATGACAATACAACTAATGGCACGATTAGTGTCGGTGACAGTGCAGTCTTGATTGCTGCCGGCAGTCAAATTTATATAGTCATCGGCCCGCCGCCAGCAGTACCGGTTGTCGGTACGCCGCCAGCTTTTGATCTGGGCGTGATCAATATGAATGGTGGCGGACAAGTCTTTTATGGCACCAATGGCATTGAAGTTCTGCCACCACAGAACTTAGTCTTCTTCAATACACAAGGTGTGATCTTCAACACCGGCAGTTTGGCTTTCAATGCCATTTCCCTTGATGGTAATGTCTGGATGGGCAATGGTACGCAAGCCTTCTTAGACCCACCCAATGGGGGCAGTCAGGTCGGACCAATCTTGCTGACCAGTTTGGACTTAACTGATCCAATTTTGGTGGCTGACATTCAATATGATATCGGCATTGGCTTCATCGATAACAGCACTTTGATAGTTGTTGGTGGCGTTGCTCAACCCGGTACGGTTTTAGAATTAGATCCAACGCACTTTGTTCTTCAGCCAAAGACCGCTCAAAATATTCCTCAAGGTGTCGATGTGACCATGGAGGACTTCACCTCCGCCGCACCATTTGAAATAAATATCACCGCATCCAGTACTACATTGAGTGCCATAATTTCCGGCACGCAAAACTTCTCAGGACCATCGGGCGGACTGACAATTACATCCGATCAAGCCGGTCCATCATTACAAATTACTCCAACCGGTCTTTTGAGCGCCGATGGTAATTTATGTGTCAATTGCACAAGCCCGGATTTGAATGGTGTTTTAGTGCAAGGCAATATGACTGCCGGTGGATCGTTGACTGTCGCTGGCTGTGCAACCAACTTCACGATTGACCCGACCGGTGTGGTATCAGCCGTGAATGGTATCACTATTAGCACAAGCAATTTTTTGAACTCCGGACTTTTGACCAGCACAGCTGCTGGTTCGGCAATTCTGATTCAAGATTGCGGCACAGGCATAGTGGTTGGCCAAGCACCGGGTGGTGGCATCGGCAATATCACTACACCAGGACTCGGTGCGACATCAATTACTGTCCAAGCTACCCCCGGTCAAAATATTACTTTTGCCGGCTCGCAAATATTTAATACCGGCTCGAGCTCCGGATTGGTTTCCTTCTTAACTAATCCCGGTGGTGCAATACTTGTAAATGCTGGTGTGACTGAAACTATTACCAATGGTGCGCCTCTGGTACTTAACTCTGGTGACGTTAATGTGCAAGGTACTATTACCGCTTCCGGATCTTTGCAAGCCACTTGCTGCCCCGGCAGCTTCACAATTGGTGCAACCGGTGTTGTCTCGGCAGTCGGTAACATCACAATCAATACAAGTGAATTCCTGGATGATGGTTTGCTAACTTCGTCTGGGGCGGCTTCGCAAATTCTTATTCAAGATTGCGGCACAGGAATTCTTGTGCATGGTACAGGTGATGTGACAACTACAGGTGGTGGTGCGACTGGCATTACCGTGCGTGGTAATCTTGGACAACCGGTTACCTTTGATGGTGATCTCTTATTCGATGCCGGCTCTTCCAGTGGTTCATATACATTTATATCGAATTCAAATGCCGGCGGATTTATCAATGTCAACGATGGTGCCACTGTGACTCTCGCCGCTGGTGCTCCACTTCTAATTGACACGGACAACCTTACCTTTAGAGAAGCCGCACTTGGTGGTTCAAATATAACTGCTACTGGTGCTTCGGCAATCACAATCAGAAACACAAGCGATACCAATGCTGCCAATACAATGACGATTGCAGTTGAAGATGGTGGCACTGGTACGATTTCTACAAATGGTGGTAGCGCAATTTTAATTGAAACTAGTACTGCCGGTCAGACCCTGAGCTTTGCTAAGGGGGCAGGCGTGGGCACTGCTACTTTGAATTTATTAGGAGCACCACTTTCCACCAATTCAACGTCTGCACCAACCACAGTGGGTGCTAGTTTGAGCGTGGTCTCCGACCGTACAGTGACAATGACCGCTAACCTCAGCACTTATACAAATAGTGGATCTGTTACCGGTACAGCAATTACAATCACGGCTGAATCTTCAATTTTGACAAATAACCTCACTGCCACGGCTGGCTCAATTTTGGCTCATACCGTTTCGACAACAGTTGGTAGTCTAACGGTTGTGCCTAGTGCTCAAGTTCTCGCTACTCTCGGCAATATCACTTATCAAGTTGATGATGTGACAGATGGCACTATCGTCATTGGCAATAACTCTCTTACTTATGCCCAAAGTCTTATTCCAGGACTAGGCAATGTTTACATCACGCTTGGTCCGGTTGGAGCACCGGCAGAAAATGTCAACGCCAACATGGTTCAAACGGAAATCAATGGTGGTCAGGTTTATCTCGGCACCAATAACATCAATGCATTAGCTGGTGCACCAACCAATGAAACAATTGCTGATGGCGCTGTCGCTCAATATAATGCCTTACCAAATGCAGCTTCAATCACGATTGGACCGAGTGCGGTAGTACATGCTCAGGCACCGGGTGTTGTGGCTCCAATTTTATTGGACAGTTTAGATCTAACTAGTGCTGCTTTGACGACGATTATTCAGTATGATATTGGGCTTGGTTTTATCACGGGTACATTGATTGTTGATGGTTCGGGTATTGCCCAGCCTGGTACAACTTTGACTCTTGATCCGACTAAGTTTGTCCCTGGCGCAATTACTGCGCAAAATATTCCCGATGGCGTAGTAGTAACAATGGACAACTTTACTTGTGCTGCGCCACTGACAATCGATATTACTGGCACAAGTACAACTAAGATTGTTCTGATTAGTGGCACACAAAACTTTACTGGCGCCTCGGGCGGTATCACCGTTACCTCCAATCAATCTGGACCATCCTTGCACATTGCTGAAACTGGACTCTTAAGTGCAACAGGTGATTTATGCATCAACAGCACAAGCCCAGATTCCAATGGGGTTCTTGTCGAAGGTCTGGTTAATGCTGGTGGCAGTCTCACGGCAACCTGTTGTGCAACTACATTTGAAATTGCACCAACTGGTATTGTCTCTGCTGGTGGTGATATAACCATTACCACGGCTGCCTTTATCAACGATAATCTTCTCACTTCATCCGGTGCGGCAGCCCAAATTCTTATTCAAGATTGTGGTGCTGGACTCTTTGTTGGTGGTACAGGAAATATTACTGCCACTGGCGGCGGTGCGACTTCCATAACTGTGCAATCCACAGCCAATACATTTATCTACTTTGCAGGGCAGCAAACATTCACTGCCGGCGCGGCTTCCACCATGGTTCAATTTAAATCTGATCCTGGTGGCACGATTACATTTGCCAATGGCGCAATGCAAACCATTAATGACTCTGTACCGTTATTTGTCCATGCTGACACCGTTGCCTTCCTTGGTGGAGCTTTGAGCCCGGCAGGTATTACTGCAACCGGTTCATCAAATATTTCCTTTGACACAGGCTTGAATATTAATCCATCGGCCAGCTTAACCTTGCAAGTTGGCAGCAGCGCTCAAGGCACTGTATCAACCAGCGGTGGATCAATTTCCATTGAGCCAATTACATCCGGTCAAGCTTTGCGCTTTAGCAAAGTTGCCGGCGGTGGACCAGGCACGTTGAATTTATTTGGCGGTCCATTGAGCATAGTTTCCAATCAATCAAGTACAACCTTGGAGGCCGGATTTGTCCTGGCTGCCAATCAAGCAATTACTCTGGATGTAAATGGTGGCACATTTGATAGCTCGGGGACAATCTCATCTACTCCGATTTCCACTGCCGGAGCAATTACCATTCAAAGCACCAGCTCTTTGACAGTGGCATCAGCTGGTTCCTTTAACACAACATTTGTCTCTGGTCCTTCTCAAACCGCCGGTACTGTAACTTTTGATGCTGCTTCTTCCCTAACCATTGATTCTGACATTGTCACAACCCCAGTACTTCCTGGACCGGCGTCCTCTTTAGTCCTGAACGCGGGTACGACTATTAGTGCTGAAAATATCTACACTGATGCGTTAGGTTCTGGTCGTGCTGGTGACATTAGTCTTACAGCCGCCGGCGCTATTGACACTCTTATTCTGCAAGCGCGTGGTGGAGCCGTATCAGGCAATGGTGGCGCAATTAGCCTTGATTCTACAGGCAGCACTGTTTCGGTCTTTGATTTTATTGATTCAGCTGCCCTGGGCTCAGGCATCGGTGGCGATGTGACTATCCACGCTGCTTCTGACATTACCCTCCGTTCAGTAAACGCAATAGGCGGACTATCTGGGGCAAGTGGTGGTGGTGTTATTAGTGTCACCTCTGATGTTGGTGCTCTCATTGCTTTTGGTCCACTCAATTTCATTGATAGTTCTGCATCGGCATTTGATTCTGGTATTTCGACTGGCAATGCCGGTACAATTACGGTTACTGCTCCGCTGGGTATATCCGCTTCTGCATTTGGCTCCTTTACTTTTAGAGCGGAAGGTGCCTTTGCCGGCGGCGATGGTAATGATATTACCCTTACTTCAGCTGGTTCATTAGAGATTGGCTTTGTCAGCAGTTCAGCCTCACCAGTTGGTCTTGGCGCGGAAGGCTCTGGTGATGCCGGCAACATACTTGTCAGTGCAGGCACTGGTATAGTCGGCTCAAGCTACCGAGCACAGGGTGGTATTACATCTGGTGCTGGTGGGACGGTAACAGTTTCAACTACAACCGGCACAATCACGGCTTCCTTTGTCGATAGTTCTGCGATTGGAGGCGGCACCGGTGGCATAATCGATCTCAGTGCTCCTGATGGCATAACCATGACGTACCTGCGTTCATCTGGTGTTGGTGCAAATGCAGGCACAATCACCCTGCTGTCCGCAGGAGGTTCCCTCACCACTAGCTTTGTTGATGCTTCTGCGGCTGGTGCTGGTAGTGGCAACACAGTTAGCCTAACGGCTTTCGGTGATATTTCTACTGGCTTTGTTGAAACTGCAGGTGGAATAACTTCTGGTGCGGGTGGCAACATTATTCTCAGTGGAAGTGGCGCTGCTTCCACGATTACTACAGGTTTTATCAATACCACGGCACCAACATTAGGTAAGGCAGGGGACATTACCTTGACTGGAGCGGGCACAGTTACCATTGTTGGGGCGCTGACCGCCTTCGGTGGCACAACATCCGGTAATGGTGGCACCGTGACAATCACCAGCACGGCAGGTTCAATTGACGCTGACAATGTTCAGTCTGGTTTCCGTGGTGTAGGCGATGCTGGCGATGTTACTCTTTCTGCCGTTAGCGGAGATATCACTCTAGATGATGGTGGCATTCAAGCACAGGCTCTCTTCCAGGTCGGAGCGACAGTTGGCAATGGTGGCGATGTATTAGTGACTGCCGGAGGTGACTTCACGGCAACTGGAATAAGTGCAGATTTTGGTATTACTACTTGGGGTGGACCAACTTCCGGTGACGGTGGTGACATTCTCGTTGATGTTGGTGGTGCAATTACAGTTGGGCAGGTTGCTTCAGCATCGTTAAGTGGTGCAGCGAGCGGCGATGCTGGCGATATAACCCTGACTGCAGCTTCGGACATTGTTGGTGGTGGACTACTTGTCGGCTCTTACGTAGGAATCAATGCCTTTAGTGGATCAGCCAGCGGCAATGGTGGCAATATAGTGGTTACTTCGACAGGCGGCGACATCAACTGGACCGGCTTTGTTAGCGCTCGTGCAGCCGGTTCTGGATCTGCTGGCGATGTGACGCTTAGCGCTCCCGGTGGATTGGTGGCTATTAATGGTGCCTCTGGTCTAGGTGCAGCAATTAATACTTCTGCTGCCGATACCGGTAGTGCTGGTGATATTGTAATTAGTTATGGCTCAGCCCTATCGGAAAGTTTCTTGATTGATTTCGCTGCACCCGGCTCGACGACCAATGGTGCCAAAGGATCAATTTTGGCAGCCAGTGGCGGAGCTGGTGCTGGTGGTGTAGTGACAATTGAAAACGTGACTGGAAACGTCAATGTTTCCCTTAATGATAGCCTTGATGCAAGTTCAGCATTGGGAACCCCAGGAGCAATAAACTTTGTTGCTATGCTTGGAGGTAGTGTTGCGGTTACTGGTAATGCGGACGGCGAGCTGCTTGCTCCAGTAAATGCGATGAATGATTCCGTCACCATAAGCTTGGCTCGTAGTGATACCACTCTCACCGTTGGTACAATTGAGGCGACTGTCGGTGAGGTCAACATAACAGTTGCCACCGGTACTGGTGCCAATGTATTTGTGCCGGCTGGAGGAAGTATTAGCACAAGTACGTTAGGCAGTGATTTGAATATCACAACGCCTCTTGTGATTAATGATGGTGCCATTGATAGCTTGGGAGATTTGAACGTTACTTATGCGGGCGGCGATCTAACTATTAGAGATACAGTGTCAGTTAACACTGGTACACTTTCTGCATTTGGTGAAAGCACATTTAGTGCAGTTGCCGGATCGGTAACAGTCTCGCAAAGAACCATAACTGGCACAGCTGCTGGCACTGCCTTGGATGACTTTACTGTGACAACCAACGGTCCAGTGGTTGCCTTTGCTGGCGGATTTGCCGCTGGTGACATTACTGCTACTGATGGATCAATTACCCTTACTGCTAACGATGGACCGTTGACTGTTGCTGCGGGAGCAACAGTAATTTCTCTCATTGCTGGTCAGGATGTGAATTTAATTGGTACTGATAGTGGTGCTGGCTCTGGTGTAAGAATTGGTCAGTTCGGTGCAGTCTTCCCGACGACTTTGATTCAAGCTGGTAAAATTAGCCCGCTTGTAGATAAGGCAAGCATCAATATGGACGACTATGACATGTCTGCCATCACTAGTACTGGTGGTATCAACATATTGTCGACAGCCGGTAATATTTTCCTAGGCAATAATCTCACCCTTAATAGTTTTGGTGAAAGCATTGTATTTAACTCTGCCGCCGATATCTCAAGTTCTAGTGAAGGTGTTGGCGGTGACACAGATGTCATATTCGCCCAAGGTGGTAATGTTGGTTTCTTAGCCACTGGTGGCATCTTCCTCGGTAATCTCACCGATACGGAAATTAACTCTGTGGCTCGTTATACAGTTGCCGGCACTACGGTAATTGATGGTCTGACGATTCGCGACTTTGTTGGCGGCGGCTTAATTGCTTATGCTGGTGTACCTGTAGCAAATGTCGATACTTTTGTCAGCGATCTGCAACATGGACGCACGACAGCAGGCAGAATAACAATCGATCCCGGTGTTGATACTACAGGTACTTACCTCGAGCTCGGCGCCAACTTGATCAATGGTGCTACCGTGGAAATGTTGATTGCTGGTGCTGCAAAGGTTGGTGCCAGTATCACGGCTACCGATTATACATTCTCCGTTAATGGTGGCGTAGTCTCCTTTGATCCGGCAGGACCAATCATATTTGGTGGTACAGGTTATGGTTCATTTGTAATTGGACCGGCCCTGATTCCAGTTCCAGTTCCGCCAGCGGTTGGCGGCGGTGGCAGTGGTACCACAACAACCATGACGCCAGTGACAACGGTGACAACCACAACCCCGACCATAACCAACCCAATTATCATTCCAACCGATCAAACGCAGACCGGCCAGCAAACCACAACTAATGAGCTTAATGCCTCAACTTCAACCATTCAACAAATTCCACTTTTGGCCGAGCAAGAGCAAGGCGGATGGGTTTATGTCAGTCAGCCTTGCCAACCGTTTGTCTTTGGCTATGATGACTCGATCATATTTGGTTGTGGTGGCACTGAGTTTCAACCTAATGGCGATCATACGCTCGATCTCAAGCAAGGACGCATGGTGGCAATGACTGCCTCCAAAGTTTGTATTGTTTCCACTAAAGGTGCCAATGTACAAATTCCGCCGGATAGTGCGGCTGTTGTGGAAACCACTGCTCAAGGAATCCTGCGTGTTGCTAATTTAGCCGGTGGAGATACCAATGTGGCTTTCTTTGCTGATGGTGCCAACAGAAACTTCTCAGCATCTGCTGGTGAAGAAATTGTCATTGCGGATGCTTCTGCCCAAGAAGAAGAATTGATTGCCATGGATGGTGTTGACAGAGAACCAGTAGGTGGCAAAGTGATGATTGCCAGCATGCAAGTGCGCAAAGAAAAGTTTGATCGCAAGAAGATGGCAGAAAAGGAACTTCTGATTAATTGCCATAGCGGTGATCAATGGCTTGCTGTGCGTAGGCAAGTAGATAAAGTCAAACAGGAAATGAATCAGTCGACAATTACCCAAGCACCGGAATCAAAACCAGGTAACTTGGGCCGCAAGAATGGCAAGCCAAATCTTACCTTTGCTAATCCAAACAATTTAACGACAAAGTCGGCAATTGCCAATGGCATTGGCGCTAATTCAACTGTCTATCAATCCAGCCGAGACAATGGCGACAAACCAATTATCACGCCGGTAAATTATGTTGCCTCGAATAATATTCTCACAAGCGCTATCACCGGAATGCGCACATTGGTTAACGAAAATGCTTTGTTTAAGTACTCCAAGCACACAACGGCTAGATTGGAACAGTCCGGTGTGATGAGGTTGTCCGAAGGCGAACTTCTAATTGACGCTGAAAAGCCAACTTACATCAAATGCGACAGCCATACTGTTGCCATTGCTCCAGGCACAATTGCTTTGATTATCCATGACGGTAATACCGTGAAGGTGCGTAATCTCTGGGAAGAAAACAACGAGTCTATCAAGGTTTATAGTGGCAAACAAATGACAAGTTGCTCAGCTGGTCACGAATTGATCGTTGGTGCCGGCAGCAATGTTGTTTCTACTGAGCTGAAACACGATCAAGTGGCTCGCCGTCGTGTCAAACTTTTCGATCTGGAAACCAAGCATACAATTTCTCGTTCTGAATACTCGATTGTTTCCTTAATTCAAAACACCAAATTACTTGCCGACTTGCTCAAGAGTCAGGATCCAAACGATCGAATGATTGCCGACAAACTGATTAAGATGGCTGCTTGCTTGGCACAAACCACAGCTAATCATGGTCCTTATTCGGTAACTGCTAAATAAGCACTAGACAATCTCCCACAAGGGCTTTTACCTTGGACGGATGACTCATAATATTCTGCCTTAAAATTGATTACTGGTTGTCTGGTCATCAGACTATCGTCACACGTTTGCAGATAAGGCATTTGGGTAGATGAATTGTGGTAGCAGATCAATTCCTATGTACTAGAATAAATTCATGCCATTGTCATCAGTCAAACTAATTGGAAGATTCAATCGCTGGTTCTTTGAAGGAGCCAGGGGGAGATCCAGAAAGACTGAGCCAATAAAAAAGATAGACAAGGATGCCTGGTGGAAGGTCATGTGCCTGACCGGTGTCGACTACTTTTCTACTCTTGGTTACCAGCCAGGCATTGCCTTTTTGGCCGCTGGTTTGCTTTCGCCCCTGGCCACTTTAATTCTTGTCGCCTTGACGCTTTTCGGCGCTGTACCTGTTTATAGACATGTGGCTAAAAAGAGCCCTCACGGTCAGGGCTCCGTTTACATGCTTGAGAAACTTTTGCCAGGATGGCGTGGCAAAACACTATTGCTTTGTGTGCTTGGTTTTGCTTTTACGGATTTTGTCATTACGATTACTCTTTCGGCAGCGGACGCGGCAACCCACTTGGTGCAAAATCCCCTTTTGACACCATTTGTGCATGAACATCGCATGACTGTGACGATTGCCTTGCTCACTGTCTTGGCGGCCATATTTCTCATGGGATTCCGCGAGGCGATTGGTATTTCATTTGTGCTTGTTTCTTCTTATCTTGTCCTTAATGCCATTGTTATTGTCAGCAGTGTCATGCATTTAGCTGCTAATCCACAGGTGGCACAAAACTGGTCTCACGCATTATTTGCTCAGTATCATTCCTTTCCCACCATGATTGGCGTTTCTCTTGTGCTTTTCCCCAAACTTGCTCTTGGTCTTTCTGGTTTTGAAACCGGCGTGGCTGTTATGCCAAATGTACGCGGTGATGACAGCGATACGGAGGAAAGTCCCAAAGGTCGTATTCGCAACACGCAATACCTCTTGCTTACGGCTGCCACCATCATGAGCTTATTTTTGATTTGCAGTTCCTTTGTTACAACCTTGTTGATACCAGCGGAACAATTCCTACCTGGTCACGGGGCGAACGGACGGGCTCTTGCTTATCTTGCTCATCTATATTTAGGACCAGCGTTTGGTACGCTTTACGATTTAAGCACGATTTTAATTCTTTGGTTCGCTGGTGCATCAGCAATGGCGGGGCTTTTGAATTTGGTGCCTCGCTATTTGCCGCGATACGGCATGGCACCAAACTGGGCACGCGCCATGCGCCCGCTTGTGCTGTTTTTCACTTTGGTATCTTTTATCATAACTATAATTTTTCACGCCGACGTTGATGCGCAGGGTGGCGCATACGCAACCGGTGTTTTAGTCTTAATTAGTTCAGCTGCACTTGCCGTTTGCCTTTCCGTCTGGAAAGAAAATTGGTTAAAGCGCCTGGCATTTCTGACAATTACCTTGATTTTCTTTTACACCACTGTGGTTAATTGTATTGAAAGACCTGATGGCTTGAAGATCGGTTCCTTGTTCATTCTGACAATTTTGATTACATCTTTGATATCACGTGTATTACGTAGCACCGAGCTACGCGTGGACAAAGTTACTTTCGATGCCGCTGCCGAAAAGTTTTTCGAAGAAGATGGCAAAGGCGTTATCCGCATTATTGGTCATGATCCGACTAGTCCGGCTAGCTATCAGGAAAAATTCCTGGAAGCAAAACAGTTGCACAATATAGGTGACAAGCCCATAATTTTTTTAGAGGTGCATCGCGGCGATGCCTCAGACTTTACTGAAGATGAATTAGAAATTGAAGGAATTACCGACGGACCATTTCGCATTCTCCGCTGTGAATGTCCTGCTGTTCCCAATGCTATCGCGGCACTGATGCTTGCCATTCGTAACAAGTCCAAACAATCGCCGCACTTGTATTTAGGTTGGACAGAAGGTAATCCGCTTCTTTACGTTTTGAAATATATATTTTTAGGTGAGGGTGAAACAGCCCCGGTCACCCGTGAAATTTTGCGAGAGGCAGAGCCTGATCCGAGAACCAGACCTCGTGTACATGTGGCTTAATTTCAAAACTAATTGACTTTCTCTGCCTGCCCACTATTCCCCTGGGCTAAAAGCGATACACTTACAATATGGCAGACGGGGAAATGAAGTTTACATCGGCAATTGCCCAAGCAAAAGAGGGACAAGCCTCTTTTGCCAAGCTTGTTAATGAATGCTGCGACCAGATCTCTACGGCTCTTCTCGGACAGAAGCCGGATTTGCTCATTGCCTTTATTTCTCCCCATTTCATAAACTATTACGATGACTTGCCTGAGGCAATTCGGGCAAAATTGCCAGCCAAGACCTTAATTGGATGTTCTGCCGGAGGACTAATCGGTAACTGGCAGGAAGTTGAGCAGATGCCGGCTATTGCTTTGACTGCAGCT
The DNA here is from genome assembly GCA_020050685.1 of Candidatus Obscuribacterales bacterium. Taxonomy (GTDB): domain Bacteria; phylum Cyanobacteriota; class Vampirovibrionia; order Obscuribacterales; family Obscuribacteraceae; genus JAGVKG01. The sequence continues at coordinate 40,008 of JAGVKG010000047.1, read as the reverse complement.
ATCTTGCCCGGTGTGGATATAAAAGCCTTCCATTTTGAAAACGAACAGTTGCCGGATTTAGACGATCCGCAAGTAAATTGGGAAAAGCTTGTTGATACCAAGCCAAATCAAGATCCCGCTTTTGTGCTTCTGCCCGATCCTTTTTCTTTTCGCATCGATGTTTTGGTCCAGGGGCTAGACTATGCTTTTCCTCAGGCAACCAAAATTGGCGGACTAGCCAGTGGTGCCAATGAGCCTGGCGACAATGCGCTCTATTTAAATGGCAAGACCTACCGCTCTGGCATGGTGGGCGTGGCACTTTCCGGCAATATCGTGGTCAAGACTGTAGTTGCTCAAGGTTGCCGCCCAATTGGCAAGCCCATGCGAGTCACACGTTGCCACCAGAATCTTTTATATGAAATTGATGGCAATCCAGCCGTGATTGCCCTGCATGATGTTTTAGAAAAACTGCCACCGCAAGATCAAGAGTTGGCCCACAATTCGCTTTTTGTTGGCTTGGTTATGGATGAATTTAAGGACTTGCATAAGCCAGGCGATTTCCTGATTCGCAATATTTTGGGCATTGAGCCAAATTCCGGTGCCCTGGTAATTGGCGAACTTTTGCGCACCGAGCGCACTCTGCAATTTCAGCTTAGGGATGCGGCAACATCGGCAGACGATCTACGTGCCGTGTTGAAACGCTATCGAGACGAACATCCGGAAAAGGCTTGCGGGGCCTTGCTTTTTTCCTGCCTCGGGCGCGGACAATATTTATATGGTCAGCCCAATCATGATAGCGATTGTTTTCGTGAATATTTGGGTGAAATTCCCCTGGGCGGATTTTTCTGCAACGGTGAAATTGGTCCGGTTGGTGGCAAAACATTTTTGCATGGCTACACATCCTCGTTTGGCATTTTTCATAGCAAGGACAATCACAATACGTGAACCAGTTAAGCTTAAGCAGCCAATTGCGATCTTTAGGATGTAAACTATTAATTAAGTCAGGAGCGACAGTTGGCAACCGATCAAGATTAAGCGAAAGTTGAGGAGGACACGTGCGAGGCAAATTAACATTAGCTGCACTCTTATTACTCGGTCTTGGGCTCGCGACGGATTATATTGATGTATTTGTTGGTCTGCCGTCTGCCAGTGCCGGCTCGACCACTGCTAAAAAGGGCGCGGCAAAGACCCAACCGGCTGCCAAGGTAAATACCTTGCCGGCAAGTGGTGCCAAAAGGGGTTGTGACCTGAGCGCACCATACAATGCTTACACACAAAAATTGCAGCAAGGACTTTATCCCAAATGGGATGCCATGCTCGTGACTGGTAAGAACCATGTTGTTTTAGAGGCATTGGTTGGACAAGATGGACAGGTTTCGGAAGTCACTACTACTTCAAGCCCGAGCAATTCTCAAGCAGAAGAAGTGGCAAAGTCGGCCTTTGGCCAAATGCAGCCGCTTGATCCCTTGCCATCAGGTTCGCCGGCTGCCCGCTTGATTATCAATTTCGATTCCACCTATGATCCCCACGGTGATGCAAATTCGACTATGGGAATGAAAATGGTGCCGGTAAGTGCTCCGGTGTCAAAGGCACAAACAAATGATGGTGAGACAGGACAATCACAATAGTCATAATAAGCAATTCAAAAAACTTATAATTGCAACTATTGTTTTGCAGTTGGTGGCAATTTTTATGACGGCAGATGCTGGGTATGCGCAAATTGGAATTGAAGGCAAACGCCGCTTGCAGTTTGCCGGCAGTTGGTATGAAGCCGATCCGGAAAGGCTTTCATCTGAACTGGACACGTTTTTAGCCAAGGCAGATCCTCTGGTTGATCAGAAAACGGTTTCGCTGATTTGTGAAAGTGACTCGCCAATTACTCAACCTGTATCGGCAATAGTGGCTCCCCATGCGGGTTTCGCTTATTCCGGGCAAGCGGCAGCTTATGCTTATAAGTGCGCCAGAAGGCCAAACGTCAAGCGCGTATTTTTGCTTGGCCCCAGTCACTACGTGGGATTCCGCGGTGCTGCATTGCCTCAGGCGGTAACGTTTGCCACACCGTTTGGTGATTTGGATGTTGATAAGCAAGTGGTATCAGAACTGAGACACTACAGTCTGTTTTCTAAAATGCCTGATGTACATCGTATGGAACACTCGCTGGAAATGCAATTGCCGTATATCTACAAGGTATTTGGCGAAGTGAAGATTGTGCCAATCGTCATTGGGCAATTATCTGATGATACTGAAGCATTTATGCTCGGCGCAATTTTGAAACGTTATATTGATAAAGATGATCTGGTAATTGTGAGTTCCGATTTTACCCATTATGGTCCGCGTTACGACTATCAACCTTTCAAAGACAACATCAAACAAAATGTGCGTAATTTAGATAAGCAGGCTTTGGCTTGTCTTTGTAAATTAGATGCACACGCATTTATGGATTTTCAAAAGGAAACCAAAGATACAATATGCGGTTTCTATCCTTTAGCGGTTTTGCTCTCTATGCTTCCTAAGCAGTCGCACTGCACCTTGTTGAAGTATTACACCTCACAAGACACTACACTATCCGACAAAGACAATTCTGTTAGTTACATGGCAATTGCATTTTCCGGCAAGCCTTGGGTTCAGGCTTCTGCTCCAGCTGCGGAAGGCAAATTGACTGCCCAAGAAAAACAGGATCTTTTGAAATTGGCACGCCGGACACTTGAGATGTACGTGCAAGAAAAGAAAGCACCTACTCCGCAAGAGCTTGGTATCACTGTTACACCAAACATGACAAAGCTCATGGGTGCATTTGTTACTTTGTATAAGAAGCCAACCGGCGATGCACTGAAGACTGGTCATGATGAACGCAGCTCGGAAAAAGAATTGCGCGGCTGCATTGGTTATATTTGGCCATTTAAGCCCTTGTATCAAGCCGTGATTGACAATACCGTGAGCGCCTGTTCGACTGATTATCGTTTTTATTCAGTTAAACCGGAAGAGCTCAAGGACATTTTCATCGACATAAATGTTTTGACGCCACCACATCGCATTACCGGCTATGAAAGCCTTGTTTTGGGACGCGATGGAATTGTCTTATATAAGGAAGGGGCGCAATCGGTTTTCCTGCCGTCCGTACCGATTGATTTCGGCTGGGACTTGAGCACCACTTTGTCTCAACTTTCCAAGAAAGCCGGCCTTGAACCGGATGCTTGGAAAGAAGGGGCAAGATTTGATGCCTTCCAATCCGATTCATTTGAAGAAAAACATTAAATCGCGATTGTTCCAACGAAATACAGTGTATTTACAATATCCACAAGACAACTTGCTGGAGTAGAACCTGCACGGAAGCGAATATCAGAAACATTATCGTCTGATCTTGATTAACGAAGACACCGAGCTCTGCCTCTACGCTGGGCAACACGTTTGCTGCTTCGCTGGGATCTAAAACAGTCTTGGGCACCACCAAACGTGGGTTGTGTCCCCAAAGGTTGTAGCTAAAAACTTCTTTGCATGGACCATCTACAACTGCTAGACGCAATTTCGGCAAAGCGAGTTCTTGACATTTGCTTTGCAGCAAGGACGCCAGCTCTGGATTGCATTTGGCGATTTCTTCCATTTGCATGAACTTGGCCTTGAAGTAGCGATGTTGGCTCCAGTCGAGCACCAAGGGCAGTATCATCATGAACGCGACATTCCAACAAAGTGTTGTCAGCGCGGCACCGCGGAGGCCAATTTCATGAGTGTGCAATTGCGTACCAATGAGCAAGCTCAACCCGATGCCGATTGCAAAAGCCGCGGCGTAATAGATTTTCAGGACTGTAGATGGTTTGAGCATAAACCGTTCTATTGGTATCCGATAACTAGATTCCACTAAAACAGAGTCGACAAACTCCTTGATTACCAAAGTGGCTGATAAAGGGAAGCTTTCTTGCGGCGTGGAACAATGTTGGCAGCGGCCGCCAGGGGGGGTTAATGAGCGATTCACTAAAGGACTACAAGAATTTTGTCGTGGCGCATTTGCGAGAGTTGGAAATTGCTCGCGCTGCTAACGATCCTCAAAAGATGAAATACTTGGCTGACATCTCCGACGACGAGCTTCTGAAAAAATGGTTGTGGCTTTTCGCTATTGTTGGTGGCATTGTTTGCTTTTTGATCATGCCATTTATGTTTTCCATAATTTACTTCGCCATACCGCCTTACATTATGTATTTTGTGCGTGCGATCATGAATTTAGCTATGGGCTTAGTTCTGATTTCCTTTTGTGCGGCAATTTATCTCACGGTCAAAAAGGACTGAAATTTTATTGACCGTGGTGTCCTGATGCGCAGCCTTCTTGCGCTTTCATTATGCTGCCATAGAACATGGCATAACCGCATGGATTGTCACTTGCCGCACATGAGCTATGGCACGTGAGCATGGGGCAAAAATTGTGGTGCAGAAGTTTTGTTTGCCATCTATTTGTAAATCCAGCGAGCGGGTTTACAAACGCGCTTGTACACGAGTCGTCACCTGCACTAATACCTGAGACATCATTTGAGCTAGTATTAGATTCTCGATGAAGACGTGTGGTGGTAATCTTTGATTCGGTGGAGCAATGTGGTGTGTTTATCGATTCAGTGGCACGAGCAGCATTTGCATTGATCAACACCATGCCACCACAAATGATCACTTGTAGTAGCGAGACAAAAACCTTCTTGTAGTTAAATTGCTTTATCAACATAGAATTAGTGCAAACGCAAGATTCGGCACACAGGGCAGGCAATATCTACACCGCCGGCGCTGCCCGCAATTCCTAAACCAACCGCGGCACATGTACCGAGCACACGTCCCATTGATGAATGACGCTTTTCGCGTGTGATGCTTGGTGTTGATACTGGCAGTATTGCGGAAGTGTTTTGCGGTTGCGTTGCGCGTGACAGGCGAGTCTGGTTGAAAGTGGTGCTTGCTTGTAAATTTCGTTCGGTTGCCTCGACAGCACTTTGATATTCACCTTCTTGCGGATTAAGTGCCAGTGCGGCTTTGTATCGTGCCAATGCTTGTGGTAAATTTCCATTGCGTTCAGCCAGAACACCTAAGTTGAAATGCGCATCGGCATTTTGGTTATCGATAATAGTTACTTGATTGAAAAGTCTGGCTGCTTCGATGTTGTTACCAGTCTGATAGGCTTTCATTGCTTTATCCATTAATCCAGTCACGTTGTCACCCTTCTCTTCCATAATGCTGACGTGGCCTTTTTGCATGGTGGCAGAATTGCCAGAGCTTGCAGTTTCATGTTGTGCATGTTCGACATGCTTTTGCGAATTGGTAGAGACGTTTGTTACTTCGTGGGCGGTATGATTTGCGCTATGTGGTGGTGCAATAGGTGGTGCGCTCGATGCTGATGAATGAGCATGGTGCACTTGTGGCTCCAACATTTTGCCAATCGCTTGCAAGCGTTGATCGGTCGTACCCTTTTGGCGCTTGCCAAACAGTGAACCTTCAATTGCATCCAGCCGCTCAGTTGGGCTGCCAACTTGTTTGTGATGGCCAAACATAATCCGTTCGTATTTGGCTAAGGCGGCATCTTCCGAAGTCGCTGCTTTCGGGGTTTCTGCCCAGGCAGCCTGAGACAAAGCCGGCAAGGCAAGCATGGCTGACAACAAAATTGACCAACTGAATCTGAGCATGTGTGCCCGCCCCAAAAGCCAATAAAAATAGCATAGCTCATTGTCCAAGATCACGCATGGGAACATTAGTTGAACCCCGGCGTCCAGGTTACCTATGTCAGACGGGGCGGAGCGGGAGAGGTATCGCGAATGGTTCATGCGCGTGGCGTAAGCGTGTTTTTGGGGATTATGTTGGGACTTTCCTCAATTGTTTTTATTCCCAGTCAAGCAAAAAATCTGTCTGTGCCAATGTCGGCAAACCAGATTTCATCCGTCCAAGGGACGAGCAAAATTGAATTAAAGCCTCACTCAAAGGCAAATGAACATGCCTTAAGCCGCGGTGAAGTGGTTTTGCGGACGCAAGATGTCGGTGCCAATAAGTATATGGTTGGCACTATCATAATTGAACGACCAGCTGAAGAGGTCTGGCCAATCATCGTCAATCCTTATGAATATAAGCATGCAATTTTTCCCCGCGTGCGCAAAATTGATGTTTTAGTTGACGAGCCTAATTTCTCTCGCGTCAAGGCAAGTATCAACTGTTTTCCTTTCCCCGACATTGGCTATACAGTGGAATCTTTCTATCAGCCTTGTAGCCGGGTGGAATTCAAACGCATCGAAGGTTGCTTCAAAAACTTTGCCGGCAATTGGTCAATCAAACCAACTGCTAATGGCTCTGCTTGCGAAGTAACATTCAGCATGTTGGTCGAACCGGAGTTCTTTTTGCCGCAATGGTTGGTGCGTCAGGGTATTAAAATTGAATTGCCGAAAACATTAACTGCGCTCAGAAATAGAGTCGATGCTATCTCCAAGGCAGAAGCCAAACTGGAAACACAGTCTATTTTGGCTGCCGACAGCAAGAATAATAGCTAAAAAGGCTGGAATGCCTCATTTTAATGGCATTTTGGGAACATCGTGGCACATTCTCCCTTCTAATAATTAACAAGGACCGCTCAGACACCCGGGGAGGTGTGGAATATGCAATTTTTGAAAACAACCAATTTATGTAAAGATGAGCGTGCAGCATTAACTGTTGGGGCATTCTTCTTTGCCCTGCTTGGTACCGTGCAAGTTCTGCGTCTGATCACGAACTTTGGTATCACGATTGGTTCGTTTGACGTGCCGTATACAGTGAGTATATTTGCGGCAATTATCGCTTGGACCCTGGCCACATGGTTTGGCTTTTTAGCAAAACAGCATGCCGGTCAGTAGATAATTGCTAAGAGTTTAGTGCGCTAAAGTTTCAGTAGCTGGAAAGCCGCAGAGCTTGAAAGCCAAGGATGGTATTTTATGAATTGGCGATCGTTATCAAAGTCAAAACAATTTCTCAGTAAGCCTGCCAAACATCTAATTGCAATATTGCACAAGAAGATAAGGAATATAGAGGCGTACGAGCGGTTTTTAAATGATGTTCGAGATGATACCAGGTTGACACAATTGGTTGTGCAAATGAAGCATGACGATGAACAACATATTGAACTGTTGAAAGGACATATGGGTCGGCTGATGAACAATCACGGACATTTGAAAGTTTCATAGAAAAGTTATGGAGATTTGCAAATGAAAATTAAAAGGATAATTTATTTAGATCCAGGACAGGGGGCCTGCAGATACGAAGTTGATTGCGCAGAGCTAATAGCAGAAGACTACGCCGAATTGCGTGCGTTATTAGACAATCTCGATATTTTGGTAGGCTCGCCATCCATCTTACAGACGACAACGGGGACGACAACAATTGCGGTGGAATGTGCAGACCAAACAACGATCGCTCGCCTGCCAAATCCTGATAAGTCAGAAGGTGTTGCAGAGTTGCTCGATTTCATTCGCAATTATCATACCAATACACTGTTTAGCACGTTGCCAGATGTTTCAAGAACATCATAAAAAGTATGAAAGGAAAGCCCGAGCGTTGGCGGCTACTCGGGCTTCTGCGCTAAAGCAATTTATGCTTTCGTGTTCCTATCTATTCTTTCTTATATTACTGGCTCGTATTACCGGCTAGCAATGAAAGAATCAAGTTTGGAGCCAACACGATCGAAAGCTACGAACAAGCTTCGTGCTTGCTTATCGGTAAACAAGCCGTTTGCTTGACGATAGCGAACTTCTACCATGGCAATGGTATCAAGTTCAGCTCTAAGTACCGTTGCTTGTGCAGGTGAAATTTTGCCTGCTGCAAGCGAGGTAGCTATTTTAGCTTCCAGTCCAGCTCTGCGCATGGTCATCTCATCCAATTGAACGATTTGTCCATTGAAGACAATGAAACGATCGCCTGTGATAATTGGTACAACGGTTGTACCAAGCAAATTGGAAAGGCGTATGCCCAACACATCCAACCTGGCAGCAATCACTGCTACTGTGCCGGATGAGAGTACAACACCCTTTACTCTAGAGTCTCTTTCGAGCGCTGCTAAAGTGTCCAATTCAGCTCTTAGTAGATCAGCTTCTGCTTGGGAGATTTTGCCGGTGGCAATTCCGTGAGCAATCAACTTTTCTAATTCACTGCGTCGTGTGTCCAAGGTCATAATGAATAAATCTGGATTGGATTTGATTTCCTTGATGATTGTCTTGGTTACAGTCACACCACCTGGTATGGTTGTGGTGGTGACCGCAGTTGTTCCAACTACTGGCTCACTTGCGATAGCGACTGCCGGTTTGAGAATGGTTGGTGCTACTGCAAATCTTGCCACACCACTAACCGGTTCAACAATCACTAGTGCTGTCAGAGTTGGGAATCCTGTGGCTTGTGCAAAACGCAGACTCATAGAATCCAATTGACGCGCAACCAGAATGCCTTCATCAAAGGTCATTACTCCACCGGTAAGCTTGCAAGTGGATTCTGAGCGGGCTATTTGATCAAGCTCGGCTCTGAAATCACTGGCTTGTATCGCCGTCAACTTTCCTGATGCTAATGCTTGATCAATAGAAGCAGACAGTTCTCCGCGTCTGGCAATCAATGCATTTGCCAGGACATCGCTCATCGTACCAAAACTGGTGCCTACGACTTCCGTGGTTGTAGTCTTGGTTATTTCGCTCGGCGTAACTAAAGTTGTAGTCTTGGTTATTTCGCTCGGCGTAACTAAAGTTGTAGTCTTAGTTACTGTGCTTGCCGGGCTAGCCAATGCCACCACGTGTCCACCAGCATCCACAATGAAGCCGGAAGAATTTACCGTGCCACTAATGATTGAGCCGGTAGCAATTGGCGAGCCTTCTGTCACATGTGCAATTACTCTGCCATTTATATCAACAATGTCCCCGGAAACTTGTACGGTACCGGTCAAAAACGTAGGCGTTGTAGCAACTGGTACAGTTACTACGCGCCCGATGATTTTGCCGGAGCTATCTAGCACACTGCCCGAAGCATCTAATGTGTTGTAGATCACTACATTGCCTGCCGGACGGACTACTTCTGCGACGAGAATTTCAGCTTTTGCTGAAAGTGCAAACGCAAATAGACCAACGGCAAGCAGTACCGCTGAATTTCGGAGGACCTTTTCTAGAGTTTTCATATTGAACCTCCCTACTTAGGTCAGAATTTACAAAACAGCCCATTTGACAAGCTTTGAAATGTGCTTGCCTGTTGCCCAGTTTGTTTGTCGCTGAAAAGTGACGGGATAGCTTGGCCAAAGTTCCAAAACTGTTCCGTCGGCGTATATTTAATCTACAATTTAAACTTCGCGCCCAGAGAGATTCGAACTCCCGACACCTTGGTTCGAAGCCAAGTACTCTATCCGCTGAGCTATGGGCGCCTGGCAAGATTATACAAGCCGGACGATTTTGGAGTATTATCTCTCTTGGGGATTCTCGAGCATCGAAGATTAACTATTGGCTTTTACGGATTTTGTTTTAGTCTCAGATTAGTACTTCGGATTAGTATTATGGACTCGATATTCCCGCATTCATTTGGGTTCCTAGTGATCAACTAAATGTTTTGTTTGAAGGTGTTGATCTCCGAAACTTGATGCTCAACAATATCGAACTCGTAGCGGCAAGCAAATTTCCAGCCAATGCTCATTTTTATTTTCCTGAGGAATGTACTGAGAACGTGCTGCAAAATGTACTTACGCAACATGGCGCAACACTGTTTTTTGAATCTGCTTTAACTGACTAAAAGTTGATTACGTCTTACGCGCTTCTAAGGCGTATTCAATAAATTTTCTGTGACAATCAGGGGAAATACGAAGCCCATAGCGATCGGGATAGAATTAATGCTGCTATAGTTTTATATCGTTTTGGTAAATCGGTCTGTGGACGGGCGAATTGGGCTCCACTTGGCGACCGGGGTTGCAAGAGTTTGCAAGGAGTTTGCTGATGAAATCAAGAAAAGCAGGGTTGGCAAAAGTGTTTGTGCAACTTTCTCTGGTAGTTTCGCTATGTGGGGCAGTCGCTGCACCTATGGCAGTGGCGCAAGAGAGCATGGGTGATCCGAATGTATCGATGACGCTCTTTCATGCCGTTACTTCGCCAAATGGACAACAATATTATCTGAATCAGTACGGTCAGGCTGTTGGGCTGCCGGGCGCTGGTGTGACTGGCAGTGATGTCGCTATTTATCAGGGCACACATGGTGGCACTTGGTACGTGGATAAGAACGGTCAGCAAGTGGAATTATCCGCACCGCCTGCCGCTTATTCTGGTTATGCGCAATATCAGTCGCCTTATGGTCAAGCCTATGGACAGCAGCAAGCTTATGGCGCTCCTTATGGACAGCCTTATGGTGCTTCGCCGTATTATGGACAGCAGCAACAAACACAACCAAACATCAATATCACCAATGCACCATCAGATGATGCTTCGACTGGCAGTGGTTCCGGATCTGGCTCCAGCTCAAGCAGTGGTTCAAGTGCTATGGCAACTGGCTTGGGTGCAGGCGTTGGTACCATGCTTGGTTCAATGACCGGCACAATGCTTGGTAATGCCATGACTGGTTATGGTGTGCCTTATGGAACACCAATGTATGGTGGTGGTTATGGTGGCGGTTCACCTTATTATTATGGTGCCGGCGGACGTCAGGTTACAGTAAATAATACAAACGATCCGACTTTCAATCAGTGGAACAATCAGCACAAGTGGTATCAGAACCAAGTTAACAATCACCACTTCTACCCCGGACAGGATCACGGCTTCCCACCACCAGGACAAGGTGGCGGACGCATGTATTCCGGCAATCCGCAAGATCAGTCGAACTTCCAACAACGCAAAGATCAAGACCAACAGCAAGGGCGTCAAGGCGATCGCGCTCAGCGTGATGGTGGCAACCAAGGTGGCGGCTTGATGGGTCATCGCGATGGCGGTGGACGTGAAGGCGGTGAAGGTGGATTTGGCGGCCGACACGAAGGTGGATTCGGTGGCGGACGTGAAGGTGGTGGCTTCGGTGGTGGTCGCCGCAGGTAATCATCGTTTGTCATCCTTCGGAGCGTGCTAATAATATGTCATCCTGAGGAGCATGTAATGCGACGAAGGACCCCTCAAGCCGCTTGGCGAAGTATGAGGGGTCCTTCGCTTTGTTCAGGACGACAACATGTTTCTCAATGGAGAATTGCACATGAATCTATCACCACAGTAGATTTTGTTGACAGAGGAATTCTTGCTGTTCCTTTGGTGGCAAAGGTAGTACTCTCGCAGCTACGCGAGGGAGTCGCGCGTCCAAATCTTAGTTCAGGATTTCAGCAAGATCCCGATACACAGCCAGATCAATAATTGCTTATTGACCGGTGTAACTATCTGCATTTGAACGGGCGCGGTCGGCTTGGTATTGAGCATCGTTGGCGTAGTTGCGGGCACGGGATGCATAATCGTGAGTTTCTTCTGATCCGCCTTCTGATTCGGAGTAAGCTTTGTCGGCTGCGTTGCGGGCAGCGTTTGCATGGTACTGGGCCTGCTCGGCTGCTTGTTTTCTGTCGTACGATGAACCGTACTGGGAGCGTCCTTGGGAAGAGCGTGCCATGTCGTCTTCGTTCTGAGCAATCTGTTCGTTGGAGCGAACGTCTTGTGCATAGGCGGAGTTACCTGAGGATGCTGACGTTCCCCAACCCGGTGATGGACCTGAGCTACCATCAAAGAAATAGCGCATGATTTGAGCGCGCGAGAGCCGGCCAGGAATACTACTTTGTTGTGGATAGTATTGCGATGGCTGCATACTGGGAATAAAGTTCGCTTGGTTCTGTGGAGGTGGATAAGCCGGATAATTATTTGTTGGTGAATTCAGCGCGCGCTGAAACATCGTTCGCAATGATGCTCGATTCGGTAATTGTGATGTTGACCAATTTTGAGGGGCTGACGGATTTGCTTGTGGGTAGTTTGCCTGCGGATAATTTGGTGCGCCTTGCGTTCCAGAATATTGTCCTTGGTAATTTTGTGTTGGATAATTTGGCATCGCTTGCTGAGGCATGCTGACAGGCGGTGGCGCTGGTGACTGCGCATCAAACTGATTCAACTTGTTCTCAAAATATTGTTGACTGTAATTGGCTTGCGCATAAACCTGTCCGCATGCTGTAGCGAGCCAAAGCATGCTTAGTGTTATCGCTCGCCGCATTATTTCAGTGCCTCAACTGCTTCTTGAAGTTGCTCGATGATTGGTTTGAGATTTTGCGCTTGGCGGAAATTTCCTTGCTTGCCAAAAAGGTCTGCGGCCTTTTTCAAATCTTCAAGTGCTTTATCGTATTGCTTCTGTGAATAATACAGCGCGCCGCGATTGTTATAGAGCTTAGCATTTTCCGGATCTACTTCGAGTCCCTGGTTGTAGCTTTCCATAGCCTTGTCAGTAATTCCCATCAATTGATACGAAAGTCCGCGACCATAAAAAGCGCGTGCAAACTTGGGACTTACCTTAATGGCTTCATTGTATTCATGCACCGCGTCGTGATACTGACCGCTTCGCCCAAAACTTTCTGCCTTTGCATAGTGCTCATAGCCAGGATCGGCCATTACGGCTGCCGATGGCCCCGGCTCAGTGGGCGGAGTTGACTGTGTCGGCGGTGCTGATTTGGTTGATTCGGCTGATTCATGCAACTGAATTGGCTTGATAACTTGAGTCTGTTTGGTCGATTGACTTGGTTTAGTCGGACTTGCTTTAGCTGAAGGGCTTGGTTTGACAGCGGTATTTGCCGCGAAGCCGGCACTAGCAAAGAGTTGTGACAGGGAAACCGGAAGAATTAATGAGGCGGCAAAAGCAGGCGCGGTTGTTTTCCAATTTAATGGCATCATTTGCTCCAATTTTGGCATCAACGTTATTATGATCTCTAATGATATCTTATTGCTGTGGTCTAATTGATTTGACTTGAGTTAGACCATTTGATGCAAGGTTTGTGATCTAGTCAAGTTGATACCAGTCCAATTGTCATGGAGTGCTGTTTGAATCGGTTATTGTCACTGGTGCAAATTCTGACTGCTCAGAGCGTGCTGATGCAGGCAGCAGTTGTTGCGCCAGCTGTTCAACCAACAAAGACTCAAGTGGTTCCGCAAGCTACTACTGCACAACCTGTCACCACTGCTCAACCTGCAACTACTTCCCGGCAAGCGAAATCTCAGATAGAGCCGCAACCGACTGCCAAACCAACAAGAACTGCTCCACCTGAATCAACAAATGTCCAATCTCAAAAATCGTCTGCGGCATCTCAAACAAAAGCATTGCCACCATCGGCACCGGTGGCACCGCCTACTGTCTCTCCCGCTAGTTCGCAACCATCAGTACCTCCGACTGTAATTTACGAGCCGCAAGAAGTTAGAGCACTGCCTGGTGGTCTGAACAAAACGCTTATGATCAATAGCAACAGCCCGGAAGTGATTAAGAGCGAAGGTATTTTGTTTTCTACTTTTCCGGCAACAGGCATGCATGAAGAAAAGGCGCACACTAGTGCCAAACTGAATGGACGCTTCGATATTTTCTTTCATCACATCAATAACAAAATTGGTCAATCTGATACCAAAACGCTTTACATTGGCATACTGGTAAATAATCCTACGGACAAAGCGGAGAAGGTGCGCGTTGAGCAAGGTGCAAGTTATGTCAGTCAGCCAGATGCACCATTTGCACCGATGGTAACGCAAATTGAAAATCCTGAGGGGACAATTTTTTCCGGACCTGGCGATCGTGTTTGTGACGATCTTTTGCGCGAAAAGCGTCAGGCAATTTTTGACGAGGCTGTGGAAATTCCTCCTGGTGAAAGCCGCATACTTGCCAGTTTGCCAATTTCAGTAAAAGGACTTGTGCCACCATTGAATGGACGCTCCGGTTTATTGCGAGTCAAGACTGATGGCAGCGTGTACGTTGCGCTTTTGGCAATGTTTGCCCAGCAAGCTGGTGATAAGACTGAGCGCGAACCGACTTTAGGAGAATGGCAAGGTCTTTTACAGGGAGGCGATTTTGCTGGACCGCGAGAAGCGGCGGCAAGTCCGGCTGATACCACTTCTACATATTTGTACGGTAGGGCTTCCGGCATTCAACGCGGGACTCATTGGCGGACACGAATAGTTGATTCGCCTGGCGATAGACTTTCAGTTCCGGATTCTGGTAAGCAAGTTTCTTATGTCTTGAGCACAGTCGAACGTGGCACGTTTGGCACAGGGCAAGTGCAGAGTGCACCACTGGTGGTGCGCAATCCGGATACGGCATATGCAGCACACGGGAATTACTGTGTTCAATATCAACTGATGTTGCCGCTCTTCAATGATTCCAATTTGCCAAAGCGTGTATTAGTTTCGATTCAGTCGCCACTGAACTTGAACGATAAAACCGGGCTGTCCTTTCACAAGCCGCCGCAAGTTAGACCATACTTCCGTGGTACGGTGCGTGTGCGTTATCGCGATGATGGCAATAAGGCTCAAACCAAATACATACATCTTGTTTTGAACAGAGGTGAGCACGGTCCACCGCTTGCTCGTCTGAATATGGCACCGCAAGAAAAGCGAATTGTCTCAATTGAGTTCCTTTATCCCCCTGATTCAACGCCGCCGCAAGTGTTGACCGTTAAAACTGAATGAAGTAGGAGATTGATAATGCCAGTGCAAACGCAACAAGTGACTGATCCCTTGCTTTCGGTAAGCAAGGAATTTCTTGCCAATCCGTATCCGATTTTTGCCGAATTGCGCAAATCTGATCCACTACATTGGAGTGAGAAGGGTGGTTATTGGATTGCCACTAGTTATGAGCACGTGCATTTTATTCTTCATGATTTACGTTTTGGTAAGCGTTTAAATGAATGGAGCGGAAACCCGCTTCTGAAAAAGATTGGCATGAAGTTTTTTCCGTCACTGGAAGGTTATACGAACAACATGCTCAATGAAAATCCTCCTGAGCATACGCGTTTGCGATCGCTAGTTAACAAGGCATTCACGCCTAAGATGGTGGCGGAGATGCGTCCGGAAATTGAGAAAATTGCCAATGATCTTTTGGACAAGGTTGAGAAAAAGCGGCATATGGATTTTGTCGCGGATTATTCTTTTGTTTTGCCGATCACGGTAATCTCTCGCATGCTTGGTGTTCCGGAAGAAGACCGCGATCATTTTCATATCTGGTCGCGTGATATTGCCGGCGTACTTGATCCAAATGTTGGTACCGGTAAATTGATAGTGGCGATGTTTGCTGCCAAGGCGCTGAGGAAATATGTGATGCCTTTGCTGCAGAAGAGAAAGGCTAATCCACAAAACGATCTGATTTCAGCGCTTGCCAATGCTGAAGAAAATGGCATTCATTTGACTGATGGGGAAATTGTCGCAAATATAATTTTGCTGTTGGCCGCAGGTCATGAAACGACTGTCAATTTGATCAGCAATTCTTTGCTGGCACTTTTCCATAATCCTGAGCAGTTTGCCAAGCTCAAGGAAAATCCCGCCTTGATCGAAACAGCAGTCGATGAGTTTTTGCGCTACGACTGCCCTGTACAAATGTCTAGACGCTTGGCACTGGAAGATGTTGAAGTTGGTGGCAAGAAAGTCCGCAAAGGTGATCTGATTGTTGTTTTAATTGGTGCAGCAAATCGTGATCCGGCGCAATTTCCCAATGCCGATACGCTTGATCTGGCACGCGCCGAAAACAAGCACGTTGCTTTTGGTTATGGTATTCATCGTTGTCTTGGCGCGGCACTTGCTTGGAACGAAGGCGACATAGCAATTTCAACTTTGCTCAAGCGATTCCCGAATATCAAGTTAACCGTCGACGTCGATTCGCTAGAATACAAAACCCCCTTCTCGCTCCGCGGCGTCAAATCCATGCCGGTGACGTTCTAATTTAAAACCACCGGAGCTGGGAATTTAGTTGCGTAGGGGCGAGGCATGCCTCGCCCGCGTTAATCAACTTGTGAGTCGTGTGGGTCAGGCATGCCTGACCCCTACGGCGGATATAACGAGCGATCGCTCATCGGTCAAGATGAATGGTGTTGGGAAGTTGGTTAGGGATGTGAAATCATTTCGTAGATCGTCGTAGTTGTCGTTCCACAAAATGACGCCGCCGGCGTAATCTACTAAGCTTTCTGCACTTGTAAGTTTGTCGCCGATTTCTACTTTCCAGGTGATTTGGTGATCGCTTTTTATGGGGAGAGATGCGAAGCCTGCGACTGTGCCAGGTTCATTGGGGAACCATGCCCAGGCGTAATTTGGGCCTGGGGTGATGCTTGCATCGAATGGCAATCCCATTTGCATGCGGAAGTGTGCTTCTTCGAAGTTGATACCACAATGGTACTGGTGCATTTGCACTATCATTCCACCTGGCGCTCGACAAGCAATTTCTAGAAACACTAATTCGCCATCATGCTTTCTGAATACTTCCAAATGCGTGACGCAATTCGGCAATGTCTTTAGTGCGGTAATAACTTGTCTATTGAATGCAAGAATTTGCTTGCCCATCAGATCATCATCCGGCAAGGCAATGCTGCCTGTGACTTTGCCAGACATAAAGTCAAAACAAGGATGCGCATTTTCTCCGGCTTGGGCAAAGACAATTTCGTTGTCCCTAATTACAGATTCACAATGGAAGAGCACCCCTTCGATGTATTCATCCAGCTCGAAATTATCATCGGCTTGATGAACTTGGCACCAGCCAATTAACTCTTGCAAGTTCGTCAACAAAGTTGTGCACTGACTTGCCGCACTGTTAATTGGCTTGGCAAAAATGGGAAACTTGAGAGTGGATTCAATTTCTGACACATAACCAACCTGATCTGCCGCGTAAGCTTTCGGATCGAAATGAATGAACTTTGGCAATCTGATACCACTTGAGGCAAGCTTCGCCTTGGTAACAGTTTTATTGATGAAAGGTTGCACAAGCTCAGGTGTGTCACCAGGCAGCGACAATTCCGCTCTCACGTTTGCGGCCAAATCAATGCACAGTTCATCGTTTGTGATGATGCGCGTTTCTCCTGGATATTCACTCATGATTTGTTGCACAGTTGTTTTGACATTCTCAAAATCAAAAGTCTTGATCCTAAATATATGTTCAAAACAATGCTTTTGTGATTCGGCAAGTTTTTCGTACGTAGGTTCGTGCACTAATAAGATGATGCGGTAGTCGCGATTTTCTGCGGAAGATTGCGCAGATGGAATTAGGTTTCTCCAGTCGGCTCTGAAGAGAACTATTTTTTGCAGGATAATGAATGTTTTCATCTTGGCATTGTTGCTTGTCATGGGAATTTTCGATCATGAGAGGTCCTTCGTCGCATTGCATGCTCCTCAGGATGACAGCTGTCTTTCATAGCTGTTTGTCATATATAAGGATTGCGTCCCGACAAGCTTCCTCCGTGTAAAGTGCAATCAGCTGGGCTTTCCCGAGCTTAGACAGCATAACAGAGACATGTGGCAATAAATCGAAAGTTGACTAAATAATCGATAATTTGCAAATTGTCGAAAATCCGAGTATTGTATTCCCATCGAACGAAGCCGCCCATATTTAGAGGTTGATAAGAGACATGGTTGAAAAAACTAGAAAGCCAACCAAAGTAGCGGTGGTACTGGAACAGATCCAAGCTGACATTCTCACAGGCCTATTGGCACCAAATGAAAAGTTGCCGATGGAAGCGTTGAAGAAGCGTTATGGTATCAGTGGCAGTCCGTTGCGCGAGGCGCTTTGTCGCTTGGCCTCCAATGGATTAGTAAATGTAGAAGAACAATGTGGTTTTTATGTCGCGCCGCTTTCTTTGGAAGAGCTGTACGATATATACAACATACGTGCTCACATTGAAAGTCTAGCGCTGAAACTGGCGATTCAGAATGGCGATGACGAATGGGAAGCAGGCATTTTAGCTACGTGGCATCGATTCTCTAAATATATTGATCCGCGCATCAACAAAAATGTCGATCCTAATAAATGGGACGAACTGCAAAAAGAGTTTCTCTATGCTCTGGTTAAAGGATGCAATTCTCCCTGGTTATTGAAGATACGCGACATGATGTACGACCAAGCAGCGCGCTACCGCGTAGTTTGCCTGCATGCTCACCATAATGACGAAGCGGTATTGATGCGATGTTTGAATGATGATGAGCGATTGATGTCAGCAGTATTAGCTCGCAACATTGAAGAGGCTTGCAAGATTTCCACAGCCAACTATATGGGTTCCGCAGAATATATTGCTGACGTATTGAAAGACAAACAAGGCGTTTCCGGTTCGCGTTCTAAATCTCAGTCAAAAGAAAAATCAACTAACAAGACGAACAAGACTTCTAATCATGAACAACACACTACTACAACAGGTTCCAGCAAATAAAGCCTTCTCTCAATTTGACGAGAGTGTAGCTAGGCAATTTGCGGAGCAGTTTGGCACGCCCTTATTTATTATCGATGAGGCTGGAGTGCTTGCTAGACTCCAAGCTTTGCAGGGCGCAACGCAGAAACTATATGCGAATTCTTTGATATCAATTTCTTACAAGACAAATTTTGTGCCTGGCCTTTTGGCTTTGCTGCATGCAGAAGGCGCACATGCAGAAGTTGTTTCCGGTATTGAGTACGAAGTGGCAAGAGGATTGAAAGAGCCTGCGCAGAAAATTATTTTCAATGGACCAATGAAGTTGGATGCGGAACTTGTGCAAGCAATTGAAGATGGTGCGATTATCAATTGCGATCATGAAGATGAAATTGATCGGATTGAAAAAATTGCTGAGCAATTGCAGACAAAAGTTGGCATTGGCATGCGGGTGCATTTTCCGGATGCGGGAATGCCTTGGAATAGATTTGGATTTCCGGTGACGAACGGTTTGCAGAATCCAAAAACGCTGGCCTTGGTCAAGCGGATTATTGAATCGCCGAATCTTTCTCTCAGCGGATTGCACTCGCACATTGGCACCAATATTCGCGACCTGAGTTACTTTGCTAAGCTTGGACAACTCTTCAATGATTTTGCCCTTGAGCTTAAAGATGTATTTGGTATCGAGCTTAGTTGGATCGATGTTGGTGGTGGCTTGGCTGGCATTGCCCCTTACATTGAAGAGAGCACGGGCGAAAACAAGATAACTGAATTTCCTTTGCCGGATGCAGGTGCATACGCTGAAGCCGTTATCACTCCCTTGCTGCCATATCTCAATAGTCTTGCCAAACCAGCGATGTTGATCTTTGAACCAGGCAGAACTTTGTTTGAAGCCTTTGGTGCATTGCTTACATCTGTGGTTGGACGGAGACCGGAGGCGGATGATAATTCGGCAGCAGTGATTTGCGATGCCGGCATAAACACTTTGGCGACAAGCTATGTCTACGATTTCCCAGTAAAGTGCTTTGCCCAAGTCGAGAACATTCGGCAAACGCAATTGTTTGGCCCGACATGCAATCAAAAAGATCAATTGCATACGCCGCTGCCATTGCCGGCGCTTAAGTCGGGAGATCTTTTGTTATTCGCCGGAGTTGGCTCCTACTGCATGGCATTTAGTTATTCATTTATACGTTTCCGCCCAGGCGTGGTTCTCTGGCGTGGTGGCAGCGAAGGCGAGTGGCTGCGAAAACCGGAGACGATTAAACACAATGCGCAGCTTGAGCTAATTCCAAAACATCGAAAGCAATACGCATAACACAAAAGTCTTTCTCCCCACATCACACAATTTATAGGTACAGGACAATGATAAGCAATTCCACAAAGTCAAGAAACTTCCTACTGATACCATCGGTGCCAACACCAAATGGCAGGCTGCACTTAGGACACATTGGTGGACCATACCTGACGGTGGATGTGCTGGCGCGCTTCCTCAGACTGAATGGACACAAGGCTGTGATTCTTTCCGGTACGGACAGTTTCGATTCCTACGTGACTGGACAAGCCGCCAAAGAAGGTTTGACGCCGGCGGAAGTCTGCAATAAATATCACGAGATGATTACAGCCGACCTCAAATCGATGAATATCGATGTGGCTCAGTTCGTCAATCCCATAAGTGACAAAGCGAGCCAGACTTATAAAAAATGGCACAACCAAATTCTTGCTCAGTTGCAAGCAAATGGTGCCACGACTGCCGTAAAGGAATCTGTGACTTGGGATTTTGATTTGAACAGATACATGACAGGCTGTTGGCTGACGGGTAAATGCCCGCACTGTAAGCAGGGCGTTGCTGGTTACTTCTGTGAAGATTGTGGTGCTCACTTTCGCCCGGAAGAAGTGCTTGAAGCAAACGCGGGAGCAAAAAGCGACCGCCGCATTCAGAAGCAAGTGACAAACCTCTTTATGAAACTGCCGGCATTTGCAGACCTGACCGCCAAAGGCGTCAACCAAAAAATTCAAAACATTTATAAGCAATTTTTGGAACGACAAGGCGGACTGATCAGGTTAACGGCAAGCACCGAATGGGGTATGCCAGTGGTCGGACAAGATGCCGACAGTCGGATGTTCAATTACTCAGTTGTTTTTGCATATTTCCTAATGCTTGGCGAAATTGCCGGACAACTTCTCGGTTCTAGTAAAAATGTTTTTGAGCAAGCAAATCATACAAAAGATACACAAATCACTACCATCGCTAGTTTCGGCATTGACAACGCTGTCCCATTTCTTGGCAGTTTCTCAGGCGTCACTGCAGGGTGCCCAGAATATAAACAGTTCGACTATTACTTGGTCAACTATTTTTATGATCTTGACGGCAGTAAATTCTCTACCAGCCGTCGCCACGCGATTTGGGTTGATGAGATTATCAATCGCGATGGTGCCTCGAGCGACATTGTTCGATTGTATTTATCGACCATTGATGTTCGGAATCAGGGTGGCAATTTTGTTGCTGATGAGTTTCTTGCCTATTACAACAAAACTGTAAACTGGGTAGCCAATTCTGTGGTCAAGGCGCTAGCTAATTTGCCGGCAACTGTGAAAACTACTTTCAACGCTACTTTGGCGGAGAAATTGGAAAAGCTCACATCCAAGCAAGCAAATTACTTGGACCCTGCTAACTTCCAACCGCATCAAGCGACAGTTTTGATTGACGAATGGTTGGCGGTAGGAAGTGCGCTCGATCAAACAACAGCAGAATACTTCTGGTGGTTGAAAGGTCTTGTGCTCTTGGTTGCTCCGTTTATGCCGCAATTGGCGCAAACAATTTGGACAGCACTTGGTTATGTTGGCGAACCAACAATTCTCAACTTCCAAGAATTGCCCAGCCAACCAATTCAACGCAATGTCTTGATCAATACGCGCCAGATCAAACCACTCGGACTTGGTCAGAATCTACATGTAGTAAACACACAAACATTTGCAGGAGTAGCGTCATGATAGTGAATAACGATTTTGAAACTGTCGACTTGCTTGGTGTGGGGATAGGTCCCTTCAACATGAGCTTGGCAGCATTGCTCTCACCACACGGTGAAGTTACTAGCAAGTTCTTTGATGGGCGCGAATCTTTTGTTTGGCACGCCGGACAATTGTTTCCCAATGCGGAAATTCAAGTTAGTTACTTGAAGGATTTGGTCACTTTGGCTGATCCAACCAATCCATATTCTTTCCTAGCCTACTTGAAACAAAGTAAGCGGCTCTACAGATTCATCAATGCACGATTCAATCATGTGTTGAGAATGGAATTTAATTTGTACTTGGATTGGGTGAGCAAGTCTTTGCCGAACATGGTGTTTGGTGAAAACGTGCAAGACATCAAATTCAAAAAGTCTTGCTTTGTAATGCAGACATCCAAGCGAGTGATTCGCGGGAAACACTTGGTGCTCGGCAATGGGCTGACCGCCAATGTTCCGGATTTTGCCAGACCATTACTTAGCGACAAGACGTTCCACGTTAAGGACTTTCTTGTGCACGCCAAGCAATGGAAAGGCAAAAGAGTCGCGATTATCGGTGGCGGACAAAGTGGTGCCGAAATCGTGCAAGAACTTTTGGCAGACAGCAATGAGTTGCCATCAGAAATTGTTTGGGTGACCAAGCGTGCTCAGTTTGCCCCAATTGATGATTCTGTGTTTGCTAATGAATTATTCACGCCAAAATACAGTGAATTCTTTTATGGCTTGCCCCAGGAAAAGAAGAGGGAGCTGGTTGAAGATCAAACATTGGCAAGCGATGGTGTGTCCATGCATCTTCTTGATGCCATTTACCAAAGACTTTATGTCTTGGAGTGCATTGAGCAGCGGGGCAAATTAGTGCAGTTCTTCTCGCACCACAGACTTCTGGACATGACTGATTCGGGAAGCTCAAGACAACTTGTGCTTGCCGATGAACAAACAGCAGCCGCGAGACTTGTTGATGCAGACATCGTCATTCTTTGCACGGGATACCAATGGAAATTCCCATCCTACTTGTCTGGCTTAAGCGACAAAATTGCTTTGGAAAATGGCAAGTTCAAAGTCAATCAAGATTTCTCGATTGAATGGGATGGTCCAGATCAAAATAGGATCTACGTGCAAAATGCAGCAAGGCATAGTCATGGCGTTGCCGATCCGAACCTGAGCTTGATGGCGTGGCGGAGTGCCACCATCATCAATAGCTTGATGGAGAAAACGGTATACGATTTGTCTGACGAAAGTGCGGCACTTGATTGGGCGAGTACAGAGACTGTTCCTTTGCCTTCGCAAATGCCGATGCAGAAAGCAGCCTGCCCATCGTACCCTGTGGTAAAGCAAATGCCACATCACGCGGAGGTGTCGAGATTTGTCACTCGCATGTAATTTAATCAGTCCAAAACTTACGTTTGCCGAATCAGAGCGAATTTCACAAGGTGTGGAAGTAAAGCCGCTTGATTTTGAAGCTAAGGAAGCACGTCCTCCCTTCAAGTCGACCATATTTATGATTATGCCTGGCTGCATCACACCTTTGGATAAGCACAAGGTAGAAGAGTGCTGGACAATTCTCTCGGGCGAAGGCATCTTGGAATACGAGGGGCAATCTGTTTCAGTGCGCGAACAAGAAGTTTTCTATTTTGCTTCGTTCAAAGAACATCAAGTGCGCAATGAATCGGATAAGCCTCTGGTGATTGCTTCGATTTACTGGTAAGGAGCTAGCTGTGCAAAATTCGGCGGACATTGTTGTAATTGGTGGTGGCATTGCTGGCTCTGCTACTTTCTATGAACTTTCCAGGGCTAATCTCGGTAAAGTTGTTTTAGTCGAAGGTGGCGAGATTAGTGGGCGTACGACCGGTGAGTCGGGCGGATTCATTCGCAAGTTCGTTGGCGATCCTTATATAGGCAAACTGACGCGGGAAAGTTTTGATTACTATCAGAATTTCGAAGCGGATGTGGGCGGTTCTTGCGGATTCACTAAAACCGGATTCGCGGCATTAGTATCTCTGGACTTTGCTAGCAAAGTTGACAGTGGTATCAGAGCCTTGCAGGATAGCGGCTACACAATATCGTTATCGAGCCTGCCACCAACGACAACTTTACGAGAGTCAATCGAATCAGACGCCGAGATTGCTTTTGTTTATGAGCCGAATGCCGGCAATGTTGATACCAAACTAACTTGTCGCTCGTGGGTAGAGGCGGCAGTGAGAAATGGTGGCAAAGTTTTTGAAAACACACCAGTTGAAAAAATCCTGATTGTCGATGGGCAAGTGTCCGGTGTCCGTACAGCAAGTGGCATCATCGAGACCAAAAATGTAGTTCTCGCTGCTGGTGCTTGGAGCAACCAATTGCTGGAACCAAGTGCAACTGACCTTGATAAGATCTCCGCTAAATCATTTCAATACAATATCTATGAGGGTGCAGCTAAACATTTGGACACGGCGTTTCTCGATGCGGTTTCCGGTGTCTACCTGTTTCCCTTGCCGAGCGGCAATGCAATTGCTGGATTTTTGCGCGACGATAAATTAGTCAATGAATTTCAATATGATCACGTTGTAGATAACGTTGCTTCTCAGAAGCTTGACGCGCTACTAAGGAATCGTTTCGTTTGGTTGAACGACAAACAAATGTCTATTGTAAAACGAAGTTACGATGCATTTACTGAAGACGAGCGCGGCATGATCAAACGTGCCGACGATGCAACCGGACTCGTGCTCGCAACAGGAATGAGCGGTGGTGGCATCAAGATAGCCCCAGCATTTGCCAAAGAAGTTGTAAAAATAATAGGAGAAAACTAATGGAAATTAGAAAAGTTGGACTTAGCGATGTCGAGGCACTCCTGCCACTATTCAACGCTTATCGCGATTTCTACAAACAAGAACCACAACCAGAAAGAGCCCGTGCTTTTCTGCGCGAAAACCTGATGCGCAATCGCTCGACAATTTTCATTGCTGTCAATGAAAGTGGCAAAGCCGTCGGCTTCACGCAACTCTATCCCACAGTCTCATCCCTTTCCATGGCACCAGTGGTTTATTTATCCGATCTTTTCGTCGACGATCAGTACCGCAAAAACGGCATCGCCAAACTCTTGATGAAAGCCGCCGAAAAATTCGCGCTTGAGTTCGGCGCCGTAGCCATCGATCTCCAAACTGCCCACACCAACACCAAAGCCCAAAAACTCTACGAGTCCCTAGGCTACGAACAAGACCAAGCCTACCGCACCTACACTTTGAAGCTGCCGGTTTTACAAGCCTTGTCAGCTTAACTCGGAGCGGGCATCGATTTGCGTTGATAACGTATACGTTATCATTGACGGTGTATAGGTTATATTTGACGGCGTATACGTTATCAAAACTCTTGTCGACCCCCTCAAAGGCTTGCAATGTTGCTACGTTCTTCGCTTTTGAGGAGGTCTATCCAATCGATCTGCCATGAAATCGGCTGGCACTTCAATTTGCTTCAAGAACTTGAAGTATTGATGCCAGTGACCAGGTATATTGCCTTCAACGTAAAAAGAAATACGTTTGCCGAGCCTAGTTAAGAATGTAATGAGTTGCTCAACGCTGTAATGCTGAGTTTTCATACCCATGATTTCAGCGACTCTAGGCTGCTTTACTTTCAGAACTGCTGCAGCTTCCTGCTGTGTCCATTGGTTGTCTCGAATGGTTTGCCTAATAATTCCCATCAGTTCTGCCCGAGCAAGCATATTCACTGCTTTCTCCTCGGGAAAGCCGAGATCAACAAAAGTATTTTCTGACCCGCATTCAAAGGTTGGCTCGTCTTGTGTTGTTTTTAATTTCCGCATATGCCCCTCCCGAGAATTTATTGTTGGGACATAAATAGTCGTGGTGAGACCTTGAAATAGTCTGCCAGTTTTAGAATGACATTGACGCTCATGCCTCGTTTGCCGGACAGAAAAGCTGAGAGGTGTCCTTGATCTGTGTCGATAGCTTGGGCAAGTGTCGTCTGAGAGAGGTTGTTATCTTCCATCAATGAAGCTAATGCTTGGTGTGGTGCCATGACTTTCTTTGGTTGTGGCAAGTGTTGCGCTTCATAATCTGCGATCAAACGTCCGAGCATCATGAGGTAATCAGTTTCATCTTGATTGCGCGAAAGACCTTTTAGACCTAGCTCTTTAAATATTTCTCGCGCGTAAATGAAAGTTTCACGATCGCGAATAGGCTTGAGAGGGAATCGCTTAACTAATTTGATGTATGCATTGCTGGCTTTCATTGTGCCTGTCATAGCTGCCACCTATCATAATCTGTATGGGTTCCAATTCGGTAGATGTGAATTTGCTGAAGGTCATAGAAAACTTCTGCTTGTACTCGATAATTGTTGCCACCGACATTGAAGATTACGAATCCACTTTTGTAGTCCGCACTATTGAAGGTACATTTGAGATCGGCGAAGTTTTTCCATTCGGATTCCTGCGTTTTCTGAACCCACTGGGCAAACGGCTTACGAGCGTTAGAGTGTTTTGTCACGAACATGTCGATTTCCGATCTGTTGATTATGAGCACAGGTATGCCTCCAGCATCCTGATTCTAATTATGCCATTATGGCATAATCTTGTCAAGTCCTTCCGCTTGTAGCCACAAGAATCAACGAATGATCTTGAGTGAAACCCTATTGTTGAGTTTCCCAGGGTTCGGGTTTGTAGCCTAGCGCTTGTGCTTTGTTTTTGTTTTCTGCGGCTTGGCTATCGCCGAGTTTGCTGAGGACGATTGAGCGATGATAGTAGGCTGCACCGTCTCTTTTGTTGAGGGTAATGGCACGGTCAATTTCAGCTAATGCTTCGTGCAGCTTGCCTGTGCAAGTTAGCAATACGCCTTTGGTGTCGTGAGCCGTGGCGAGGTTCGGATCGATGGCGATGGCATTGTCGATGTATGCACGTGCCTGATCGTATTTCCCCATGGCGATGAGGCTCCAAGCTATGTTGTTGTACAAGAGAGGCTTGGATGGGTCGAGCTTGATCAGGGACTTTAAATCGTCTACAGCCGTGCTGTCTTCGCCCAAGTTGTGGTGTGCGATTGATTTGCACAACAAGGCGGCTCTGTCATCGCTCTTCTGCGAGAGCACGTGGTCGCAATCAGCAAGTGCCTCTCTGAACTGTTTGAGTTCAATGAGAATAGTTATGCGTGAGGCATAGAGCGACATCTCCTCTGGACTTCGGGCAATCGCCTGATTCAAGACGCGCAGCGCATGTGCATAATCATGCTTTGATTCCAACTCAATTGCTTCCTGTTCTTCTGCCAGGGACTGCAACCGGGAATTGCTACCCATGGTGAACTTCTCAATACCAAATAAGCAAACTAAGAGAACGATGCAACAGGCCAAGGATACTTTCGATAGTTGTTGGCATTTGATTCTCTCTAGTGTTGCGGCTCCGCACCATATTCCCAAAAGCGAGCCGGTCAGCAATCCACCAAGATGATTGGCATTGTCCGTGCCAGGTGTGATCATTCCGAGCAACACGCAATAAATAACGACAGCCAACATCCATAAACCGGAAACTTGTTTCGAGTTCGATGCTCCGAATTTTGTCTTCAGATATGAGCAAGTGGCATAACATCCCAACATGCCAAAGATGCCGCCTGATGCGCCAAAGCTAATGATTGTCGGATCCCAAAGAATGCTAAAAAGCGAACCACCAATAACAGAGAGCAGAAAGACAAACAGGCATCGCCCACCGCCGACCAATCCATAAAGCATGGGCGTGAGCATAAAGAGCGCCCACATATTCAAGCCAAAATGAATCGGTCCGTGATGCACAAAGCCGGCGGTGATCACGCGCCAGTATTGATTTAGTGCCAACGTGTAAGGCGCAAAATTCGCCCCAAATTGCAAAAGGGCGGTTGGTGTCAGACGCAATGCCGTCTTTGGATCAACTAAAAGTGCAACGCCAATAAGAACCAATACGCTCGGTACGATTAGACAAAGTTTGATTGCATTGGCAGAAAGCTTCACGGTTGAATAGCACCGCTAGTTGGCATTTGGGAATGAATCCATTATGAGTGACCAACAGTTATTAAGCAAATTGAATCATTGGCTTTCACTGGGATATTTACGCAGGTACGCCAGATTATTTGTTGTTGTGAAACTTGCTATGTATCAAGGCACCCATGCCGAGGATGCAGTAGAGTGATACCAGTCTGGTGCCGAGCCTGGGGATTTCGCCGAGTTCGGGAATTAGGAGCATCAAGCTAAGGATGGCCATGCCGCAAGCAAGATACAGGGCTCTTTCTTTGGCTGTGTTTTTCTCTTCGGATTTTAGCAAGTTGAGTTTGTGGAGAATGGCTCTGCCCATTACCATACCGGAAACGGAAACGCCTAAGAAAAAGCCGGTTTCAATTGCGGCAATTAAAAAGTATCCCACCGGAGAGCCGACCACGGACATAAACAAAACACGAATCGCAAGCAATGTGCCGCAAAGCGCCACAAGCCCGTGAGCAAATGAGCTCCAGAAATTTCTGCCTAATGCTTGTGCCGCACCAGTTAGAGATTTTGGTAACAAGAACCAAACTAAGTTAGACACCGCCATCAGAATCAGAAATGCAAATACCGGATCTTGTTGTTTGTCCGCCCAGAGTCGCCAGTACAAAACTGGGAAGTGCCGCACATTTCCTTTCAATGGTTTTTCCGCAATGATTTCCGGCATTGGTAAGTGGTGAAACAATTGACCGATTGTGGAATTGACAAAATGCTCTCGATTGGACGCATCGCTATACGAGCCAGAATTATGCGCACCCAAATCCGGCGGCGGCAACGGTGCGAAGATCACTTGCATGAACATCGCGATGGCTAAAATAAACAGGGCAATCGTACGCATTAGAATTCACTTCCCTCATATGCCGGAACCGGTGTTGAGCTAGTGAGTGTGTGAATTGAAAATGCAATTGCTAAGCAAATCGACCAGGCTAAGCAACCGTTTGTACTTTCAAGCGCGTAGAGCCAATAGATAGCAATAACGAATGTGCAAGCAAACACAAATATGAATGCTGGCGATGGGCGACTGACAGGTGCTAGCCTGATGGATCGCATAATGTTTTGGGTGAGACTTTCCTGCACATCAAATTGCGGCATGGCTTTGGCCAAGCTGGCAATCGACTCCATTTCTTCTTTCCAGCCGCGACACCTGTCGCATTCAGCCAAGTGACGTTCCACCGCAAAAACCATCACTTGATCAGGTTTCTCATCCCCAATCTCCCAAAGCGCCGATAGCTTTGAGCGTATTTCCTTGCATGTGTTTTGATTGTCTGTGTTCATATCCGTTTCCTAACCGCCCAATCGTGTCTAATTTCTTAGACCTTGTCCTGTATACCGCCAAGTAACAGGGACCTTAATTTTTCACGTATACGAAACAGCAAAGACTTGATAGTTGTCTTTGGTTCGCCCGTGATTTCTGCAATATCTTCGTACGCTAAATCAAATTGATAACGCAGAACAAACATTTGCCGATGACGAACAGAAAGTTTGCCGAGCGCCTCTTGCAGTTGGCGTTGGTCAAACTTTCTGGCAATGTTTTCTTCTACATTGTCGGATGCCATGGGCTCTTGCGCCGGATCGTCTTCCAGCAATTGCTCAAGCGAATCTTGAGGCTTTTGCGCCCGGATGAAGTTTAGAGCCGAATTGGTAGCAATTTTAAGTAGCCAAGGTTTAAATCTGGCAGACCGGTGAAACCGCGAAAGCGACTTAAACGACTTGAGAAAAGTCTCTTGCGTTAAATCAGACGCCTGCTCGTGCGAGTAGGTCATCTGATAAAGCACGTTGTAAACCAGCCGTTGGTACCTTCGTACCAAGACTTCGAATGCTTTCTCGTCGCCTGCAAGCGTGAGGCTTATGAGCGCGCTGTCGTCCAGATGAGCCATGTTGTCCATTGCAAAATATATGATATCGGTTTTGTTTGCCAAGAGTGACAACATATCGAGCTCCTTAATAGTGATCGCTAACAGGTGCCGCGGGCACATGCGGCACCTGGAATAGCGATGACCTAACTCCGGAGCAAAATTTATTCCGAGACCTTTCGATCTAAAACAACTTTGCAGTGGACTCCAAAAGCCTCTCCTTTCTCACTCCGTGAGCGTCGTACATTCTGCGCGGGATTGCATATGTACTTGGTCTTGTCTACTTAAATAGGGGAAGCATGCATCCGTAGGGTAACTTGGCATGCTTCCGTTTTCGTATACACAACTGGTCCAAAAAGGTTTCGTTCTTTTGGCTTAAATTGTGGAAGCATGCATAGGGGTTGCTAATCCATGCTTCCAAATATGTTTACACGGCGGGCTGGCAAAGGTTTCGCTTGATTTGCCATATTTTTATTTGAGGTAAATGTCTATTTGGAGATATGAGAATTAAGATGAAATGAGGCTGGGGGGAAGCTTAGATAAAAATGTCATGAGGAAGGCTGTAAATTTGGCGCTACTTGGCGTATGATCTTAATAACGTAGGGGCAAACTGATTACCGTCTTCCTTTTATGGAATGGCGCGTAAACTGCATGGAGCTAGAATGCAGCACCTTACGAATATGCGTCAATTTCAAATGGTCAGGGCGGACCGTTTGCCGGGGTTGGGACTGGCAGAGCCAGTGCAGGGTATACCTAAATGAACAAAGCCCTTGTTCTTGTGGCAGTTGTGTTGTTGCTTTTGCCGACTTTTGCGCCTTTGGCTTTTGCTGAAGGCACATTTGCTGAAAGGCGGGAAGCGCGCCAGGCGCAAGCGCAATTCGCTGGCAATGCGGCAGCCTTTCGTCAAGCAGCGGGCAGGCACCTCGATTTGGATTTGGCGTCCACTGTGGCTTCGGTTGCCGTAACCCAGGCAATGCTTGGCAGTTTCGCGCAGGCCAGCATTAATGTGGGCGGGGCGAGCCGTCAGGTTGGTGCCGGTGATTTGCTGACGCCATCGGAGTTTGTGGCATTAGCCCAGGTGATCACGGGCAATTCGCAAAACTTAACCCTTGGTTCTTTGGGCGAGGCTATCGGCGGAAGTTTTTCTGTTTCCGACTTGAACACGTCTAGGTTTTCAAATTTGGTTGTGCCAGAAGCGGTGATGGCAGTTTTGTCTGGAGCCTCTGATTTGCACGTTTCCCAGACGCTTTCTGCGCAGGGCATCGTGATGGGTCTGGGAAATAATCCCGAAAATATGGTGAATATTCGGGCGGGGAATGTGTTGGTTAGCGGCAGTCTGGTCACTGGGCAGGATGGCTCTGAGCGTCCAGTTAATATGACTTTGTTTTCTGCATCCGACATTAGCAATTCCGGGACAATTAGTGCATCTGGGTTTTTGTCGCTCTATGCGGCGGGGGAAATTTCCAATCTGAGTGGTAACTCTACGCCGGCAACAATTTCTGGTGGGCAGGGTGTCTTGCTTTATAGCAATGCCGGCAAGTTGACAAATTCCGGAAACATTTCAGCACTGTCCGGCAATGTTTATTTTAATTCTGCATCTAGCCAGTCTTTAGTGGTTAACAATGTTGGTGGCAGTGTTTCCGCCAATCAAGGCATGATCGTTTTACGCGATGTTGGCTTCACCGCCAAGAATCTCACGAACGTTTACGGCGGAAACTTTGCCGCCAATTCCATGAACATCTTTGGTGGTGATGGTTTTGTCGATCTGAAGGTGAATCGCATTGACGGTACGATAAATGTTACGGCTGGAGACGCGCACGTGGAAGTGGCTGATGGGCGGTTATCGCTCGGTCATATGGAATTAACTGGAGACCCCACTTACGTCAATAGCGGTGGCGATGTGCTGCTTGGCGAAAATATTTCTTATCCCGGCCAAGATGTGGCGATCTTGGCAAAGACCAATATCGTGGCTTACGAAACGGTTAACTTGATAGATCTATCGAGCAAGACCGGTCGCGGCGGAGATCTTTATATTATGGCCGGCTACACGATATCGCCTGGCACTGGTCCGAATGGAGACATTAACAGCACTACTACTTACTCTGTTTCCGATGCATCGGACGAGGGTGGAGGCATCGGTCTGGAGTTGGTGCAAATCAAAACTGTTTCAGCTGGCGCATTCCGTGGCGGTAATGTACACATTTATGCTCATTCAGGTAGTGAAGATTCATCTGGTCTGATCAGAATTGGTGGCATCAATACAAGCTCAGGTAAACTCGATGGCGGGAACGTTGTTGTTCAAGGAGATGGAGGCGAAATTTGTGTCTGTGGTGGCATCGACACTCGTGGAAGCCGTTTTGGCGGATCCGTTAACATCGCCGGCGCTACACCTGATATTGATGCGACAATGCATTTTCACAATGGTACCCTGGCTCAAGATGGCGGTGGCATTAGCGGCACACCTTCTGCCAGTACAGCGGTGTTGATTGGCGACTCAATACTCCGAAATGGCAATATCAATACATCAGCAGGCGTTCGTGCTGGCGATGTAACTATAAATGCTCCTGGTTTATTAGCAGTCGTTGGTCTAATCAATGCCGGTTCACCACTGGATGGCGGAGAAGTGGCTCTTTCTAGCACGACATCGTCTGTCATGGTCATGGGTAATATCACCACAACGGGCACCAATGCCACCGGTAACAACGTGACAATTGACGCTCCCGAAGGTATAGATGTTCTGGGCAATATTACGGCCGCCGGTAAGCTGGGAGGTGGAGATGTCTCACTTAGCTCTTCGGGAAATGGCGGTGTAAATGTTGGCTATGTCTATTCGAAAAAGTCAGTGCTCTCCTTAAATCCAATTGGTGGAATATTTACCAGTTCATCGGCCGGAGAAGCTGGCGATGTCACCATTGTTACCGAGACTGGAACTGCACGAGTGGCAAAAGGTATAAATGCCAATGGCATCATATCTGGTGGCAATATCTCGGTTACCAGTGATGGTGCAATTCAGATAGGCGGTACAGTTTCCGCTACTGCTTCGTCATATATGTTGAGTGGGCAAAAGCAATTTGGCACTGGTGGATTAGTAACTTTGACCTCTGAGCTAATGGGAGTCGAAACAGGAGCGATTAATACCTCTGGACCTGGTGGTGGCGGTAAGGTGTTGATGCACGGCGTGGAAGTAATAATTCGCGGTGGAGTGATCACCGATGCAAAAAATAGCGTTGATCAAGGATTTACTGCCGGTGAAATTGCCATTGGTGCGGTTCGAGAACTTTTCGTTGGTGGCTCGCTGAGTGCCCAAGGCGAAGTTGGCGGCGCAATCACAGCTGGCGCCCTAACTGGAGTTGGGATTATCAATGGTAGTGTTAATGCGACCGGCACGCTTGGCACTGGTGGAAATATACTTATAGCTGCACTAACAGGCATGACCATTACATCCGACATCATCTCGCTGGGGCAAGATGGTGGTGGCGAGATCACTATGCAATGTTCGGATTCATTATTTAGCGTTGGTGGTTCTATTAACGCAGGCGGACTCAAGCAATCCGGCGCGCATTTGCCAGGCGCTGGCGCAAACATTGTTCTTATAGCTGCAGGCACCAAGATTAAAGGCAGTGTACTTTCCCAAGGTGGTGCAGCCACAGATAATCAGAATGGTGCCGATGGAGGAACAATCGTATTTCTTTCTCCCAGTTTTGAGTTCGATGTGGACGTTACTAAACGCATTGGTTATATAGACATTGGTGGCATGGTGAGCGTCAAAGGTGGTGCCGGCAATGGAGCCATGAAAGTAGGCGGAGCTGGTGGTGCCGTAGAACTTGATGCTGGCACTGTACAAATTAGAGGATCTAGTGGTGGCAGCGTTATAACTCTTGGCGGCAAAGGAAGCGGTGGCGGTGCTGACGGAGAAAGCGGATTGATAATCATTCAGACTTTCGATTGTCAACCGATACCTTTGGCATTTGATCTTGGTTCTTCAGTTGCCAGCGAATATGCTTTGCCTGGTGCGATGTTTGAAATAGGCAATGCATCAGTTAACGGTTCAGCCGGACCACTCGTTGCTGGTGGCCCTGCTGATACGCTTTCTACATCACGTGTCTTCGGACAAAAGATCCAGGGAAAAATCACTGTCGATGCACAAGGTGCTGATTCAGTTGAAATAACTCAAGATGGTGTAACCAAAACGGTGAATCTTCTTATCGATCCGTTAAACATAAATTCCCCGAGGACAAAACTAACTCCTGCTCAAGCGCTGGCTGTTTATCAAATTACCAGAGGCACTGCTCAAACAATTGGACTTACCGCAAGTGGTGCTGCATCAAATTTGGCATTACCTGGCAATACTGCTCCTAACTCAATTTTGATTCCGGGTCTGGAATTCAACAGACCAATGACGGCATTCAATATACGCACCGGTGTAAGCGGCGAAGAATTTGCTATGGCGGTAGGGATTATTTTGACAGACGCTCAAGCAAGTACGCGACTGATTATGTCGCCATCGCTGAAGACAGCAACGATAACCGGCATACTCGATTTTGTCGGCTCCTACACTACCACACCGCCGTTTTCTTCTACCGCCAGGTTGGATTTGGGAAATACCTCCTTGTCAATTGCGCCCACGGGACGATTACGATCGGATGATACACAAAGGCTGGAAATCATAGGCGCTAACACTTTGTCCATTGTTAATATCGGAAAAATATCGAGCCGATCGCTGGTCTTGCGTAATACAGCGGATAAAGGCTCCGTCAGTTTGACCTTGGGTGGCAATTCACCAATTGATAGCGGAGAAGACGGAACGCTTGGCGGTGTTTCGATCATTTCCGGCAGGGGAAATACCAATCTTGGCACGATCAAAATTCAGAACCTAATTCCTGAGGTTCCTGGAAAGATTGTTGATCTAGCCGTGCTGATGATTGCAGACAAGATCATTATTGGCTCATCGAAATTGACAAATGGTAATTTGGTCATCAACGGACCTAGCCTTGAAGGTGTTACCGTCCTGAATGGTCTGTATGCCTTCACCACTGCTACGTTTAACTTTTCTTCCACGGTAAATATTACTGGGGCAGTTTCTACTGGTCAGGATTTGATAATCAATAGCGGTGATGACTTGCTACTTTCCAGTGTTGCTTGCCAGGGCGTGAAATCAGTCACGTTCAATTCTAAGCACGATATTTTCTTGGACAATACGAATAATTTTATCGTCGACAAAGATCTGACGTTTAATGCGGGTGTTTCTACTGGTCAAGGCATGATTGAAGATGTTTCAATTGGTGGCGGCAATATCATGCTTGTCGTTGGCAAATTGACAGTCAATGGAGCAAGTGGCATAGTTCTTGAGCAAGTCGAGAATTTTGGTTCGGGCTCCAATATGTTATTTCAATCTTTGGGAGATGTATCCTTGAACGGATTGTTCGCCGCCGGCGCGCGAGCTAAGTTTGTTGGATCCGTTTATGTCAACAACTTGGTTTCGCAATCTATGGTGAAGACGGTCGGATCTATTAGCATTTCCGGCGATTCTATTACTCTTGGTACGACGAACTTCCTTTACTCGCTTGGCTCAGGAATAAAGTTAGTTGCATTGGCTGGAGATATTAATCTGGGTGACTCTTCGAATTATGTGGCAGACGGTGGCAGCATAAGCGTGATTGCCAGTCATAGTATCATCGGCGGTACACCGATAGGTCCCAATAATTTTGGAAACACATTCACTGCCAAAGGTTTCACTAGCGGTGGCGGTGGTGGCATTGAACTTCTGGCCGGAACCACAACGAGCCAAGTTGCTGCTGAACTCAAGGCTCGTCCGACTCCACCGTCGATAGTTGCAGGTGGGACAACGGCATCAGTTGGTTCTTCAGTAAAAGGAAAGATCAACGTAAGTGGTGTGACGTTCTTGCCAACCCCTGCGAATAACTTTATAGAAATTGAAAATGGTGTTGTGCTTATCCGAAACTTGGGAGCTGTGTCTGGCTCGGAAATAAAAATGAACACAGCAGGGTTTGCTGCCGCGTCTAAAGTTTCTTATTTGCCTCAAGTTTCTGGGAGTGGAGACGAGCAAATAATTGACACGGGTGATTACGAAGAAAGTTCGTTGGATATTGGTGCTATTTGATTTGGAATTACATAGGGTAGTTTGGTGGGAGTAAAAATGCGCGTTAGGAATTTTGTTTGTACGGTTTTAGTTGGTCTATCCTTGGTGCTAAGTAGTGTCAGCCCAGCGCTGGCGTGGGAGCGAGGACAAGGACGAGCTGCTGCCGCTGCTGCTGCAGGTGTGGCTAGTGGTGGTGGACTGACTGAAGCTGTGAACATGGATCTTTCTTCAACGACGAGATCTCTTTCTGCTAGTGCACTTGGTCTTGCCAATACGGTAAATATAAATGTAGGTGGTGCTGTTCGCTCAGTTGGAGCCGGCGATGTCCTCACTCCTGCAGAGCTGATGGCTGTGTCGCAGGTAATGAGTGGTGGCATTCAGAGTTTGAAACTTGGTGCGGATGGTAACGCTGTGCGCGGAAGATTTACTCTTTCGTCAGACATGGCTGCGCAATTAACTGGCTTAGTGATTCCAGTCGGCGTGAAATTGGTACAGGATTTTGGCGCGTTGGCTTCATTGTCGTTTTCTGGTGATCTAGTTAACTCCGGAAGAATCTTCGCGTTCTCATCAAGTTCTGCCCAAACAAACGCAGCATTCAACGCACAAAACATTTTCAACCAAACAACTGGCGTGATCACATCAATGGCCGAAGGACCGATGGGACGCAACTCTGTACCAAACCTCGGCATGACATTGAGTGCTGTCGATAATTTAGTGAACGAAGGCAGAATCATCAGCGCCGGCGATCTGAATTTATCTGCTGGTGGCACAATCACAAACGCCGGTCAAGCCGGCCGCCCTCCAGCACTTATGCACGCAATGGGTGACATGAATGTCTGGTCGCCAAACGTTGTGAACAGCGGCGCAATGGCTTCCTTAAATGGCAATGCCAACTTCAACACTGTGACAGCCGTAGATATGAACATCAATAACCTCGGCGGACAAATCCTTGCACCAACCGGCGCAATCAATTTGCGTGATGCAAATTACGTTGGAGCCGCTAACACTAATTTGACAGGTGGCGATCTTATTTCGAAGACATTGAATCTCAATACAGGTAACGGTGTCACAAATGTGGATGTCCGACAACTAACCGGTGTTGTAAATTCAACTGGCTATGGCGCACATATCTCTGCGGCAACAGGCGATTTACTGCTTGGTGATTTGAACCTTATAGATCCAACTTTCTATAATGCCAGTGGCAACATTCAAATTACGGGAACAGTGAGCGCCAGTGAAGCAATCGCAATCATTGCCTCGGGAAATATTACTGCTGGTACAAATGGCAAGATTTCAGCTACTGATGGTACCAATGGCAAGAACATTACTCTCATTGCCGGTGCAGTCATTACTCCATGTGACACATGTACGAACTCATCCACACTTCCTTCCGGTGGTAATGCCGTACCTAGCGGCAAAACAATTTTTGTTGATGTGGAAAATGGTGCGGGTGCCAATATCGATTTGAGCGGAAGCACACAATCAACTCTGATTGATGCTTCCGGGACATCGACCGGTGGCACAATCACCTTGGCTGCCGTCGGAGACGGTGCATCAAAGGGCAAAATTACACTTCCTTCCTCTGGCTCCATTGTTATAAATGGAAGCGCTGGCAAAGTTGTGATTGTTGCTGATGCACAATCCGGCACTGGTATAACAACCGGACCGATTCTGGTAAACGGTGCCGGCGGAACAATCACTATGGCGACCAAGCCAGTAGCAACAGATAACGGCTCGCCATTAGAGTTCAATGCCGATGGATCTACTGTAGGAAATCACTACATAATTCCTGGATTGCCGAACGAAGACAGCACTGCAGGCATTCAACTTAACCGCAACGTTTACGCAGCATCGAACCTGAATATATTTGCCGGAGGAGATCTGCTGTCATTAGAAACACTGGCCATCATCGCTAGCCCAAACATGAATTTGACTAGCGTGCATGGTACCGTTCAGGGATCTAGCAATCCTAATGCATTGATGGTGGTAGCAAGCAGTCTGAGTGGACCCGGGACGCTTAATTTAACCGGTCACGCTTATGCAAATGTGCGTGTCGTTGATACACTTACCGGCGATCTTGTTGTGGTTAGTGATTCATCAGCAGGAAACCTTTTTGGAGTTGTATCGCAATCTGGTATCACACTTAATGATGTTTCGGCATCGGCTATCCAAATGCAAACCTATTTCGGCGCAATTCTGGTAGCTCCCAATGCGCAGATTGCAGCCAATTACGGAATTATTCTTAGCAATTTAGATACTAATGGGACAATTTTGATTGGCGCCAATGCAAGCATGACTGTGCTAGCAGATAAGTCTGATCCTGGCGATATTTTCATTGGTGTAGGGGGAGCAATACCATTTCAGCCGGTCTTTGGAAGCACACCCTCTAACGTACTATCAAGCAGCTCCCGAGGTGGTCATGTCTTTTTCGGCGAGAATGGTATATCTGCATCATCACCAGACAATACGATAGCTGCTGACATTAACAATATAATTTTTGACACCGGAGACCTTGACGCAAGTCATATTTCACTTGGCGGTGGCGTTCATATCGAAACAGTAAGTTCGTACAATCCACTTTTGCTATCAAGTCTCGATCTAACTGATCCTGCGACCGTCAATGCTATTCTTGCTGGACAGGCAAATGACGGCATAGGAGGTCATTTAATCACTTCGGGAGGCATAGCTACTGGCGGTACCCTCGTAGTGGAACCTTCTAATCTATATGAAGGTATCGATGCGTTAAATATCCCCCAAGGTGTATCCGTAACATTTAGGGGATTCCATTACTATTCACCAATCAACATAGACCTTACCGCGTCAAGTACCTCTGCATCAGCAGTGGTCAATGGAATACAGCATTTTGATATTGGTCCCAAAGCTATTGTGAATATTTCGAGCAGTAATCCTGGTCCTGTTTTAACTGTAGGCGCTAATGGAAACATCATCAGTGATGGTCACCTAGTAATTAGTGCAAGCAGTGATGTCCTCGTCAATGGACTCATTAATGGACCTGGCGGAGTAGAAATTCATGCCAATGGAAATATTCGGGGCGAGGGAAGTATCTTTTCTCACGATGTCACTCTTACTGCGCTAGCTGGCGATATTGGCTCTGTGGTAACACCGTTAAATGTGGCTAGTTATGTCGCGCCAGACTACTTATTTCTTATCGCGCAGGCATCGGGATCAGTCTGGCTGCGCAATCCAGTGAGTGGGGATAAGGTTCTATTTAGCAATGATGTCTCATCCTCCAGTGCAGGTTCGATATTTTCGCTGTCAGCTAAAGGAGCCGTAATCGCGCAGATGACCACGACAGCTATTGCAAGTCCTGTAATCATTCTCAAAACAACTGGTGGCAATATAGGTACTAGTGCAATTCAACCATTGGCGGTAGTAAGGGCTCCAGGCGCGAACAATCTGATTCTTCAGGCTAGCGGATCAATTTATGTATCTGATCAATTGTGCGATGACTGTGAAAATGTTCATCCAATAATTTTAAGCCTTGATCTGACCAATTCGGATGCTGTAAGCATAATTACCGGATATCAGGCTATTGGCTTTCTCGGTGGGACATTGGAAATTTCCGGCGGTGTTGCAACTGGCGGCAATCTAATACTAGGCGCTATTAATCTCGTGGAACCGCTCACGGCTCTCAATATTCCACATGGCGTTACGATCGAGTTTACCGGATTTAGTGAAAGTACCAATGCCGTCAATGTTGGTTTGAGTTCGGCTAGTAATACAGGTCAGGCAATTGTTGAGGGTAATGGTGTATTTACAGATTCACCAAGTGGAGCAGTCAATATCTCAAGCACCCTGGGCGGCCCTGTTCTAACTTTGGCTAGCACGGGACAAATTCTAGGCGACGGAAACCTAATCATTAATGCTGGAGGAGCGGTGCTTCTTAATGGTTCAATATCTGCACCACAGGTAACTGTCAATACAACTACTCCTTCGAATGGAAATATAACAGTGGGTGGGATTATCGGTGCAGCCAATGGTGCGACGATAATCAACGCGAGTGGTAGCGGAAGAATATTGAGATCACTGATCGGTGTTGTTCAAGGAAGCAGTGTCACACTGACTAGCTCTACTGGAGATATTGGATCCAATGTGATTCCCATCCAGACATCTGCTGGAATGTTGACGCTACAAACTGCAGGAAATGTGTTTGTGAGTGAGAGCAATGGTGTCGTTCTAGGAGCATCAACTGCTACGGGCACGTTAGAGCTCGCTACAGCAAGCGATGGATCGATAACTGTAGGAGCTAATTCATCAGCAGGAACGATAAAGTTGACTGCAGACGGAAGTGGTGTGATAGATAGCTCTGGCAATTTTACATTGGCTGGTACTATTGTGAATCTCACATCGGGCGATGGAGATATTGGTTCGAGTACCACGTCGATCCACACATCCGCTGGAACGTTAATATTGAATACAGATGGCAGTGCCTTCGTCGCCGAAACGAACAGTGTAATTTTGGGTGCATCGATTGCCGTTGACACAATTGAACTAACGACTGCTAACAATGGATCGATAACTGTGGGCGCTGATTCATCAGCGGGAACAATGAAGCTAACTGCACATGGAAATGGCTCGATAGATCGTTCTGGCAATTTCACACTGACCGGAACGACAGTGAATCTCGCTTCTACTAGTGGGGACATTGGATCTAACGCAACTCCGATCCTGTCATTTTTCACGCAAAGTGGCAGAAGATTTCTCAGAGATGGTGGCATAAGAATGGTCGCGTAAGTTTTGCAGCAAAGGAAAGCCTGGCTTGTTAGG
>JAGVKG010000052.1 GCA_020050685.1 Candidatus Obscuribacterales bacterium | reverse complement strand
TCAAAGAAGGGGAAACGAAAGCCGACCGAACTGGCACCGGCACAATTTCGCTATTTGGTATGCAAGCCAAATACGATTTGCGCGAAGGCTTCCCACTTTTGACGACCAAGAAAGTACTTTTTTCTGCAGTGGTGCGCGAGCTTTTGTGGTTCCTGGCAGGCTCAACCAACATCAACGCAAACTTGACCCAACATACACCAATTTGGGATGCCTGGGCAGATGAGTCCGGCGAGCTTGGACCAATTTATGGATACCAGTGGCGCAATTGGCCGAAATTTGTGCAAGACGAAAATGGCCACTGGCATAAAGAACATATCGATCAAATAAAACAAGTGATCGAAATGATCAAGGGCAACCCTGATTCCAGGCGGCTTTTAGTTACAGCCTGGAATGTGGCCGACATCGAAAAGATGGCCCTGCCACCATGCCACCTTCTT
The DNA here is from genome assembly GCA_020050685.1 of Candidatus Obscuribacterales bacterium. Taxonomy (GTDB): domain Bacteria; phylum Cyanobacteriota; class Vampirovibrionia; order Obscuribacterales; family Obscuribacteraceae; genus JAGVKG01. Next base: position 15,952 of record JAGVKG010000052.1, on the reverse strand, counting down.
TTCCAGTTTTACGTGATTAACGGCAGGCTCGATTGCCAGCTTTACCAACGCTCAGCAGATATGGCATTGGGAGTGCCTTTCAACATTGCCAGCTATGCCTTACTAATGTGCATGGTTGCTAAAGAGTGCAATCTCATACCTGGGATTTTCACTCACACATTAGGTGATGCGCACATCTATCTCAATCATGTCGAGGGGCTAAAGCAACAATTGACACGCACCCCTGGCCAATTGCCCGAGTTAGAAATTGCCGACAAACCATTTTGGGATTTGCAATTTGAAGACATTCAAATCAAGAATTACCAACCACAAGCGTTCATCAAGTTTCCCGTGGCTGTGTGAAGGCAATGAATTTCGATATAGTCGTGGCATGCGATAGTAAGCTGGGCATCGGCAAAGCTGGTGGTTTGCCTTGGCGCTTGAAAGAAGATATGGCCAACTTCCGCAAGCTAACCACTGAACATAACAAAGAACAAAATGCTGTGATTATGGGCAGAGTTACCTGGGAATCAATTCCGGAAAAGTTTCGCCCGCTGCCAGACAGACTAAACATTGTGGTGACAAGAGATGCAAGCCTCCAATTGCCAGAGGCCGTCTTAAAGGCAAACTCGTTTGATCAAGCCCTGTCACTGGCTAGCAAGCACAATGCAGAAAAGTGTTTTGTGCTTGGTGGTGGACAAATTTACCACGAAGCAATTGGCCATAAAAATTGCCAGAGAATTTTTCTTACACAACTTGATGATGCTTATGACTGCGATACATTTTTTCCCACATTCGCCAAAGATTTCATTGAGGAATCATGCTCAGAACCGATTTCTGAGCCAGGTGGACAATACTGTTTCAAAGTTTTGAAAAAATCTTTTTGACCAAATTACAAATTGCTTGAGAGCAACCGGGAGGAAACTAATGGATCGGCACAAACAATTGAAGAAGAATATTTTCTTGCTTAGCTTAGTTTCGCTGATTGGATTTCAATTTCTCCACCAAGCACAGGCGGCTTACAAAGGTGACGCAAAAGCCGGAAGTGTTGTTTTTAAGAAAGCCAATTGCGCACAGTGTCATCCTGGTGGCAATAATGTGATAATGCCACAAAGTCCAATCAAGGGCGAAAAATTCACCAAAGAATTTCCCACCGATCAGTCAATTGCTAAAGTTATTCGCTCCGGGATTGTCGGCACTCCAATGCAGGCTTTCAATCAGAAAAAGATTTCCGACAAGGAACTGGTAGACCTAATTGCTTACATTCGCTCCCTGAGCAAAACAACCAAATGATGATTCGATGAGACCTGAGCTCGAGCCGGAAATTTTGCTTAATGCTTATCGCCAAGGAATCTTTCCTATGGGAGAAGCAGACGACAATCAAATTCGCTGGTATTCTCCTGATCCTCGAACCATCATCGACCTGGCAGACTTCCATGTGCCGAAACGCTTAGCACGCACCGTGAGACACAGTGCTTTTGAAATCAGGATGGACACTGCATTTGAAAAGGTAATTACTCTCTGTTCGCGACAAAGAGAGAGTGCTGAAAAATCTTTACTTGCTGATGGTATTTGGATTACCGATGAAATAATTGAAGCCTACACCAAGCTTCATCAGCTGAAAATTGCGCACAGCGTGGAGGCCTTTGAAGCAGGCAAGTTGGTTGGCGGCTTATATGGTGTGGCCATCAATGGTGCTTTTATGGGCGAGTCAATGTTTCATATTGCTCGCGATGCCTCTAAAGTCTGCCTGGTTCACTTAGTCGAACACCTCAAGGCACGTAACTTTGCCTTATTAGATTGTCAATACATGACTGGTCACTTGCACCGATTTGGTGCAAAAGAAATATCAAAGAAAGAATATCTTGTACGACTTGCGGTCGCTTTAAAGCTGGATTGCAAATTCTAATTTCGCAAATCTGATTATGGACAACCAAAAAGTGTTCAGTCAATCGACTGAACACTTTCAATGACAAAATACAGCCAGGATTTAGCGGTGGAACATATCTTTGATCTTGGAGCCGGCAGCCTTGGCGCCTTCTGCAAGTTTCTTTGGTCCCCACATAATGCCACGGCCAACCGCTTTTGCCGCTCCAACTACTTTGTTGTCGCTTGAGCCAGCTGGATCTGCTGCCAAAGCCGGACTAAAAGTAGCCAGGAGTTGAACAGCAACAATCGCTAGTAAAATCTTCTTCTTCATTGAGCGCTCCTTGAACATCAGAAGGATGGTAACACTTAGTTATACCATAATAGAGGCGGCTTGAGAAAACCCGCCTTAAAATGCCAGGTGCAATTGCTTAGCGATACTGCCAGCACCCTTCATGGTTGTGTCAAAGACTTGCTTTCCGAATGTGGTTTGTGAAAGATAAGCAACGACAATGATGACAATAAGCAAAAAGCCAGGTGACATACCCAAGAAATGCGCATGTTTTCCTGCTGACATTCTTGCTTTTCTGCTGAAGCGCGGTGTGTTACCTTCATTGGACTTATGAAATTTGGGATAAGCAAAAACATGTTGGGCCGGTCGCAATTTAGCAGCATCTTGCGGTGAGGCCAAATTCCTACCGCAAGAAAGGCAGAAATTCACTTGTGGTTCAATTTCACAGCCACAATATGGACAGTTCGATAGAACGTACGGACGTTGGTTCTGACCAGTACGCGCACTAAAGCTTAATAGTGAGGACAAGGCTCTAGCAATCGCACTACGCAAACCATCTAGAGGACCTGGGCCGCGAGCCCTGTTGTCCCCAGTAATCGATTCTTGATTTTCTGCCCCTGGTGCATTCTCAGCGTGTGCGCGATGTGACTTACCATCATCGTGACTCTTTGCTTCGCTAACCAAATTCTCAAAAGACTCCACTTCCAATTTTTGCTTCAGTGCTTTCAACTTTAGCGAGTCGAGTTTAATTGCCTCCGACAATTGCGCACCAAATTCCTCCATGGTTTGTTGGCGGTTATCTGGTTCTTTTTGCAAGGCTTTGACTAGAAGTGAGTTGAGTGATTCGCAACAGGCAAGTTCGGTATTGGCTACTCTCAGTGGTGTAGGTGGCGCGTACAAATGACAATCAATCATTTCCACTGCCGACTTAGTGCGGAAGGGCAACCTACCGGTCAAAGCTTCATAAAGCACCACTCCTAGGGAATAAATGTCAGATCTGGTATCAATTTGCAAAGACGAAATGCACTGCTCAGGGCTCATGTAAGGCGGAGATCCACAAACATCACCAATGCGCGTGATGCGGCTAATCTTAGGCGATTGTTCTGTCGCCATCAACATCGATATGCCAAAATCCACAACCTCGACCCATTCATCATCATTACCACGCTTGGTGAGCATAATGTTTTCCGGCTTCAGATCGCGGTGAATTACACCTTCCTTATGCGCGCAGGTGAGAGCCTCAACTACTTGCTTGAAGATGTGGGCTGTTTTGGCCAAAGGCACAGGACCATATTGAGAAATTATGCGTTTGAGGTGTGTGCCCTCAATGTAATCCATGACAATGAAAGGCTGTCCATTCGGTGTAATACCAAAGTCATAAAGCGTCACCGTGTGCGGATGTTGCACGCGCGAAACAGCCTTTGCTTCTCGATGAAAACGCTTCAATGCCTCTGCATCTGAGACAAGATGCGAGTGCAGCATTTTTATTGCCACAAGGCGATCCATCAGATCGTGTTTAGCTTTATAAACTACACCCATGCCGCCACGGCCAACCACCGACATTACCGTATAACGCCCAGCAATTTTTGTGCCGATTAGCGGATCGTCCTCTACTGCCGTTAAGACGCTAGAATCTTCAGGACATTCAGTTTGATCGTCCTGGTATTCGCCATAGCATTCTGGACAAAGTTTCAAAGCCAAAACCTATTAGAACCTGCCTGTCGGTAATTTCTCGAGAGCTATTCCCCAGAGCTATTCCAATCAATATTTACCCGCCAAGCACGATTCCTGTCGCCTGCCAAACCTAATTCCCCAGCAATTAATTGGGATTAAACCTAAATTAATTCAGCCATGACCGAATTACTAAGCAACACACCTTTATCAGACAGGGCTAGCCTTTGATTAGCGCAAGTCAAAAGTCCAGAGTCAACAAATTTCCTAATTGGCAGGGCAAATTTATCTTCCAAGCGAAAGCCGTAATCTTGAGCAAATTGATTCAGGTCGATGCCGTCCTTTTGCCTGAGACCAAGAAATACAGCTTCTTGGGCAGCAGCCTTTTGATCAATTTTTTCGGCTGTCTCGTCTGAGAGCGGGTCTTTCATATACCGAGCCAGAGAGCGCCAATTAGACGAACGAACGCCCGCAATAAAGCGGTGCGCGCTGACGCCAAAAGCAAAATATTCTTGCCGCGCCCAACATGATTGGTTATGACGTGATTGAAAGCCGGGTTTGGCAAAGTTGGAAATCTCATAGCGGACAAAGCCGGCTTGGGCAGTCAGCTCGAGCAGCTTTTCATACATGGCGACGTAGCTATCTTCTGCCGGATAAATCGGACTGTCCTGAGGATAACGCAGAGAAAGTGGCGAATTTGTGGCCAGAGTCAGTCCGTAGCAAGAAAGATGATTAATCTCTTGAGCCAGTGCTGTCTCAAGGCTTGTGGCGAAAGAAGCCAGTGTCTGTTTGGGTAGACCAAACATCAGATCGCAGCTGATGTTCTTGAAACCAGCCTCCTGTGCGGTTTTCAATCCATGCAGAGCCTGCGAGGCTTTGTGATCGCGCCCGACTGTCTCCAATTCCTCATCAATAAAAGATTGCACACCGATGGAAATGCGATTGACGCCATAACTTAACCAAGCCTGCGCCTTGTCAAGGGTTACTGAGTGCGGCGTAGTTTCCAGAGTCGTCTCGCAATCTGAAGCAAAGCCGATTTGTTCTGCCAACGCATCTTGAATGGCACCAATCAAAGCCGGATCTATTAATCCTGGTGTGCCACCGCCATAGAAAACCGAGCTTAGCTTGCCGATATTAATGCCCAGAGAGCGCATCTTAGCTAGCCTTTGGCCAATTTCCCCCACCACTACATCGACATATTCAGAAGCCATGTGATCAAGCCCGGCAAAGGCAGCAAAGTCGCAAAAGTCGCACTTATACGAGCAAAAAGGAATATGCACATAGGCTGATTGTGAATATGCTGATGGAGCCAATTGTCTTCTCAGAGCTGAGGAAATTACCAAAATGGGCTTGCGGCGGCAGGCAGACCAGCTTAACATTGACTCGTGTTACTCTTGCCAGCTTAACCACTTAAATTTAGTGAATATCCGAGTGAATACCTAATGGATGATTTCAAAAAACGCTTGCCGCTAGCCGCCTCCGCCCTGGTTGGACTTTTACTCAACCCAAGCCTGGCATGGGCGGCTGGTACATCATCGACGACACCCTCATCCAAGGGTGCCACTGCCGATAGTATCAAAACAAATCAATCCACTGCCCTGAAATTGCTCATGCTTGATTCGTCCCAGCTTGATCTCAAACTTTTGGGCGAATCGATAAGCAATTTGCGCAAATTAATCACCAATCAACCGGACAATGCTTACTTGCACTTCAAGCTTGGTACATTATTGTATCTGGCAGGCGACTGCATGGGAGCTGCCGGACAATTGAAACATGCAATTGATTTGAGTCCCAATGATGTTTGCGCTCAAGCCCAATTAGCTAAAGTTTTGGATCTCATCGGTGATCACGAACAAGCAGTTCTGGTATTTCGCAAAGCTTGTGAAAGTACAAATATTCCCGACATCCAAGTATTGTTTGCTGAGTCCTTAATGCGCGGTGGCAACGCCCAAGAAGCAGCCAAGCAATATCGCCAAGCATTAGCCACGATTGGTACCACTACCTCAACACCCTCACAAGCACCGATATTAGCTGGATTGTCTGAGGCAATGCTTTCTGCAGGAGACCAAGTTGGCGCAATGAAAGCAGCTCGCAAAGCCGTTTCTGCCGATCCTTCTTCTTCTTATGCACAGGTAGCATTAACCTTTGCCTTGCTGACGGCAGGCGATAAAGCCTCCGCATCACGCACTGCCAGACAAGCAGTTTTACTCAATCCGAATTCTGCCAAAGCCCATATTGCTCTAGGCCGTAGCTTACATGCCAATGGTGATTATGATTCTGCTGCCGATGAATTCAAACAAGCCGTCAATCTTGATCCCTTGAATCCCCAGGCTCATAACGATCTTGGTTATGCTCTTTATGGTGCTGGTGAAGTTTTGCTTGCCGTCAATGAGTATCGCTTGGCATTGCGTCTCAACCCTCATTTAAATGAAGCCCGCAACAATTTAGAAGTGGCTATCTTTGGCCTGGCTCACAGCCAAGAGCAAGCCAAGAAGTAAACTGCAAGGTTTAATATATGGTGTCCATATATATAATTATTGCAATTTAAGATCTGTCTTGTAATATGGTGTCGTTGGGTAATGCTATTTGTAGCGTGAACCAATGTATTCCACCACGGTAATTTCATTGGTGGCTAGACAGGACAATAAATGAAGCGGCTGAAGCAGGTTTGCCGGCCCAGAATCTTACCAGGATTCTCAAAGTTAACTGGGGTGTTATTACCCAGGTTATTGTCTTCGATCACTGTTGCTTCCTTTGTTGTTAGTCCGTCCCTTGCTCAAGGGGCAAACCTTGGCCCGGGCGTGTCTCCGGTTGCAAATACGGAAACACTAAACCAGCCACAAGTATTCTTGAAATATACACCGGCCGAGCCTGACTCCGAACCGGAAGACACAGGCTCACCGCAGCCAGGCACTATCAAAGCTGATGGACTTTCGGCAAGCAATAATTCTCAACCACCTGCGCAAGAGTCAGCTCCACCAGTCAGCCAAAACCAACCGACTACTGTTGAGCAAGCACCGCCCGTACAAAATAAAGAACAAGATGCAAAAGTACAAGAATCAGCTGCACCAAGTTCTAAAGAACAAGCCATCACAACCGAGCCTCAGCCAGTACCGCTTGCCCAAAGCATACCGGATCCTACTTCAAAACCACCTGCAATTGCCCAATCGACTCGCTTGCCGCAAACAACAATTTCTGGCACTGTGACAATTCATAAGCGCTTCAAACTATTTACCCGCGAAGAATTGATCCACAACCTTAGTTTCCGTGATGCATTGGTCAGAGAAGTAATTGCCGAGCTGGCTCGTCGTGGCAATCTGAACGTGATTATCGACAAGTCAGTCACAGGAAAAATTACTGGCGACTTACATGATGTGACTTTGAATGAGGCCATGGAAAATGTACTCGCTGCTGCCGGATTACAAAGCCGCGAGCTGGACGGCAGTACGGTGTTTGTTGCCTCGCCATCGGCAATGATGCAATTGGGCTTGAACCGCCCAATGGCCAGAGCTTTCAAATTAAGCTATGCCAGCCCATTCGAAGTTGCCCAAATTCTGCATGCGTCGGTCTTTAACAAAGGCATTTTGCCGGACTTCATCAATACGGTGCGACGTCAGGCACGCGACTCGCAAAAAAATGATGCTACTGACGCAACCAACGACGGCGTTTCCACTGAACTTCGTGGTGTCGGTGAAGGAGGTGCTGCTAAAACCTCAACCACTACCGACCGCAAAGGCACAAACAATGCCGGATCGGAAACCGATGAAATGAGCAATGAAACAACGCTCAACATTCGTCCGGATGGCTCCCGTTCCGTCAGAGGCTCTGTCCGTACAACCGTACAAGAAGGTACCGGATTCAACTCTGCTTCAACAGATCCTGGTTCGATCCAAATTCGCGCCTTTCAAGAAACCAACTTCGACTACCCGGTTGAACAAAATGGTGGCGGCGCGGTCGTTATTCCTGATGCTCGCAACCGTCAGGTGATCATTGTCGGCACCGCCGATGATATCAATGTTGCCGATCAGGCAATTCGCCTTTTAGACAGGCGCCCGAAAGAAATTCACATTCAAGCATCGCTTGTGGAATTAACCAATGAAGGCATTCGTCAAATTGGTGCCTCTATCAATACCCAAGGCGAAGGCGCGTCCGCCTCGATTATGGGTAATGCGGGCAATCCACTTGTCCAGTTCCTACCTGGTTTAGGATCAACCGGCAACATCATCGCTCCTGCAGGATCGAGTTTTACTTCAACAGCCACCCAAGTGCAGACAGCACCACCACCGGCTGAAACATTCTCCCGTACATCGACTTTGACCTTTAGCGATGTCAATCTAAAAACCCAACCGACCGATGTAACTTCTGGTGGACCGGGTGCTGCCTTTACCGGACTAATTGGCTCGCTTGTACCGGCTGCTCCGGCTGCCATTGCGGGTGTTGCAGCAGCAACGGTTGCTCAAAGCTCTTTCAATTTCTTGACCTTAAGTAAGAGAGCCGGCGGTCGTGCCAATATCGCCACATTGCCAGCTGCATTTGGTATCAATGTCAATTTGCTTTTGCAAACCAACAAAGCCAAGATTATTGCTAACCCGTCAGTAGTAGTTGTAGACAATACAGAAGCTTTGATTACCATCGCCACTGAAGTGATTCACAAAGTCACATCAACAATCAGTTTGGGCGTTGTTTCGACCAACGTTGAGCTTACCAAGGCAGGCATATTCCTTGATGTCTTGCCAAAAGTAACAGAAGATGGATTCATTACTATGCGTCTGCGTCCATCGGTGACGGCACCAACCGGACCAGTGCAAAGATTCGCATCTGACACGGTTTTGATCACAACCCTTTCTTATCGCGATGTACTTTCACAACAAGTGCGTGTCAAAGATGGTCAGACACTTGTTCTCGGTGGCTTGTTCTCCGAAAATGAAGCAGCCAACTTAGCGAAAGTCCCGTACTTAGCTGAAGCACCACTTTTGGGTGCCTTCTTTAGAAACACATTGAAGGGTCGCCACCGTACTGAGTTAATGCTCTTGCTCACACCGAAAATTGTTGAGGACGAACCACCAATGATGTCCGAAACAACCAACGGTGGCAGACAAATGTAAACGCCGATCGGCGTAAGAATTTAACCAAGCATCAGGGGAATATGCTTTCCTGTTGGGAATATGAATTATTGGGCAAGTGGAGGTACACAAATGGGTGGCAAAGAAGCCGACAGTCCTCGTGAGAAACACGATGCGCCTCCAAATCCCAAGGATTCTGGTAAGAACCCTTGGGGGAATCTCAATCTCGGCAAACAAGTGTCCGACCTTGGTGCGACCCTATCGTCACCTTCTGTGTACATCGAGAATATCAAACTATTAAATGACGCCGATACCTTTAGCTTCCTCATGGATCGCGATGGCGATAACAAAGTGACGAAAAAAGAAATTGATAGCTATCAAACAAATGACAGCAGAGTGGCTAAGACAAAAGACTTTCTACACGACAAATTTGAGACGATACCGAAGGCAAGCAAACTCGAAATCTCAGGTAATGATTTGCGGGCGGCTATGGCAGACAACCTGGGCAAAGCAATTGCTTCATCCATCCGAGCTACTGGTGATCAATTCAGCCCGGAGCTGGAAAAAGCATTCGGAGCTTATGCAAATAACATCATCTACTCGTCTTTTAGAGTTGAGCCTAAGGACGAAGCAGGCTTAGCAAAAAAGTTTGAAGCCAAAGTGAATAAGCTACTGCAAGGAACAGCTTACAAGTGCCATGCGAATTGCGAAACGCTTGCCGGCATTCACGGGATGACGGTTAAGCAACTAACAGTATCAGTGGAGAAAAACGGCAAGCAGTTGCCGAACAAACTTAGTCTCACGCTGGACACTGACAGGTAATAGATACCGTACCGGTATCTATTTATTCGATTGCTTATTCGACAGTAACCGACTTGGCTAAGTTACGCGGCTGATCCACATCTTTGCCCAAGTAGTCGGCAACGAAATATGAGAACAACTGCAAAGGCAGAACTGAAACCATTGGACTGAGGAATTCGGAGACTGCCGGTATCGGCAAGATAGTCTCGAAAGTTTTCTTCGCTTCCGGATCAGACTCCTGAGCAACAGCAATCATTTTGGCGTGACGGGCTTTTGCTTCTTGCGCATTAGACAAAGTCTTGTCATAAACAGAGCCAGGAATCAGGATTGTGATTACAGGCATTTGCGAATCGAGAACAGCAATTGGGCCGTGCTTCAACTCGCCGGCTGCATAGCCTGATGCATGTATGTAAGACAGTTCCTTAAGCTTGAGAGCCCCTTCCAAAGCAATCGGATAAGACAAGCCACGTCCAATAAATACGACAGCCTTAGCTTCCGAATATTGCACAGCCTTTTCTTTGATGTACTCTTCCGAGGCCAATACCTTTTCCTGCAAGGACGGCACACGCAACAAATCCAGCTTGAGAGCCTTGGCTTTCTGCAGATCAATAGTGCCACGCTTTTCGGCCAAGTAAATGGCCAGCAAATAGAAACATGCCACTTGGGCAACAAATGTCTTAGTTGCAGCAACCGAAACTTCGATACCACATTCTGTGACAATCAAATTACTGGTGACGCGAGCCAAGTGAGAGTCAGGACGATTGGTGATTCCTAAAGTAAACGCACCATTGGCTTTGGCTTCCGACAAAGCAGCAATCGTGTCTGCAGTCTCACCGGATTGGCTAACAGCAATCGCCAATGTCTTGTTGTTCACAAGCATACGACGTCCGCGAATTTCGGAGGCAATTTCCACATCAACCGGAATACCGCAAAGTTCTTCGATAATGTACTTACCAACCAAACCCGCATGATAAGCCGTTCCGCAGGCAACAACAGAAACACGCTCGACTGATCTTAGTTCTTGGTCAGTAAAGCTGACGCCATAGTTGGAAGGATCAAGATCGATACTTTCCGGCGCAAAAGTCATATGAGCCGGTGACAGGTCCAAAGGCTTATCGCAATTGGCCAAATATTTGCTCAGAGTCTGGCGCAAAATAATTGGTTGCTCGTGAATTTCCTTGTGCAAGTAATGGCGATAACCTTGCTTGTCCATGATCATGGGATTCATATCCAAGACTTGCGGACGACGCGTAACTTCGTCACCCTCAAATGAAAATAGACGCACACCATGCATAGTGATCTGAGCAATTTCGCTTTGCTCCAAACGAATCACCTTGTTTGTGTATTGACGTACGGCAACTGAGTCCGAGGCCAAGAAACACTCACCATCACCAATGCCAACAGCCAGTGAATAGTGTTGGTTAACTGCGTAAATAATTTCCGGATGAGCCGGGCTAACAATACCTAGCGCATAAGCACCTTTCAAACGCTTTGCAGCCTGCCTAATTGCCAGAATCATATCGCCTTCGGCATTTTTGTATTCTTCTTCAATTAAGTGCGAGGCAACTTCTGTATCGGTTTCAGAATGAAACGTATGTCCCGTAGCAATTAGTTCGTCGCGCAGCAAATCATAATTTTCAATAATGCCATTGTGCACAAGGGCAATGGTGCCTGTGCAATCAGTATGCGGATGCGCATTTTGATCGTTAGGAATGCCGTGTGTCGCCCAACGAGTATGACCAATACCCCAAGTTGCACCAGGGGATTTTTCATTAAGAAGATTCTCGAGGTTGGCCAATTTGCCTGCGGTTTTTAAAACCATCAGTTGACCGTTTTCGATCATTGCAACTCCTGCCGAGTCATAGCCCCGATACTCAAGACACTTGAGCTCGGAAAGCAAAACGGATGCAGCCGGGGTTGGACCCAGATAGCCGACAATGCCACACATATTCGGTTTAGACCTCCATGATCTCTTGCTCTTTTTCTTGAGTCAATCGATCAACTTCTTTAGTATATTTGTCCGTTAGTTTTTGGACCGCTTCCTCTTGACGTTTGATTTCATCTTCGGAAATATGCGCGCTCTTCAGCTTTTTCAACTCTTCGGCACCATCGCGTCTAATATTGCGAATTGCCACCTTGGAGTCCTCGGCAAATTTTCTCACAACCTTGGCAAGTTCTTTGCGTCTTTCCTCGGTTAATTGCGGGATATTAATCCGTACAAGCGAGCCATCATTATTAGGCGTTAGGCCGAGCCCGGACTTGTGAATTGCCGTTTCAATTTCCTTCAGAGCACCCTTGTCATATGGTTGAATGACCAATGAACGTCCGTCCGGAGCAGAAATATTAGCCAGAGACTTCAAAGGGGTTGGCGTTCCATAATATTCGACATCGACGTGATCCAAAATTGCCGGATTGGCACGACCAGTCCTAATAGTTTGATATTCCTTGATCAGGTTCGCATAAGCTTTCTTCATGCGTTCCTCGGACTCAGCCAGTACCTCGGGGATAGTCTTCATTTTCTCCTCCAAAATTCCCAACGTTCAAGAATGACGTTCCGCACCTACCAGGGTTCCAATAGTTTCACCCAAAACAATCTTTTCTATTGAGCCGATATTAGCAAAGTCGAAAACAACCACAGGGATGTGGTTTTCCTGGCAAAGTGCCACTGCTGCCGGGTCCATGACCTTTAAGCCTTGGCGAATGAATTGCTCAAAGGAGATTTCAGGGATTTTCTTGGCTTTAGGGTTTTTGTTCGGATCGTCGTCGTATACCCCATCAGTGCCATTTTTTGCCATTAAGAGCACATCGGCCTTAATTTCGGCCGCCCGTAAGGCGGCAGCCGTATCGGTTGTAAAGTGCGGGTTGCCTGTACCACCACCAAAAATCACCACCCGATTCTTTTCCAGATGGCGAATGGCCCGCAAGCGAATAAATGGCTCGGCCACCTGCGGCATTTCAATTGCTGTCTGCACCCGGGTATTTACTCCCTTGTTGCGCAAGACTTCTTGCAGCATCAGACAGTTCATTACCGTTGCCAGCATACCGACATAATCAGCGGCTGCCTTATCCATGCCCCAGGCAGAACCCTGGACACCACGAAAAATGTTACCGCCACCGACGACAACAGCAACCTGCACCCCCAAATTGTGGGCACAGGCTACTTCGTCAGCAATTCTGTCGATTACCTTAGGATCAATTCCAAATTCCTGGGAGCCCATCAGTGCTTCGCCGGATAGCTTGAGCAGGATTCGTTTATATCTAACTTGAGCCATCGTACTTTTCCGGTTTCCCAGCCAGCATCATTTTGATTTGGCTAGATTCAGTAAAGAGGATTTGACCTAACTTGTCGCTTCAATTTTACTAGGCTTGGGCGGCCAAAACTTCTTGAGTTTCAGCTTGAATTTCACCAAGAATATACAAAGCGAAACGCACTGGTTTGATTTCCACTCCGAGAGATTGACCCTTGGATTTGAGGAATTGACCAACGGTTTGGTTTGGATCCTTGACAAAAGGTTGATCTAACAAGCAACGCTCAGCCAACAATTTGTCGACACGACCTTGAATAATCTTGTCGCGCATTTCTGGCTTCTTGTCGGCCAAATCTGCTTTGCCGGACTCAATGCGGCGCTCGTTTTCGATTACTTCACTGTCGATTTCTTCACGGCTTACGTAAGATGGCTTAGCCGAAACGATGTGCATGGCAATGTCTTTACCAAGCGCATTCAATTCTTCAGTAGAGCCTGGCTTGTTGGTAGCAAGTTCTACCAAAGCGCCCATCTTGCCACCCAGGGCGTGGACATAAAGCCCAATCACGCCAGAGCCAGCCTTCAAATCCAAAACCGAAAGACGACGCAAAATAATGTTCTCACCGGTCTTAGCGACTTTCTCGGTCAAGAAATCGGAAAGTTTGGCTTGACCCATTTTTTGCTCGAGCAATGCTTCCGGTGATTGCACTTTGCTAGAAAGTGCCAAATCAGAAACTTGCTTAGCTAATTCAACAAATTCCGGATTGCGAGCCACGAAATCTGTTTCGCAATTGATTTCGATGATTGCACCGGCCTTGCCATCGGCAGAAACCTGCGCTACGACCAAACCTTCAGAGGCTGAGCGTGCAGCTTTTTTCTGAGCCACAGCAACACCCTTTTGTCTCAACCATTCGAAAGCCTTTTCAAAATCACCTTGGGCTTCGACAAGGGCCTTTTTGCAGTCCATCATGGCCGCTCCGGATCTTTCACGCAGATCCTTGACCATGGAAGCAGAAATTTCAACCATTGATTGCATCTCCTCTAAATCTCCTTAAAATTTTTGTGTTCGCGAAGCGGCGTAACTTAAATCGGACAACTGATCTCTCAGATCAAACATCATCGAAACCAGCTGTCCGACAAATTCAGGCACGCTTCAAATATCGAGAGCGAATTTCCTAACCTTCAATCAGCTCGTCTTCCAAGTTCTCGAGGAACTCTTCCGGTTGATGCAGAACTGGCTTACCAGCTGCAACCAAGCTTGGCACTGGCTCTGCTTCGTCTGTTGCGACAGCTTCAGTAGCAGCAGCGGCTTCAACTTCCACCTTAGCTTGGGTGTAAGGTTGGCCTTCTTTGCCTTCCAAAATGGAATCAGCAATTTTGCCGACTATCAACTTGATTGAACGAATTGAGTCGTCATTACCAGGAATGACGTAATCGATGCCTTCCGGATCGCAGTTGGTATCAATGATACCAATGGTGGCAATGCCAACCTTCTTTGCTTCCGTAACAGCGATTAGCTCGCGCTTTTGATCGATGATAAACAGAATTTCCGGCTTACCGCGCATACTCTTGATACCACCCAAGGATTTTTCCAACTTGGACAGTTCGCGGTTGAGAACGGCAACTTCTTTTTTCGGGCGGCGATAAAATTCGCCGGTGTCACGCATTTCTTCCAGCTCTTTCAAGCGGTTGATGCGCAAACGAATAGTTTCAAAATTGGTCAACATTCCGCCTAACCAGCGGCGATTGACAAAGTGTGCACCACAGCGTTTTGCTTCTTCTTCGACAATGTCACAGGCTTGTTTCTTGGTGCCAACGAAAACAATGTTCTTCTTTTCCGAAGCAGCCTTTCTGACATATTCGCAAGCACGCGTCAAAGCGCGGCTTGTTTGTTCTAAATCGATAATGTAAATGCCGTTACGCTCACCGTAAATGTACGGGCGCATTTTAGGATTCCAACGGCGGGTCTGGTGACCGAAGTGAACTCCTGCCTCCAGGAGTTGTCTCATAGATGTTGCTGACAAAGTGATAGCTCCTAATTGTTTGTACGATTATTTTTGTACGTACGTGTGTGGCTATTGGTTCAAATGCGTCAGAGAGCCGGCGCCCAGGCAGTCTTGCGAGATTTCTCTGGCAGACTTGCTTCTGGTCTGGCAACGAGCCTTCCCAGAGCGCCTGATAGGCGGGCTTCATGACTAAAAGCCTACTGTCCTTGCGGACAACCCAGCTATTTTAACATATTGGCGCTACTGTAAATAAGCTGGAAGGACGATGGATAGACAAATAGAGGATAGAATCGTTATAATATTAAAAGCTAAAGATTTCCTAAAGGTGGCGACTTTAGAGGCTTTGCAAAAGGAGACCCCAACTGGATCACGGGCCTAGGCGATTAGGTAACCATGACGAGCACTTGCAAGAGGAAGCGTTTTGTCTAAGGTACTGGTACTAAATGCCTCATATGAGCCCTTGAATATTTGCAGTTGGCGACGCGCGGTTGTACTTTTGCTCAAGGGTAAAGCCGAGCAGATTGAACACAACGGTCATCTGATCTATACCGACTTCCCCTTGCCTACGGTGATTCGGTTACGCCACTATGTAAAAATTCCTTATAAAGAAATCAGTCTATCCCGGCGCAATGTCCTGCACCGGGATAGTTACATTTGCCAGTATTGCGGCGTGCGCAGGCATGACTTGACAATCGATCATATTGTGCCGCGCTCGCGCGGTGGCATCGATAGCTGGGATAACGTCGTGGCAGCTTGCTTGAAGTGTAATGTCAAGAAGGGCGATCGCACACCAAAAGAAGCAGGCATGGTGCTGATGTCGCATCCCAGACGCCCACATCATCACGTTTATTTTGAAATATCCAAACATTCCACATCCGGCGAATATGAGTGGAAGAAATATGTAATTGGCGCCTAAAAACTTGCGCCTAATATTGGGATAAACCGAGGGATTGCTCCCCCGGCTCCCCCGCAGATCCGGACGTGCCCAATTAAGGCATCCGGCTCCTCAGGTCATGGTTTCGCTACAAC
>JAGVKG010000027.1 GCA_020050685.1 Candidatus Obscuribacterales bacterium | reverse complement strand
GCTGGTTATAACGTCGGCTGGCTGCTATACGCCTCGTTCGCAGGACAAGGTAATCCATGGCAAGCGTTGACCTTTATATATAACGTTCTGCCGTTCCTGTTGGCTTCACCTGCATATGCAGCTCCGTCCTCTGGACCGAACCTGCCTTATGTGAGACCACGCCCGGATTATCTGGATAAAGCGCTAGCAGTGGTTGCTCAAGTTGCCGACCAAGCGCTTACATGGACCAAATCTTCTGGAGTTAGTGATTTCATCGCTGGAGCCGGAGACGCGTCTAGTTACGGTCTATCTTCCAGCATCAGGGATCTAATTGGAGGCAATGATTCGGTCAATTTTGGATCGACTGCATACCTCAATGGTCTCCGGGCAGGCGGAGCTGCCACCCTCCTGCTAGGCTCATTGAAATATCTACAAGCCGCAGCAAGAGTAGGAGCACCGCAATTTGGTGTTTGGACAAGTGCCGCTTTCAAGCGTGGTGGCAAGTTGAACGGCGGATATCTGAACAAAAGCTCGTACGTACGGTTGGGTTACTCCCGATTAGGCGGACAAAATACATTCAGACTCGCGGTTGGTGAGCATGGGGATAAAATCTATTTCCATATTCCACTCTTCAAACTATAACCACGCTAGGCTTGAAATAGAAGAGTAGCTCACACGGGTAGTGCTCTTGAGAAATTCTGATGCCACTTTGCTCGGCAAAAGGAACATTCCTCAGACCGGCACGGGATTGCTCTCGGTACATTTTGTGGACCCGAGAGCAATTTCCGTGAATTAGTATTAAGAACTAATTACCCCTATATTGAAAACCGAAATAGAATACTAGAAGAATTATTGGTGGCCTTCACAAAATGAGAAATCGTGTTGAAAAAGGAGAGCAATTCATGACATTAGGTGATTTCTGTAAATGGTTTAAACGCTCAAGCACTACAAGAGAGGAGGTAGCTACTATTCTTGAGAAGCTTCTGCATGGCTATGAGGACCAATCACTACTTTCTGTGCTTGAATACATGGGGGACGACCCACTCATCAATGCAGTCTGCGTTAAACTAAACGAAATAGAGCGAGATTATCCATCACCAGAGGGATCCAAGAACTACTGTAATACTGATGGAATGCGTCTTATTGAAGAATTGGTCACGAAACTCCGCAGCGAGGGCAATCAATAATATCGAGAGACTACGAGTGTGGTCTCCCTACCAGAAGTCTTGGCCTTTTTCAAACATTTTTACGAAATACAAGCTGGAAACATCGCAGAAGAAAAGCAACATAAAGATAGCAAAGAAAAAGTATGATGTAGCACATCAAACATCTTTCTTTGAACACGTGCCACCATATATGGTGGCACGGAAAAGTTGCTAACGTTATGGTGGTTATCTTCTATCACTCAACCATAGGCGATATTGCAGGACTATTGTCTCATGATGACCTGGTCCAGAGAATACAACCGTTGGATAGTCTTTTTGTCCCGATCGGACAAAGTCAGGTTGGCTGGTGAACTCATGAAACCAAACATTAGGTCGCCAATCTGGCTGCTGTGTCCTCTTATTCCTAAAGCGCGCCCGACCTCATGTAGACAAATATTTAAGAGGACCCCTCTGTGCCTATAATGAGTGAGACAGTGTATGTAGTAAGTTTTCCGATCGTAGGACTTTCTTATCTTTAAATAAGCGTGTTAGATATGCGATAGACTTTTTATGCTTTAAGATCAAATTCTTCAGAGCTTGCCCTTGCTGTCCGATGATTCACTTTTCAAACCGGTTACATAGAGACAGCCACAAATTATCAAAAGCAAGTTGATCAGAAAGACCGACATTTGCTGAAGACCTTGCGGCAATGCTGGAATGAAAATACTAATCAGCGGATAGAAAATCATAACTAAGGACCAGACACGCATGCTCGGCGATTTCAACAAGTAACATTCAAGAATCGATACGCTCGGCAAAGTCAGAGCAGCTGCAACAGCTAAGAGCGTGCAATCGTAGAAAAAACCATGTGGACTAACAAGCAGGCTGAGCACAATTACTATTGCCAAACGCCAGTTTGCTGCTTTCTCTTTCCAAAATATATAGATGAACAAGAAAGCCACAAATAGCAGAATAAAACTGGCAAACAAAGTAATTGATTGCGGAGCTAATTGGCTGAGAATTCCACGAGCAGTAATCATTAGATTCGACGCTACATCCTGATGCGCTTCAGTGCTTAGCAGAAAACGGGGATAATCAAAAATGTTTTGCCAACCAAGCACAAAAGCCGACGCACTCATCAATACGCATTCAGTTATAAATGCCGTAAGCAAAAGCCACCAGCGTTTTTCTGCCAAGGCCGGCACTGCAAGGAATATGGAAAATTGCGGCTTCACGGAAGTGAGAGCCAAAGCAATGCCGCCAGCAAGATCTTTTCCTTTTAGAAAAAACAAACAGTAAAATGCTACAAATCCGGTGAGCCACAGATTTGATTGTCCCGTGTAAATTGCAAACCAGACTGGCATGGAAGCAGCGAAGCCAACAAGAAATAGGGCAATTTGCTTGTAAGTGAAATTCGCAATACGACGAAGCAAAACCGTAAGGGCAAGTATTGCAAATGCGAAAGAAAGAAAAGACCAAACAAGGTGTGACAGCCCGATTGGTAAAAGGGCAAATGGTACCATCGCCAAATAGATGAACGGCACGTACTGTATCCAAGGCATATTGGTCTGTAAGGGGAAGAAAACCTTACTAGCCATTGCCAATTGCGTTTGTGCATCATAAGCATGCTGACCAAGTCCCGACAAGACGATTTTTCCACAAAGATAAAACTTACAATAATCACTCAGACCGTTTTCAGCATTTTGCAAAATCGGTTCGCCGAGGATGAGCTTTGGTACTTTCAAAAGCAAACTAATTAGGATGCCGGCAAGTAAGACAATGTATGCGAAAGAAATTAGACGGTAAGCCTTCTGCGTCTGCATATTATTTCTGCTCTTTCGCATTCTTGAGCGAGACAAGCAATTGCTTATTTGCGCGAAACGACAAAACAGTTAGCATTACGGCCCAAAGCAAATACGGTTCAATTTTGATCACTAGCCAAACTATCATTGTTGCGTAGATTAGCCAACTAATCAGAGGAAACAAAACAATCAGCCAGCGCTCCACCCTGCTTGCCGTAGGCCAAAGCCAGACGCAAGGCAAGAGCGCCACGACGTAATCCTGAATATGAGTATGCAGTCCGAACACAAGCATGGCAAGCGTAGTAAAAGAAGCCACCAAATCAAATGCGTGAATTGAAACGCGCCCGGCTTCTACAGCGGTGCGCAGTTTATCCCAAACATATGCCACCACCGCCAGTACCACGACAAAAGCTGTTAGGGAAACAATCTTTACAAGTGTCGTGTCATCGCCCAGCAGCAAATTAAGTTGACCACGCACGTTCTGCATCATAAAAGGCTCAACACCATTCACAATATTTGTCAGCTCACCATTGGTTAAGACATTGGCATAACTTGCAGTATTTTCCCAGCCAACACCAAGAATCGACCAAACAAACAAACCAAACAAAGCTATTGCCAAACCTTTTAAATACTCGCCTCGCCCATAAGCAAAACCAGCCACCACCAAAAATGGTGCGTACTGTACTTTGATCAAAGCAAGACCCGTCGCAACACCGGTCCAAAAATATTTTCGCGTGGAAAGCAACGACCAAAAAACGGTTGCCCCAAGCAAGAGCCAAAAACTCGTTTGCCCAAAGCGAAAACAAACCCAGCAAGGATAAGAAGCAAATAGACCAACAATGATCAGCGCACGTTCCTTCACCGAATGAACATGCTTGCTCAAGATCAAATGCAAGCTAAAGGCAATAAAAACTAGCGAAGCAATACACCAAACAAACCAAGCGTTCATCAAGCTAAGAAATGCAATTGGTTTGATGATGGCAAAAAAGTAGGGCGGGTACTGCAAGAAAAACGGTTCAGTTGGCACCATCGGCGTTGTAAATATTCTGACGATGTCAGTCAAGGCCGGACTGTCGTATATACAAATCTGATTTTGCGTTTGCTGAAAGGCAAGCACAGCACCACTATAAAGCACGACAAAATCCGCAATGCCCGGACTCTTACCAGAGTAAAAAGCAAACAAGGCACCGCGACAGAGTAGAACACCGAGCTGCACATAAACCGCAATTGCCCCAATCGCCAAGAGAGCAAAATAGCCAATCCAAAGATTCTTGCGCAACTGTTCAGATTGAATCAAGAATATTTCCCCTGAATGTCTCTTAGACTAGACTGCTCACTATTGTATATGATAGCTTGGGCACAGTGGGTGAGGAATTCGGCGATTCATGATAAGTACCCTTGGGACAAGAACAATTAGCTGGGCAGTGAATTTGCTTTACGTAGCTGTGCTTTGTATCTTTTTGTCCGGTTCGTACCAACTAATTGCCGGCTTGCTTGCGCAGAAGGAACTTTTTGTCTCGATTTCCAATGGGCATCTAGCTTTTAGTGATTTCGTACTTTTTTATCTTGCCGGCAAGATGACACTGTCGCCTGATGCTCATAATGTTTACGATCCGCAAACACAGCTTGCTTGGTTCAATCAGTTATTGGCACCGTGGCATCTGGACAAACCTTTCTATTTCCAAGATATGCCTTTTGTCTTTCCCCTGATGACACCGCTTGCGCATCTGCCAATGCAAAATGCATTTTTTGTCTGGCTGGCAGTTTGCATTCCATTTGGTTTGGCGGCTCTCTATCTTATTCTCAGCAGAGAGACGAAACTCTCACGCTTGCAAAAATTGGCAGTGCTGCTTGGAGTTTTGGCAAGCTTTCCAGCCTTAACCAATATCAGGATGGGACAACAAGCCTGGTTTTTGCTTGCCTTTGAGTGCCTTTACTTTTGCGCCCTGTTTGCAAAGCGAGATATTGCCGCCGGTGTCGCACTTGCCTGCACTTCTTTCAAGCCGCACTATAGTTTGTTTTTTTTGATCCCAGCTTTGGCATTAAAGCGCTGGAAACTAATTGCATCAGCGGCAATATTTGAACTTGGGCTTTGCATTTTGGCCGGAATAACAATTGGTTGGCAGAATGTTTTTTCCTATCCGCAAATTCTCATGCACGCCGAATCAACAAAAGATTTTTTGGGCGTTGCCTCGAGCAAGATGATTTCCATACGGGGAATCACTTCGCTGCTTTTGCCACAAGAAATTGCAGTGCCCTTGTGTTTTCTTGTCATGATCCTGGCGCTGGTCGGTTCATACTTTCTCTGGCAAAAGCTCATCGCGCAAAAGCAGGATCTGAAATTTGCTACCTGCCTAACAGTTCTTCTTTGCCTTGTGGCTAGCCCACACAGCCACGCTTATGATTTGCCGCTCTTAGCAATACTGGCAATTACTTTGCCGACCACAGACATCATGGCAGCAAATAAATTGAAACTAAATTATTTGCGTGCTTGGTGCTTGCTGCTGATTAGCTACCCACTCATAAGTTGGTGTTTGCCGATGTTGGCAAGCATAAATCTGTCGCTACCCTTTGCGCTCTTCTTCGTATTGAATCTGACTCTGCTCGCTCTCGGTCTAACAATTCAATGCAAGAACGCCTGCCTGAAACTTTCAGACGCTGAGGCAATCAATAACTAGGATCTTTGGAACTAAAATATTCGGCGGGTGCTGCAACTTATCTGCTGCCAACAACCTTTTTATCTTGTTCCGGTGCATTCGATGCCGGCGGAACATTAACCGCTTGGGAAGTATTTGCCGGCGGTGCTTGTTTTGGCTCCGGCTCAGGCGGATCTATGCCTAAAAATGTGCGCCAGAAGCTGCCTTTTTGCTCGGTCGGCTGACTATCGTCGCTTACCTTAACCGCCCGGTTTGAACCGGCTAGCGGCATGACGTTGCCGCAAGTTGCGCACATGTGTCTGTGCAACTGAACTCGAAACTTACATCTGGGGCATAAAATGTACTGCATTGTAGTCTAAGTATAACACCATCTAATGATGCTCCCGCCAGAAATTTTTCGGCACAAGAGCATTGCCAAGAGACTCCAATTTGATTGTGCCACAATATTCGAGTAGCCAAACTGAAAATAATCCACGCAGTTACCAAGAGAATTAAATTCGAACCCAAAGATGCCAAGAATCATTTTGACCTTTCCAACCATGTTTGAGGTTCTGTCGGCCGAAAAAATTTTGGCAGGCACATTTCATTGCCGGCCGACGCCAACGCCGCCAGGTCTTGGCAGCTCAATTTGCGGCATGTCGATTGAGCTTTTAGAGCCGAAAGAAAGGGAGTTGAGCCTGAAATGCTTGAAAGAAGCGGGGCTTGAGCCAAGCGGAGTTCACGAAATAGCCTAGCGATTGGCTGCCTGGCGCTAGCTCAGCTAACACCAATGAGTTTAAGAATGGGTAATTGAGGCAGTTTTATTGGAATTAGTCCTAGCCGATTTGTTAGATTACAGTCTCGACATTCCACTTCAGTTTTAGAGAAAGAACACCAAAAACCGCCAACAGAACTAACTAATTAACCGCCCGAACCTGGAACTTGATTCCATCGAGGCAAAACAAATTACTCAATAAGCACGCTGACGCATCACCACCGGTGGTGCGTTTTTTTCGTTCAACATTAGGAGAAAAACAATGCCAGACAAAGACGACAAACGAAACTTCAACCGATTAGACCTGATCATGGGGTTTGAAGGCACGCATTCAGGCGGCATTCCCAAACAGTCCTTTTGGTCAATCACGCAAGACAACGATGGGAATTGGAATCTCGTCAATAACATATCGATGAGGCCGGAAGAAATTCGTCTGGTACTCGATCAGATCATGAACAGGATTGAGGAGGCTCGCAACAAGCTTCAACCAAATGCGCCGATGCCCACAGCCATACTCGTGCATTCGTACGATACGTTCGTGCCAGTCAAAGCACATCCAAATCACGTGCTCAACCTAGTAATTGACGAAGCGGACTACATGCGAGGTGTGCGCTCAAGATTGATTGATATCGAGTTCCCGGAAGAGCTTATCGAGACACTACCGAATCAAGTGCAACTGGCAAACCAAGGTGCAAGCTCCACTGCCTGTCCGATGTATGCGCTGAAGGTCAAGCCTCTGGTTGCACCAGGCAGCATCATCGAATTGAAGATTCACTTTGCACACCAATACATGTCCACTGGTGCAATTGAACACAAAGTCTGCACGGTGAAAATTATGATCACCGAATATTTCACACCACTACCATAGAGGGCGAAGATTATGTCGCTAACCACCATAAGCTTAATTGCTGAGTCAAAGGAATCAGCGCTTGCCGATGTAGAGAAAACTTTCAGAGGCACACAATTCATTGTTCGCAGGGATATGCCCGTACTTGAACTGCAATCAAAACCACTAGGCGCAAGCCAATATGTGGTTTTCATCGAGCATCAATCAAGTGATGCTTCCGAGCGCAGCTCGCAATCAGGCTCGACCTGAAATCACTGCGCGTAACGCCGTGCGCGTTGCAAATCCAACTGCTTGATCGCGATCAAGCAGTTGCGTTTTTCGTTCGTCAATC
Source organism: Candidatus Obscuribacterales bacterium (assembly GCA_020050685.1). Lineage (GTDB taxonomy): Bacteria > Cyanobacteriota > Vampirovibrionia > Obscuribacterales > Obscuribacteraceae > JAGVKG01. The sequence continues at coordinate 22,979 of JAGVKG010000027.1, read as the reverse complement.
CCAAACCAAACCGAGGAGACCTCCATGAAGAAAGCATACGCACTATTCTTCAGCCTGATGATGATTCTGGCCACCGTAACCATTTCCATGACTGCCACCACTGGCGCAGCCGAAGCGCGTGGACGCCGTCACAATCAATACAGACACAATCCGTACGGGCACAATCGGTACAACAATAATCGACATCACAATCGATACAACAACCCGTACAACTATAATCAAAATCGCCATCGCCGGCATCGCGACAATCGGCGTGGTCACAACCGCGTTCACAAGAAGATTTGGCGCTACATTCGGCTCTACAACCAGTATGTTCGCGGTTATGGTCCATATAACAACACAGAGTACCGTCCGCAATATCATCACCTACCCAACTGCCACAACGGATACTGCACCCAAGGTCAGCAGTGCGGCTGGGTGTACCTGCCCAATATGGGCGGATGGTATTTCCTCTGCAACTAAAAACATCGTTCGCAAGGAGGCACCACATGTGGTGCCTCCTTTTTTTGATCTCAATATCCACAGACACAATTACCATCTCAAAAATGGCAAATCATATCCATCAAATCAGAGGGTATCCACCATGAACAACATATCAAAACTTTTGCCTGCCCTCGGGCTGGCGTTAGTGATCTTGCTTTCCAGCATTTCCGCCGCATTTGCGCGCGGTCCTTGCGTCCACGGCATGGGCGGTAGAACATACGCACGATCAGCATTCCGTCCCAATCCTCACTTCGGACAGGTGCGCCGCTACGGTTACGGTCATCGCTATCATCCGCGCCACCATTACCGCCCCTACTATTACAGGTACTGGGGCTGGCGCAACGGATACTACACACCATATTACGATCCGTACTTCGGAGACTATGACGATCAAGTAATAAAACAACCGCCACCGCCACCACCGCCGCAGTACATCTACAAAGGTGGCACGGTCGTCAAATCATATGGATACATCAAACAGGCCGACGGCACAATGAAGTGGGGCGAAGTGGGCAAACAAGAAGCAAGCCCTGGTGCCGAGCCGAAGAAGATCGAGCGGTAGAAAAATCAAATGTCATCCTGTAGGGGCGGGGTCTCCCCGCCCTCAGGATGACAACTTTATTCGAATTTTTTTGGCCTTTTTAGGCAGTGATGGCGGTGCGGAGGAGTTGGTCTAGGCGTTGGGAAGCTTCCTTGGCTGCACGCAAAACTTCTTCGTGTCCTTCTAACTCAACATCTGGCGTCCAGACATTGGTGATTACGGACAATGCACAGGCTTGAGTTTTTGTGCCGTCAGCAGTCATCAATTCCGGGACGGTGGACATACCAACTGCATCTGCCTTCAATAGTTTGAGCATGTCGATTTCCGCAAGTGTTTCATAGGTTGGTCCGAGCAAACCGGCATACAATCCTTTTTTTATGGCTCGGAAGGCACCGCCGGTGGTGGCAAGCAACTTATCACTTGCTTGAGAAAGCTTTGCGGTCAATTCATTTTCGCAAACAGATGCTTCTTTAGTGAGAGCAGGCAACAAGCCTACTTCTCGCCATTTTGGCTGCAAATGATCGCGGTAACTGGTTATCAGCATGAGGTCGCCAACTTGAAAGGCTTGATTCAATCCACCAGCAGCATTGGTGACAAAAAGCTTCGGCACGCCCCACTCAACAAGCACTCGGGTCGGCAGTGTCACCACATCCCAAAAGTGACCTTCATATAGATGAAAGCGACCGCGCAAAACGGCGACCAATTTACCATCTACTTCTCCCAGACTCAGAGAGCCGGAATGTCCGGCAACTGATGGGGAAATACCAAATACATCATTGTAAGAAAGCTGAATTTCACCAGGCAGATTCTCAAGTACGTTTACACCAGAGCCGAGAATGACAGCCGCATCCGGTACACGAGAGGATTTGCTGCGCAAAAATTCTACTGCTTGTTCAACTGTTCTAGCTTTGCTGTCGTTCATAATTCTTTTCCTGCTTTAAATGCTCTGACTTCAAGAATTTTTTGCTTTGATTTCTTTTTGGCCTTTTTATTCTGCTACGGCTTTCTCTTTACCGGCAACTGATTCCAAGGCTGGTACAAGCAAAGACGTGTCGTAAGTTTCCGGCACGACAACACCCATAACTCGAATACCAGCATGTCCAGCAACAATCATTGCTGGCACTAAGTTATAACAACAAAAATCGCCACCGAGAAAACGAATCATCGCCACTTCTTCTTGCGTCGGCAGGACGCCTTGCTTGAGACCGACGGCAACACCGCGATGCAAGTCCAGCAATACATCAGATTTGTAAGTGTCCTTCAAGATTGGGAATCTCTCCCCGCAAGGATCATTTGGCCCGACCAAAGGATTGTCGCCTGTAAGATTCAAATGATCAGAGACAATATGCGGGGCTTCGGCTTCAAAACCAAAACCATGATCAACAATCAAAATAGTCTTGGGGCCATTAGGGTCTTTGGCTATATCTCTGATGAAATCAATTACTTCCTCATCAAAGCAATGAAAACGATTGAAGGAAGCAATTGTGTCCGTAAAATCAATGCAAATCACGCCATTTGTAGTGGCTACCGGTTTAGACATTTTCCACCTCAGTTAACTCTCGCTGTCGCCAATTCCGAAATAAAAGATTTCCCTGGGCCTTCCCATTTAACTTCGAGCCATGCAGCCAGAGTTGCACAAACGTCAGTAAAGCCATCGCGCACACCAAGATCGCGCTGGATCTTCACATTCTCTGCCTTGTTCAAGGATGGCACATAGGCAAGCACTGGTACAAATTCACGCGTGTGATCGGTGCCTGGTGCCGTCGGATCGTTTCCATGATCAGACGTGATGATCAACATGTCATCCTGCCCCATCGCTTCCATGATCTTTCCTAGCCATTGATCAATTTCTTCCAGCGCCTTGGCATAACCTTCGACATTGCGGCGATGACCATAGAGCATATCGGTATCAACCAAGTTGGTGAAGATGAATTGCGCCGTTTGCGGTGCATTTTCGGTTATGGCAATTGGCGCCAAAGGCAACTTTGATTGCACTGCCTGCAAGGTAAGTTCAAGACCTTCCTTGTTGCTGCCCGTGTGAACCGCATGACTCAAACCGTGGCGATCAAAGATGTCTTCAATCTTTCCGATTCCCAAAACACCTCTGCCTTGTGAGAGCAAAATATCGAGCAAAGTTCTTCCCGGTGGTGGCACGGAGAAATCGCGCCTGTCTCCGCCGAGCCGTTCGTACTTACCAGGAACTCCAGCAAATGGTCGAGCAATGACACGACCAACACGATGTGCACCTTGCAAAATATTGCGGGCGATTTGGCACCACTTATACAAAGTTGCCAGAGGCACCGTTTCAACGTGGCAAGCAATTTGAAAGACGCTGTCGCCACTTGTGTAAACAATCGGATAACCGGTTTTTTGATGTTCCTCACCAAGCTGATCCAAAACATCGGTACCGGAAATTGGTTTATTGCAAAGAATATTTTTGCAACCGGTTTCTTCAATAAACTTGCCTAACACTTCCGGCGGAAATCCTTCCGGATAAGTGGGAAATGCAGTTTGGTTTATCAACCCCATCAATTCCCAGTGGCCAGTTTGTGTATCTTTGCCTGCAGAAATTTCTTGCAGCTTGCCAAAAAATCCAGACGAATTTTCCGACGCGGAAACACCTTGGATTTGTGTAACTTTTCCCAGACCAAGACGCGCAAGATTAGGCAGGTTTAGTCCACCAACTTTTTTGGCGGTGTTAGCCAAACTGTTGGCATTTTCCGGATCACCAAACTCGCGCACATCCGGTGCAGCACCAATACCGCAACCATCAATAATCACAACAATCGCGCGGCGATTACTATTCACCTTAGATGGCATAAATCACTCCACAACCGATATAGCAACAGATAGCATAGCTATCATTAGTTTTATATACCAGTACATTTTGTTCATTAGCCTCTCATTCTGCAAGATGCGCTAGTTAGCGCAATTAGAAACAGGTAGTCAAGATTGAGTTTATAGCTCTTTATTTGCTATGGCTTAGTTATCTCTATCACGCATTTTCAACAAGCATTCACACAGAAAAGCAACTCCCACTTACGACATCTCAATTATCAGCAAGCAAATCGCTTGCAAGAAACTTACGTCTAATTGGTGCGGAGCAACTGCAGGCTGTGCGCTTTTGCATTGAACAACGCTGAATGAGTGTTCGATCACTCAGTTATTTCAACTCCACCCCGCATACGTGGCGGTGGAACGGAGGACTTTGACTATGAAAATGAAAGCGTTAACTTTCTGCATGGCGCTGATGCTTGCCCTCAGCGCCTTGCTTTTGCCGATCTTTTCCAACTCGTCCAACTCGTCTGCAGAAGCGCGGCGCGGTTGGGGTGGTTATGGCGGCTACGGTCGCGGTTGGGGCGGAGGCTATGGTCGTTACGGCGGCTGGGGTCGCGGCAATCCCTATCGCTTCCGCACCTATGGTTTCAATCGCTGGAACATGCGAGCACCATGCGGAATGTATGGCAATCGCTTTTGGATGGGTGGTAATCGCGGCTGGTATGGCGGCGGAAGACGCTGGTATAACGGCGCCCCGCGCGGCTGGTACGGCGGTGGCTACTGGTACGGTCCGCGCTACAACCAATGGGCAGATGTTGCCAGTCTGGGAATCTTGCTCGGTTACGAAGCATTGTCCGGCGGCTTGAACATTGGTGGCAATGTCGGAATGGGTCCGATTGATGTCGGCATCGATGGTTCTGTTTATGGCAATCCCGTCGGCAACTATTTGCCGCCGATGCCAAACATTCCGTATCCGCAACCGATACCGTATCCGAACTATCCGCAGTATCCACCGTATCCGAACTATCCGCCGGTACCTCAGTACCCGCAGTACCCGCCGTATCCGAATTATCCGCCGGTACCTCAGTACCCGCAGTATCCTCGGGTGCCGGTACCGCAATATCCGCAGCAGCCCTGCCCACCGCAGAACTGCCCGCAACAGCCTTGCCAGCCAACTTGCAAGTCTGGACCAGGATATGTCGAGATCGAAATCGAGATTCGGCACTAATCACAGAGTGACATCATCACAACGTTCCGGTGACACCATCATCGGAACGGTAACGTAACGCTGTCATCCTGAGCGAGCTTAGCGAGCGAAGGACCTCTCATGTCTCCACAAGAGACTTCGAGAGGTCCTCGCTACTCGCAGTTTTTCCGCATGGACCGAGAGGTCCTTCGTCGCACTTCGTGCTCCTCAGGATGACATGAAGTGGCATCGCAATTTACCAACCCTGCGTCACAAGGAGTTAAACCAAAAATGAAGACCAAACTCGTATCGCTATTCGCACTCGCATTGGCAATGTTTATCTTGGCACCATCTGTGGTGGCATGCCCGAGAACACAAAACAGCTATGGACCACCTTGGTACAACGATGCCTGGGCCGATCACATGCCGGCGCAATACCAGCCCGATCGCGGCAAACCCTTCAAAGAAGAAACGAAGATTGAGGCTCCGAAGCAGCAAGGAAGCAAATGCTCAAGCCCGCGCAAATTCAAACGGCACGGACGTAAGTGCTTGCGGAAAGTAACGATCTACCGCGGCAGTGAAAAAACAATCCGCATGGTGGCAAAGGCCGGCTGCTTCAAGCACAAGAATCGCATCATGCAATACAACGGCAGCAAGCGCAAAATGCTCCGCCTCAAGAACGTTGATGTGAATAATCCGCCGCAACAAATGGATCCCCAGGTCGCGCCACCGCCGCACCTAAACCTTATCGAGGTTTACAAAGGCGGCAAGCGAGCAATCATGATCGTCAAGTAAACCGGACGCATGCACTTGAGGTGCACAGCACCACGCACATGCACTGTCATCCTGAGGCACACTGAGCCGAAGGACCCCTCAAGTTTCAACGAAGTAAATCGACGAAACATGAGGGGTCCTTCGCTAGCCACAACATCAATTTCAGATTCTTTCGTACTAAATTCGCCCCGGTTCACAGGAGGACCACAAACATGAAAACTTCCAAACTGTCTTTAGCGCTAATCATTGCGCTCACAGCCCTGATACCAATCTTGGCACCATCGGCGATGGCTGGCAATGGTTGCCCGCCCGGATCCATTTGGCGTGCTGCTCGGGAAGCCCGGCAACACACAAGCCAAACTCCCACTGAAGCGAAAAGCGAACCAGTGCAATTGACACACGACGAAAAGGTCACGCGAATCACCGAAGCAATCGCGCTTCAGAAATTCGACGATGCGATCAACTACATCGATTCACTCGTCGGTGAGGGGTACTGGCCTCCAGAGGATTCAGTCAACGCCAAGCTCGCAAAGCTCAAGAGCCCCTATCGTCTTCTGATCACGAAATCAACCGCCAAGAAACCAAATCCGGAAGACCATTGTCGCAAAGGTCCTCATGGTGGCGGTTGCTTGCGACTCTTCACATTGGAGATTCGCGAGAAGGGCAGCAAGACGGCAGAACGTGAATGGGTAAGCCGTCAGTTCCTTGTCGACGATAGCGGCACCGTGTTTGATCGTCGGCCCTATTGCGATCGGAACACATTCTGATTCAGAGAAATTGGCGCGATGCCATGCAGAGACTAATGACAAAGTTCCTGCACGGCATCGCCCACTCTATTTGGAATTCTCTTACCAACACATTCATGGAGGTTAACATGAAATCAAGTTTCGCCCTAGTACTCGCCTGTCTATCAATACTCTCGTTCGCCAACATTCCTGCCGCTAACGCCATTGGTTCCGAATACGAACTTTCCGGATCGCTGGAAGATGCGTACAAAATGTTCCAGTACGACAAATGCCCACACTCGGGTGCCACGTACACGCCGACCGAAGCTGACTTCCAAAAGAAGGAGTCGACGAAAACAGAATCATCCGCTGCGTCGACGTCCGAGCCAGCATCTTCCTGTTGCCACAATGGCGGCACATGCAAGGGTGCAGCATGCAAATGCCCACCCGGTCATTGCGGCAAAGGTCATTGCTCCGGCGGAAGCTGCGAACAAAAAGCTCACAAGTCGAAGGCAAAGAAGCCCGTAATTTTGTGGGACGAAAAACCACCGAAGCATAGCCGCTGCCCATTCATCAAAGGCTTGAAGAAATTGACTCACGGCGTCAAGCGACTCTTCACCAAGTAACGCCAAGTGCAGACTACCGGCAAGGAAACAGTGCTCTCGATTGAGCCCTGTTTCCTTGTGGTGGCATCAACCGCAATTGATGCTCCAGATCATTTACTACGTCCAAGTCGCTTGTTTGGAGGTGCCGGACAGTTTGATTTTTGTTTGAATTCTTGTTGCTACATCGTGTAGTTATACGTGTTTCTCCCACTCTTTGCGGAAAATACCTAGCACAGCTTCGCTAGATATGCCTTACACTATCCAAGTTGATAGATCTGACACGATCTATTATCTGAATACACTCCACTCATCGGAGACTGCTATGAGCAACGTAGATTTACTCTCAATAAATACGGTGGCCGCTCGCCTCGGACTTTCTGTTCACCAGCTCAGGCGCTGGGAACTGATGTTTGGTCTGGAGATTAAGCGGGGACGCGGGCAACAGCGCCAGTACCGTGCGGAAGATTTGACCGTGCTCGAGCGCATTCGTGAGCTTGTCGAGCAAGGTTGGCCGACATCACAAATTCGTCCGCAGCTCGAAGCAGAAGGACTAATCACACCTAAGTTGATTGGATTGCCGAGCGCTCCTGCTAATCAGGAACTGCTTATGGAAGCATTGATTGGTATGCGATCGTTTTCCGAAAGACGCTTTATCGATCTGTCCAAACAAATTGATGATCTGAGACAGTTGGTTATTTCGCTCACTCTGAAGCAAGAAATTCAAATTCAAAATGAAACCCAAGCATCACCGTGGCAGCCAATTCCTCAGCAAGTAAGTTTTGAACCAGTCGTCGAAAGACCAGTTGAAGAAATTTGCTTAGGACCAGCCGTGGAAACTGTCAAAGTTGCTCCTACACCAGCTGAGACATTGCCATTGGCAGAAATCTCCGATCAAAATTATTTGACCGTACTTGGACGCGCGCTGGATTTGGTTGGCTGGAGCGATGAGCAAGCCGATGAATATGCAACCAGAGTCTTTGGCATCACTCACTGGGATGAACTGGGACGCAGTCAAGCCGAGCAATTAGTTACCTACTTGCAAGAACTTGCTGCTAGCCAACAAGTTCCGCAGGAAGCAACGGCTTAGTCAAATCACTAACAAACTAAAAGGCTCCTCGATAATCTCAAGGAGCCTTTTTTCTGTTGTCATTTGCGGACTCAATCTATAATGTAGATTCATGGACGCAACCACAACATTACTATTGATAATATTTGCATCTTTGCTCGTTTTGGTGACGGCTTATCTGCTCTTGTCGCCCCGCCTATCAGAACGCTTGTACCATCGTGAACTGTTCAATCCGCTCGCCTATCCGGCAGGTAATTACAACGACAATGCTTTGGAAGGCATAAAAGCAAAAGATGTTTTCTTTCAAGCGGAAGATGGCACGAAATTGCACGGTTGGTATTTTGAACGCGCCGGTGCCTCACGCACAATTTTGTTGTTTCACGGCAACACTGGAAATCTTGGTGACTTGCAGACTCTACTTTGCCTCCTGCTTCGTACTGGATGTTCAGTATTTGCTTTTGATTATCGCGGCTTTGGCAGAAGCGAAGGAAAGCCGAGCGTAGCGACAATTTGCCAGGATGGATTAGCGGCTTATGATTATCTGATCAATCAAGAAGACGTGCCTTTGCAAGACGTCGTGCTCTATGGTGAATCACTGGGCGCATCAGTTGCCGTGCAAGTTTCACGGGCTCGACCTTGCGCTGCGATTATTACCCAGTCTGCATTCTCTTCCCTGCGCCGAGCGGCCAGGGAAGCAGTTTTCCTTCTCGGGCTTTATCCTCAATTTCTATTTCCGCCTCCTTATCTCAATACGCTTGCCGTTTTAAAAGAAGAACATTCACCATTGCTGATTTTGCACGGAGAAAAGGATCCTGAAATAAGCATTACGCATGCAGAAGAACTATATAAGTACGCTTCCGAACCCAAGACATTGGTTCGCTTACCCAATACTGCCCACTCAGACATAGCCGATGCGGATGCCGAACTCTTTGTCAAAACCATAAAGAAGTTTCTATCGAGCTTGTAAGTGACAACTTTCGCGATAGCGTTTCCCAATCAAAATTATTTTTCTACTATCTCACTTAGCAGTTCGATCTGAAGAAAAAGAGGTGCCACCATCGCATATACAATGGTGGCACTTGTCTCTTACTGCTTCAAAAAACAGACGGTTGCCCTTGTCTTTGGACAAATGAAACCGTCTGGTCTTCTTAGACGTGTGTATCAAACGCAAAGTCCATTGCGTCGACTGGTGACGAATTGGCCGACAGGATCAGGGTTCCGCTATAATGGACACCTGTTTGCAGATACTCCAGAGGATTGCTCCTCATTTGAATGCTGAACTGTGAATCACCTGCTGTTTTAGCAAAGTAATCAGCATTGGTGACCAACTCTTCCACGAAGAAGTCCATTGGTTGCTCAGCCACTTCCTTCAGCGCCTTGAGAATCCAAGCCTTCTGCTCACTGTCGCCAAATGTGCCAGACCAGACAATCAGGCTAAGTTTCACAATCAAGCTCTCGATGCGCATGTACTTGCGGTACTGCCAGGTCATTTTCGATACGGCATCTGCAATGGCTAGCTCAACAACTTTTGATTCAGGCTTTTGGTTCATTTTGATTTTTGCTCCTTTGATTGATTTCCAACAACAACTAACACCTGAGCTTTCAGAGGAGGGCTTGTTCCCTCACCCTCCTCCGATTGCACATTATGTCCCTAGAGACTACTTAAGCAGAAGCCATACGTGCGCAATGTTTGCACCGCAGGAATATCCTACGGGGTACGCGCCTTCGGGGCTGGCAAATGATGCCAACAGGTTGAGGCCGCCGCGAGTTACTGTGCCACGATATGCACCATTGTGTCCGTCCCAGCCCCAGCCGGTCCAGTATTCAAGGCCGAGGTTGCCCCGGATTATGCCGTACAATTCACTGTACGCCCAGGTGTGCATCGAAACGTGCACTTCGAAAGTGCGCTCGCCTGCGTCGTATGCAGCAAGCAAGCGATCGTCGACGAATTGTCTGTAATAGCTTCCGGCATTGAGAGTGAATTTTGTTCGGCTCTCCCATTCCGTATCCTGATAGAAAGCAGCGATGAAATCATATCCGCCTTCGCGTGCTGCTACGATCAGACTTTCCTTTGTGGTCATTGCGTTCAACATTGGTGATGTATCTCCTTTTCTTTCTTTGTCACTATTTTTGGTGCGGGATTTCTGTTGAAGACTTGAGACAATTACAGTCCCAAGCTTTTGCCGAGAGTGCCTTCGAGAATATCGAGGCTAAGCTTTTCCATTTGGCGCACTTCTTTGTGGAGAGAAAACGCCGAGGCATTGAGAACATCGCGGCAGGCACCTGGCTTGCACGATTCATTCATCTTCTTCACCAAACTGCGCGCCTTAAGCGTGCGAGCATCGAGCGACTTAAAGGCATGTTTGACCGAGCTTGATGTCTTCGCCGAGTATTTCCTACCTGCCGAAATCTCTTGCATTGATTGCAATTGAAAATCAATCTCCTCAAGCGAGCTGCGCACGGTGGCAGAATCCGGCTCAACAGCTTCCCACTGCTTTGGCATGGTGTTTGGAATTTCTTTGGCCAAGTTTGCTTGATCAATCAAGCCGTCATGACCGCTTATTTCCTCTTCCACAGCCAAAATCAAATGTCTAATATCGCGAACTTGACCGTTCAAGTTCATTTGATCATGCCGGGGGCAAGCATTAGCTGCCGGCATTTGCGTGATACCAGTACAAACAAAAGCAGCTGCCACCATGAAAGCAGCGATAATCAAATTTCCCTTTTTCATTGGACGTACTCCCTAATTAAAATGACCAGATCAAAAAAAGACACCAGAAGCTCTGGTGTCTTTAGTAAATGTTTGTTTGAAGAATTTATGCGGAGCGACGGCTCAAAGAGAAATTTGCAATTTCGTTATTTGGATGAAAATTGCTTTTTGAGCCGTCGCTGAAACCACGCGAGTAGTTCTTGCCTTCCTGGCGAGCTTTCTTGCGATCGCGCTTGTTGTTTTGTTTGTCCGTGCCACCTTGCACACCGCTTTTGGTGCGAACGAGAATCGGCTGACGCTTTCTCTCTTCCGCCTTCCACAAAGTAAACTGCTCAAGTGCAGTGATTGTGCCAATCACATTGCTCCTTTCAGCCGGCATGATGTTGGGTTTGGACTTTTTCTTCTTGCGAGCCATGATGTACCTCCTTTTGTAATGCACATCTCTACTGTATCAGACCAACGACTGAGTGGGTGTCTTCATAACCAAAACTTCCCGTTCTAGGGGGTGGTGGGGTCCGTAAACCTTATGGCCAGACGTCTCTTCACCATCCCCCAGCGTGCAAGTTATTTATCTTGCACGCGACATATTATTTCCGCGGTCACGAGATTCACCTCGTAGAAACCGAAATCGTTTTTCACACCGCTATCGAGAACAAGCTCGAATACTCGCACCACTACGACGTCACCCTTGTGCGCTACAACCTTGATTTCAGGAAAGCGCAAAGGCTCCATCTCAAACCAACCACCGAACGTCTCGTGCCATTCTTTGACTTCCGGGTGTTCCTTGACCAAAGCAATGGCACGTTCGCGCTGCCTACGCTTTTCAGCATAGAACATGGTTATTAAGAACAGAACAAAGGCTATCGGCAGCCCTATCAAAAACATCTCTCTTTCCATAACGTGTCTCCTTAACATCGTCAAAAGGAAAGCAAAAACGAAGAACCTCAATTCGGATTCACCAAAAGGGATTCTTCGCTTTGCTGCCTAATTGTATTGAGCCTCTAAATCAGCAAGTGATCAACAAGAGATCCCTGGGTAGTCAGCACCAAGAGCCAGACTTGAGGCTACGTTGCATGACTTGGTGAGTTTGTAATATGGGCTGTCTCCAGACCGCAGTACAACTACGCACCAAGGCTCGCGGGGTTTTCGCTTCGTGCCCAAATCGGATACGAACCACAACGGCATGTTGTGGCCAACATCGATTCGCGGAGGACTTCCAGGACTATTATCTGTTTTGTCTGCTTCCGCAAACTCATACCAGAACATCTCCTTCACCTCAGGTGGTGGCACCGCGGAATCTACTTCTCCCAGTCTGCGATATTTGCCACCATGGATCTGCCTCGATACCATCAGGACTTTGTCCTTGCTCGATTGCAAAACGAAGACTCTATCGCAACGCTCTACGACAAGCGGGCCCCAGTCTGAAACTGGATCTCTATCCACATCGAGAGAAGCGAGAATGGCTGTCTTGAACCACTTTCTGCGGTCACCTTTTGCCGATAGCTCAAGCGAAAGCCGTGGCAGAGCGCCTTCGGCCAAATGTCCGCCCTGGCTATGATAAAGCAGGTGAATGTCATAAGTGTGATCTTGCAGCTGTTTCTCGAACTCAGTGATTAGAGCCTCAAGCAGCTTATCTTTGTAGTGCTTGCTAGCCCATCTGCCATTCAGCTCGCTGGTGAGATAGGTCGATGCCTGAGTGAGTGACGGCCAAAGGAAGGCAATCACAATCCCGGACACATAGTGCTGAAGCTTAGCATTCCAGCGAATCACAAACGGCGCAGGAGAATTGAAACCGTGACCGGTCACCCAGATGTCCCTGCCACCAGATTTTTTCAAGAGTTCCCGCACCGAATCGAGGAAGGATCGTTGATCGCTGCCGACCGAAACGAACTCAACATCGGAATCATCTTGCGGCGGAGCCTGCATACGGCGCTCGGCCATCTTGCGCGCTTCTTGTTCATCTTCGTCGAACTCGGACTTCGGCACTTTCACATAGGCAATACCGAAGTCGACCACGTCGCTTCTCTCGTCGTTGAAAACAACTTTGTTGCCTTTGCGCGACTTGATACCACGACAGCTCACATAGGGAATGGCAATCGTAACTGTTTCTTCCTGTGGAACTGGCGCGGGTGTCGGCGCAGGTGAGGGCACTGTTGGACGCGGTCCAGCAATTCCCTTGATTCCTTTCTTCTTTTTGCCCTTCGGCTTTTTGTTATTCTCCGTGCCACCATTGCCAATCTCGACATTGATGTGCGGATTCCAGCCACCGTTGGTCTGTATCATCACTGTGTGACGACCACCGCCTGTGACTTGATAACGATCAATCGTGCCACCACCCCAAGGTTGTCCTTTAGCAAGCTGCTGAGTCCAACCCATCATCGTGCCTTCATTGACTGCAAAAGCAGGACAACCACTTCGATGCAGGAAGGACAATTCCTGGGACCACTGAAGCGGCATCGGGTCTGGAATCGGTCTTTCGTTGCTACCATAATCATCGACATACACCAGCTCATTGAAGATATTGAGCGATACGATCACTCGATCATCAGAGCGGAAATCAGCCAGCTTGGCACTGCGGGCGGTAAGCACGTTTCCAACCAGCGGTACTGTTAAACTTACAAACTTCTTTTTATCCCACAACATAATCATCACCGCCCTTCTCATTTTGAGAAACGAACTGAACACAATTTCGAAGTGGGAACCGGACCACCAACTTTCGTCGGAAGTCCGGCTCCGAATTCGATCAATGAGAGGGCGGCCTCTGTGCAAAGAGACCGCCCTCTTGATCTAGTCTTTTGTTAGGAGACTAAGAACCTATTTGCGAACACTAGCTCTGATCGTCAGTGCGCGGATTGCACTTGCCTTGGCCGATCTTGTTACGCAACATGTCTGTGCGTGTCGGAACGGTTGGGTGCGAGCGATCGAGCGCGACGAACACGGCTTTGATGTAGTTCACCGCAGCCATGACGAACTTGGCGATCTTGTCCAGTTGCAAGGCTTTCGCCACGTTCTGGAGCCACTGCAATACAGTGCCGATCGGACCGGCTGGTCCGCCGAGCAGACCCACGAGCAGGCCGGAAACCAGCGCGCAGGCAAGCACTGTTACGCCAGCACCGAATGTTCCCATGAGAACCGGTGACAGAGCGACAGTGATTGACGATGCAAGAGCTGCAACCACACTGGCGTTCGCAGATTTCTCGAGAAGTGGCTTGATCTCCTTAACGAAGAACAAACGCTTCAAGCTGGCGACTGTGCCTAGCGGTGCTTTGCCTTTCGGGAAGTTACCCGGATCGGACCAGTCGACGGTTAACATCGGTCTGATCGCGAGGCCGAGAGCTTCTACGCGAGGCAGGAACGTGGCGCGACGCTCAGCGAGATCGGCAGCGTAGTTGTGCACTGGGGCCAACAGACCGCGTCTCTTCTTGTTCTTCTTGGTCTTCTTGCTGTCGCGCACGATGAGCAACGTGTGCGGATTCTGACCTTGCGACTGCTCCATCTTCCACATGACATAAGCCACGAGGGAATCGAGCGAATCGGCAAGACCGCACTCGTCTCCGACGATGATGACGGACATCATGTCGGCTGCGGTTTCGCAGCTTCTGGAGACAAAGCGCTGAACGAATCTGATCACTGTGCCGAGCGAACGATAGAAGAGTTCGCCAACGACACGGTCGAATACCATGTCGACATACTGGCGGAGATTTTCCGGCAATACGGCTTTGAGGAACTTCTTGATCGGGTCAGCAGTCACAGTGACGACAGCGGCAACGCCGTCGGACACTTGGAAGATGCTCATTCCGAGCAAGGCCATCAGCACGTTGACCGTGACGTGACCACGACGGACGTGACCATACTCGTGACCGAAGATCGCGGTGATCTTGCGGATGTCTTGACGAGCTTCTGCCGGAACTTCCGGATTGAAGATGGCGTCGAGCATACCTTCTGTGATGAAGAAGGCAGCATCCTCTTCGTCGCGACCGAAAGCAGCGGCGTTCGGCAGCGGATCCGGCGACACGAACAACTGAGGTGGCGTGTCACGAACGATGGGCGTTCTCTTCAGATCAGCGAGGAACTTCTCGAGTTTCTCACCGGATTCGAAGTACTCGGCCAGTTTGCTGAGCGCGGAGTGATTGCCGTCTTGCAATTGCTTAGCAAGCAGGAACACTTGTGCAACAACATCCTGGACTGCAAGGAAGCGCGGATCGTTCGGATCGCCAGGCTTAGCGCCGGTGATTTGCAGAACGAGCTGTTTGGAGAAGGTGTACTGCAATGCGAGAATGCCGTACATCGTCAGCGCTTGCGGCGACCAGAGATTGGACCAGTTCGAGCACTTGGTTGCCAAACCGATAGTCGTTGCAATTAGCGCACCGCCGCCAAGAATGGAGCGGGTTTGCGTCCACTGCAATTCCTGCTCAGCTCGCAGAATGTCATCTGCTTTGATCGTCTGACTTACCGACGGGAATCCGATTATGGGAATCCTGAGATCGGTTTTGCCGGAAACGAGATCGTCAGCAGCTTGTTCAATTGCTTCGGCGCGAACCAGAATGCCGTCGCCCAATTTATTCATTTTTGCGTTGGCTTTTTGGACCAACTTTTCGATATCTAACATGTTAGCCTCCTTGGCGAGTTCCATATCGCATATAGGTGGTGAAAACAAAACGACCGCCATACGGCGGTTCGTTTTCAGAGTTGCGCAACTCTTGGTGTTATGTGTAAGTAATCTGCGGGCCATTCATTGGCATATCGATGCTCCCGGCATAAACCGGAGGCACCGCCAGTGGTACCACTAGCGAAACTGGCTTACCACAGGTCCGTTATAAATAAGGACTTGCAGTTGAAACTTCAGTTGGTTGTTTAGTTTGCTGGCTTTTTCTTGCTAATTTGTTTCCGCAGAAATACATGCATATAACTACTTTGAATTTAGTATTTTCAGCTATGACAAAACAACTATAATACCTATTAAGAATGAGTATTGCGATTAGCGGAGCTAGTATCTCTTGGCAGCGCAGTGTCATTTCCTATCTATTTATTGATGAAGAAAGCTCCCGAGTTACGCGACTGACATAACTCGCGTAACTCACGCCTCTTGACTTCTGTGTTGTTGATACAATTTAGTAGGCGACATAGAATGCTCTTGTGATACTTCGTTGAGTTTATGAGAGGTCCTTCGTCGCACTACGTGCTCCTCAGGATGACAAAATATAGATGGGACAAGTTGTAAATCGTGACGAGTTAGCGAAGCTCGCAGACAAGTTGCGGGCTGAAGGGAAGAAGATTGTAGCCACCAACGGCTGCTTCGATCTTCTCCATGTCGGTCATGTGCGCATCTTACAAGCATCAAAGAAATTAGGCGATGTATTGATCGTTGGGTTGAATAGCGATCAATCAACGAAAAGATTGAAAGGACCGGAGCGCCCAATCAATTCGGAAAATGACCGAGCCGAGATTCTGACAAGCTTGAGCTGCATCGACTATGTAAGCATCTTTGAGGAAGACACGGCAGTTGAGTTTTTAAAAGCAGCCAAGCCGCATATATATGTAAAAGGGAGCGACTACCAACAAGGCACGCTGCCGGAGGCACCCATTGTGGAAAGTCTAGGCGGGCGGATCGAACTCGTGCAACTTGTGCCCGGCAAAAGTACAACATCCATAGTAGAAAAAATGCGCACAGAACGCATTTAAGCGGCACCCATGCCAGGGCACGTTATCAAACGTCGCGCGAGCCTCGCAACCACCACTTTCATTTTGGCGCATTATCATCAAGCATATTCAGATTCCGCCAACCGCTTGCTGGGCTGCTGTTACCCGCATATCACCTCAAGCTTCCATTAGACAAACTTGATGTTTGGTCGTTTGAAAAGGCACCTGTCTAGTTTGTAGCCTGAAGGAGTCCAACGGATATTACAAAGGGCGTATGAAATGAACACCACAGGCTAATTAAAGGTTTTCGCAACCGACAAAATATAAAGCAGGGGCAGCAGCGAACGCAGCTCCTGCTTTGTATTGCCTGTGGGTCATGCGCACGAAAGAAGAAGCGCGGGCTGGATTGATCTAGCCCGTACATCCTTTCGTGCGCTCGTATTCCAAGTAACAACGGACAGTAATGGTAAGAACTTAAACAATAAGAGGAAACAAATCATGGCAAATTCTGCAAGCTACACTTTCGACAATCTCGGCCGCCTTATTGAAGTGAAATTTCCGTCCGGCGCAAGCGCCAGGTATCTCTATGATGCCGCAGGGAATCGCCAGACGGTTTTCGAGATCCCCGCGACCTTGACCGGCCCCGAACAGCCGACTGTTGCTCAGCTGCCAAAGAAACAGAACGGGGATTTTAAGAACAACCTAGCTGTGTTTCTTTTAAGTTCCGGCGAGCTTGTTGGCTTTGGCGACAATTCAACAAGCGCGCTGGCAACAGGCATCACCGGCAACTATGTGACGGGGCCCAAAAGATTGATGTTTGACCCAAATACCCCGCCTCCTCCAGTGGGCTCACAAATTGTTGATTGGGCATTCATTAATGGCGCGGTCTTTGTCGTCTTCTCGTCGGGACATTGTTATTCGGCCGGCGCCAACTCATATTCCGAGCTGGGACACGGGGATAGTGTTGCGCGTCCATACCTGAAGAGAATCGAGTATTTCGCCAACAACGGAATTTCGATAACCAAAGTGTGGGCGTTCTCATCCTATTCCACCACACAAGGCGGCGGCTGCGTATATTTCCAGGCATCGGACCTTAAAATGTACGCCTGCGGCAAAAACACTGACGGCAACCTAGGCAATCAAGCAACCCCAACGAGCAACGTAAGCACGCCGGCGCTCTGCAACGGCGTACCCAGCTCTGCTGAAAGTCATGTAATTGATGTTGCCGTCTCCAGCAGCCAGGCCAATTTCAGCGCCTATATGTTGCTCAGTGACGGCAAACTCATGGTGGCCGGTTTCAACTCTGTCGGTCAACTCGGGACAAATTCGACCGCAAACGTAACCGGATCGTTTCAGTACGCGAAGAAGAAAGCCACTCCTACATCTTCTCCAGAAGATCTCACAAATGTGAAAATGATCTCCGTTAACGGCGGTTATTTCAATGCCGTGGGATGCAACGCGCTTGCCGTTGAGTACGGTGAGGGTGAGCAAGGCGGAGTCGTCTGGACCTGCGGGAAAAATGGACGCGGCGAGCTGGCGAACGGCAGTTTGACCAACTCCAGTGTTTTCACTCCGGCGCTGCTCTCAAATATCGATGTCGCCGGACTTGGTGGTGGCTTTAATGGCTACGGCTATGCCCTAACCACCGATAGTCAGTTGTACACTTGGGGGTACGGGGGCAAGGAGAATTTGTTCAGGTCTAATACCTCAAATGCAGAAAGCACACCGATGCTTGCAACCTTCGCTCCGCCAGGACAAGTAGCAGAGATCTGCTTTCCAAAAGGCAACAATTTGGGAACGAACGCCCAGATGTTCGCTCGGATGTCCAACGGACAGATAGCCTACGCCGGTCTCGATAACGGACAAATCGGTGTCGACACAACGGTGCCTGGTCACACCGGCAAATACAAATATATCGTTGCGCCATACGATATTTTGAACGGCAGCAAAACGATAAGTGACATTTTCGTGCATGGCACTGGTGTCACTCAACGGATCTTTATACTGACCACGTCAGGTGATCTCTATGCATGTGGCCTCAATACCGATTCCATATGCACAGCTTGCATCCCGAGCGAAACTCCGGCGGCAAACACGCACTGGTCCAAGATCAACTTCTTGCCGTAGGTAGTTGATCGCGATCAACAAAAACAATATCAATCAAAAGGAGAATCGAAATGAACGAAGATTCTAAAAATCTTGCGCCCCAAAAACTGACACCAATTGATCCGACAAAGTTCGGCATGTTGCCTCAACAATCGGCAACCAGACCGGAAGACGCGGAAACCTATCGCATGGGTCGCACATTGCCCGGCAATATCAATCCATCGCCGACGCAAGAAGATGACATGATCATCGAACAAACACGTGCGCTGAAAGATGACTTGCAAACCATTTTTCAGTACGTACACAACAATATTCAGTTCACTCCGAGCTATGGTCTGCAAAAAGGTGGATTGGGTGCTCTCATAAATGAATCGGGGAATTCCTTCGACCAAGCGGATCTCATGATTCGCTTGGTGAGGCAAGCCAAAGATTCTCAAGGCAACCCTAAATATACAGCCGAATATGTTAGAGGCTGCATCCTCTTGGATGCAGCTCAGTTGCTCGGATGGTTGGGCACCACTAACCTCACCCGCGCAAGCGAGCTTCTGGCAAATGGTGGCATCGGCAATGAAATATCGGGCAGCCAGTTGAAGCTGGAACATTGTTGGGTAAGAGTAACGATAATAGGTGGAAACACCTATGTTTTTGATCCGGCTTTCAAGCAACACGACTATGTTTCCGGCATCACCACACTGGCAACGGCATTGGGATACGACCAATCGGCCTTTCTCGGTGCCGCCAAAGGAGGTACATACACCACCGGAACCGACTTCATCAAGAACATTCAAGACGGTGCCATCGTCACCAAAATGAATCAGTTCTACACGAGTCTGATCTCATACATCGAGAACAACATGCCGGGCGCAAGTATGGATCAAATTCTCGGCGGACGTTCGATCATTCCGATTGAATCAGACGTTGAGCAGTCCGATTTGACGTACCGTGATACAAACTACCCAATCACGGTATCAAGCGCCATCGAGGACAAGTGCAAGTCCATTCTGCAAGTGCAATACGATTGGACAGGCACTCACTATACAGTGGATGCCGCATTTTTCTCGGCGGATATATATGAAAAGCGCTTGACGCTGTGGTTTGATGACCCGCAAGAACTGATCGCCAGGTTGCGCTTGGACGGAACGGAAATCGAATTTTCATCCGAACAGGCTGCCGCTAGCGAAAAGAATATCGTGTTGACTGCAACGCATCCATACGCAAGTGCCTTTGCCGATGCAATTCAGCTATCACCAATTCGCGCCGGCGCTCAGACCGTAATCGGCTCGGCCTGGGGAACAGCATCGCCTGACATGGCGCAGCTTCATCAAATTGCCCAAAATGAAGCAATTGCCGCCGTGTTTCCGGCAGGTGGTGAAAACATGCTCGGTCAATCGCTCTTGCTCATCTGGGACAATTTCATTGGCCAGTCATGCAAGGCGCTTGATCTGCTTTCGCGCATGTCCAAATGCGAAACCGTGTTGCACCACTTTGTCGGCACAATCAGCCAACAAACGTTTGGTGCCAATCGGCGCAATCTGCTCAATTCCTTTCTCGGATATTGGAGCGGATCGGCTCTCGATGACAATGCGGTAACGGACATACCTGCGGTGCGCACCACTTCATGCATGCTTTTGCAAACCATGGAAACTGTTGCTCACCAGCAGGTAAGCGGAGTAAACTGCGTGGGACCAATGCGGATAATTCGAGCGGCCAATAAAGGCACTAAAAACGCTCAAGGTCAAGACAATAATGACCAACGAACAATCTACATGGGCACAAGCACGAACTGGACAAGTTCCGTCAAACCAGTAATGCTCAATCCAGGTAACGATCCGCCCGGCTACCCGCCGGTTGCATACGGCACGGACGTTCTGTCTGATATCGAAAGCGAATTCATCAATCGCACTCCAAGTTGGAATGTGGTGCTTGCTGCCGACGCAAAGGTGGAAGTGGGGGGCTTCGACGACCCGGCCGATTCGCTCTATGCCTACATCGGCATCAGCCCGGATGGCAATGTTGTGGGAAAGAACTGGCTCAACAACAAGGGCTCCGTTTCTTCCGGCAACCAAGACGACGGAGCAACAAACTCCGCCGCAAGCGACAACGCCAGACAAGCTAACGGCTTTGGCATGCCATCCGTCACCGCATATGAGTCCGCCCGTGTCAATATGATAAATGGCCGGTACGAATACTCATCAACCGATATGACGGTCGGCAATCAAGGCGCACCGTATGCTCTATCGTTCACACGAAGCTATAATTCCGCATTGCGCCTCAGCAACCAAGGCCTTGGTTTCGGCTGGTGTCACAATTGGCAGATGAAGGCATCTGAAAATAGTGACGGCTACATGGGCTTGGGCGAACATAGCGTAATTGCAGGCGCACCGGCAATTGCCGCCTTGTTTGTCACAATGGACATGGCAAAGCTCGGCTTGTCGCTCGATAACATGGTTATCTCTTGCATTGTCCAGGATATTCTGGCGTTGCACCTGGTCAACAATGTTGTACGCGCACAAGCCGGTGGTGGCACCGCCATCTTCACCAAGATGCCGGACGGCGGCTATCTGCCGCCCGCCGGTAATCGAACCGGAGCGCAACTCACTAAGGTGGTGGGTGATCCGGAAGATGAGGAAGATGATTATTTCATCTATACCTCGCCGGAAAAGGTAGAGTACACATATTTATCTTCCGGTGAGCTGGATAAGATCGAGTTTCCTTTCGGAATTACGATCGATCTGACTTACGAAGGACTAAATATGCGCTTGGTCAAGGTGTCAAACAGCTTTCGCGAGCTAAATTTCACCTACGACACGTATAATATACTCACCTCGGTGAATGACGGCAACGGCAGAACGGTGCAACTGATCGTGGATGCCAATACCGGCAATCTAACTTCGGTCAGCGATCCACTTCCGCTCAGCAACACAAGCTACGAGTACACGGTAAGCAAGCGTGGTCAACTGAAAAAGATCACCAAATCCGCAAACCCGGCAAGCCCGATTGTTATAAACGAATATGACACATTCGATCGGGTCAAGCAACAAACCGATGCTTACGGCAACGTCTGGAAATTCTATCTAGCCGGAAGCCACAGCGAAGAGGTTGCACCTGATGGTGTACGCCGGATTCTCTACCTCAATTCAAAGGGAAGCACGGTCCAGAGCAAGAACGTTAGCGCAGATGAATCGGAAACAATTGCCGGACCGGTAGCTGAATATGATGGTTTGCAGCGCCCGATTCGCATCACGCAACCGGAAGGCAACAGCACCTCAACGGTGTATCATGCCAACGGCAGCGTCTTGTCGGTAACAGAACACGCCAAGCCTGGCAGCGGTCTGTCGGACAGAACGACATCGTTTGCCTACGGTGATTCCAATTGGCCGACAAAGCCAACTTTAATCACCGACCCAACACTGGCAAAAACCCTAACGGCATATCATGTCGATTATGGAAAGCCGATTTCCGTCAAACAACTAAAGCCTGCCGATGATCCGCAAAATCCGCCTGCGGATGCTCCGGAAACGACCTATGCCTACAATGAATTCGGGCAAGTGGTCGAGGTCAAAGTCAAGACGGCACACAGCCCTACGCCGACTTATCTGAAAACGGTCAATGCATACAACGCAACTTCGCATAATTTGATATCCACAACAGTGGATCCGGCGGGGTTCAACATTGTCACGCTTTTCGGATATGACGACGAAGATCAAAGCATCAACAATCCGGTGGGAAATCTCCTGAAGGTCACAGATCCAAAAGGAAACTTTTCAACCACGGAATACGATGCAAACCGGCGCGTCACGCAAACCACCGGGCCGGCTCCACTCAATCAAGAAACATTCATCACATACGACGATAACGGCAACGTTATCGAAACGCGCAGCCTCGTTTCTTCCGATGCCAACACCCAGGTGACGCAAGCCACCTACGCAATTGACGGCAAAGTGGAAACGGTCATCGGCCCGGCAAACTTCCCGCAAGGCAGTCAGCCCGTGCCGGTGCGCTATGTATATGATGAATTACGGCGCTTGCAGTCGACAACCGATCCTCAAGGGCATGTCGTCACTCCCGTGTTCGATATCATCAGCAGAGCCGTGAGCACTATGGTTGATGGCGTCACTCAACAATCAGTTGCATACACGCCTAACGGAAAAATTGCCTCTGTCACCGATGCGCGTGGCAAGACGACATTTTTCCAATACGACGGTTTCGACCGCCCGGTCAAGGTCATCTATCCCGATTCCTCTTTCGAGGAAATCGTTGAGTACGACATACGCGACAACGTCTTGCGCTCTAAAACCAGAGCCGGTGTTGAATATGTATTCGTCTTTGACCAACTCGGGCGGCTAGAGTCAAAAACTACAGGCG
>JAGVKG010000015.1 GCA_020050685.1 Candidatus Obscuribacterales bacterium | reverse complement strand
TTATTAGTGATCATCGGTTGATGGGATGATTTTTGTCCCCCGTTTAGGGGATGAGTTGGATTAAATCTGCTGGAAACGCACTGCGCCCTAGATGTGTGCCTCGTAGGGAAACGGATCGCAGGAAGGGTAGTAGCGACCCAATGCACCAGGTACTGTGGCTGGTTGCGTCAACCATTCGACTTTGGATACTTCTGTGCCAATGCGCCCGGCTGTGCCAGTATCTATTAATGGATTGTCGGCCCGGTAAACTGTAAAGTTTCCCCAGACTATTCCGTTATTGATTAATTGATAAGTGTACTTGGTGGTTGGAAATACCCAATTGGCAGTGCTCATATCGGCAACCTGTCCGGTGCGCACCAGCTTGGCGCCATTATTAATGAAAGTGCGATAAGTAACGTTATTCATGAGAATGCCGAGGAGTTGTGAATCGCAGTTTGGTGGCGGTGGCGGTGGTGGTGCCGGCGGACAACATGGCGGTGGTGGAGGCGGTGGTGGCTCGACAATCGGACAAGAAAGAGACCATTCCGCCGCAACGATTGGACATGGTTGACCTTCGGAATCTTGGCACCATTGCGTGTTATAAGTGCCCGAGCTAAAGTCGGTAAAGTACTGAACATTATTGTTTGGCTGTGGTGCCGCTTGCGCATTATTATTTTGCGCGTAGGCATTAACTGTTTGATCGCGTGCTTGCACCTGCCAATCGGTTAAGGCTTTAGGATCATTTGCTGCTTCCATAACCAAGGCAGTTACATCTTGGTAGTGAGCTTGGCCTTTTAAGCAAGGTACCACACCATATGGAGAAACAGACTGAGGCGAGATTTGCACAGTGCCTGTACCTAAGTGTGTACTACCGCCAACGACTCTGAATATGAATTGATAAAAATTGGACTGTTGCGCGGTAGCCGCAAGAGCCGGCGGCAGGAAGTTTTTCTCTGGATGGTTGTTGCCAATTACGGGCTCGCTTGTCCGCTTGTAAAAGACAACTGAGGGAGTTGGAACGCCATTTTCAATTACCGGAGGAGCGCACCAATCCCGATTCTTCACGAGTCTATCTTGTCCTGTTTGTGCCGGACTCTCTGACAGAAGCTCTTCTTGAGTTGCAGCACGCGAAGGCGGGAAGAAATCGGAACCAGCGACAACAAAGTGGCGATCGCTTATTTTCTTGGTGCCCATGGAAGTAAGTGCTCTCAGATTCGTCTTTAATTGTATTGCGACTTCTGTGCAATAAGATGCATTTTGCAAAGCATTGACCAGACGAGGATGTTCGTCGTAGCATTTTTGGATTGTGTCTTGCGAGGCTTTGCCACCAGTTAGTTTTTTAACCGTCTCAATTGCGTTTGTGAAAGTTTGCATTCCATAGCTGTCCATTTCGGCAATCTTATTGAGAAGATCATTAAGATCTGAAACTGGATTGCCATCAATCGTAGTAACTTCTCCTTGAGCATTCAACCAAGCAATTTTGGCGTCGGGAGCCAGAGTACTGTCTGCCGGTACATACCCCCACATACGTGATTGTTGTCGGTTATAGGCAGATGGATTCTTGTTCCACCGCTCAAGGTTGCGCGGATCATTCACTCCGTCGTTAGCAACGTTCAAAATTGGTGTGGTTTGTCCGGCGACCGCCTCGTCTTGCGCGTAGGCTGGTGGCAGGAACAAATCGTGTGAATGGTTGCTTGAAATGACGGTAGGTGATTGATTAACGTTGCTGCCATATTTGTTTTGGTAATCGAATGTCAAAGCATTTACCACAGCAGTAACACTTGGACGGAGTCCGGCGGTTTTCAACCAATCAGTAACCAAAAGTGCCATTGTTACACTTGGATCGGTGTCGGCTAAGCCGTTTTGTCCTGTCGTTGATGATGGTCCAAGGAAATTTTGAGGAGCATAGGAACCACTAGTGTTTGAGTTTGTCCAAGGAACGGGTCCGTTGACAGTTGTCGCCCAGTTTCCCTTGGATGGCTTATGCCAGCGCGAATAAGAACTTGCAGGACTTGAGCTTGTCGGATCAAGTTGCGAGGCGTTCATGATCCCAGCAATTGTTTTGAAGCTCAGGTCAGGAAATGAGCCGGAAGAGGGGTCGTGAAAATTGCCGGTTGGGAAACCGGCTGGAAAGGTAACAACCAATGTGCCGGTGGCAGCCGATTGTGCACCAATATTGCCGACTGCCGCTTGAGCATATCCAACTACTTGTAGTGGTGCGCTCTTATTGTCTGAAGCCGTGCGCTGTTTCGGTGATGGTGCCATTTGACCGACCTTCTGCGATACGCTAACTTTGGCCACAACAGGAATGTCTGATGCGCCGAGTGTGCCATAAGCAGCGGCTGCTACTAATCCAACTTGTGTTGCGCCAGGCAAAAATCGCACATTAGTGCCTAGACCGGGAATGGTGTAATTTGTATAAGACAAATAGTTAGGTTGAGTTTCGGTTGGCGGATCTATGCCCTGACCTTTGGGCAGTGGTGTTGGACAATTGCTGTTATTGGTTCCTGTGAACGCACCAAATTCCAAAGTCAGATCGTCTGGGCTTATAGTTTGAGTCTGTACTGAAAGTCTTTCAACATTGAAACTTGTATAAGCATCGTAGGCATCTTTTTGGAAATCAACTTTGTTGCCAAACTTGTCATAAACAACCTTGCTGAGAATTTGTTGTCTAAGCAGTGAGGCGGCATTGTCTGCAAATGCCAAATCTTGTTTGATCAACCACAGCATTGTTTTGTTATTTACTTTTGGATTGGTGGCAATCAATGAATCTAGGCGCAAGATGGCTCTCCATGTATTGATGCTATAAACAGGACGCGGATCGTTTTTGAAGGCCGATTGAGAGGTGGAATTGTTAGTTGAGGCAAGCGATTGTTTGGCTGAAATATCATCCACCATGCCAATTCGCCCCAGAGGCGTATTAACCACAGCTTTACTCATGTCTTTGGCTACAGCCAAGGCAGCCGAATCAACAGCTGATGTTGCCTCTTTGTGCACGCCAAGCAATTGGCTAAAATTCGTAATCAATAGACCAAGGAGCAAAAGAACAATTACGAAGGTACAGACAGTCAGCACAAGGGTATTTCCATATTGATTAGATCGCCCAGCGCACAAGTGTTTGCCATTCATATGATTTGCCTCCGTAGTTTTGCTCTAGAAAACACTTAAAGTGTGGGAATTTTGTGAAATGATGCGGCCTTATGGTTTGGATGCACAAGAAAGTTTGCCTAACCGCTCTTGTGGGAGAGGTGACGAAATCAGAGATTGAAACTCAAAAAAAGATTGGGTGCAGCCAGAGTCATTATTCCCATTAAATCTATTAAATAATCGACAAATCCGTCACAGTCAGACGAAAAACACGCCTTGCCAAGAACAAGATTCGGGCATTCAAATGACAGTAAACGGAATGGGCGAAAGTCTTTGCGGGCTTCATGCAGAGCCCAAGCGGGCTGCCAAGAGAAAGTTAAATCTTTCCCGTTTGCTAGGACAATCCGGGGCATGAAGCCGAGTAGGCGAAACTCATGACGTCTATTGTCGCCTTAAGCTCGTCGGCTTCAAAGCGTCAGCTCTAAAAACAAAAAAATCGGAAACCAGCAGGATCCGATCAAAACTTCTATGCGGCGAAAACGTATTCGCGAATATCGCTTTCAATGCCGGCCATTGCGGCTTGTTCTGCTTGTAGCAGGAGCTCTGCGGCAATTGTGCCTTCGAAATACTCATCGCCACAGTTATCGCATACGAGAGCTGGGACTTGCTTTACTACAAGCTTGGTGCCCGCGTGGTCTACTTCGAATGTGCCAATGCCACGCTTTAGGGCGCCATGTTCGCAAGTCATACAGTTCATTTGAGCGTACCTCAATGATGTTTGGCAGTGATGCCTTTTGGAATGTGATGTAAATCGTAATTATTTATTAAATAGATGTCGAGTGCTTTTAATTTAATCTTGTGGTGCGTGTCCCACTGAAAGCGCTCGATATTTGATTAGAAGTGCAAGCGGAACACAGATGCCGAGCCAATATGCGAGATTGAGCGTTTCAGCGCTCAATAGATAGAACATGGCTAAAGACTTAAATGTACTTCCTAAATCTACTTATTGATTCTCAATAAACCCACTGCGGTGTCTGATGATAAAGCCAGCGAAAGGTGGCGACATCCGATGGGGAAAGTTGCTCGACAATGCGGTCCACGTACATCAAGTCCTCACGGTAAGGGCTGTGAGCCTTTATGCCGAGTGCATGACCAAATTCGTGGGCGGCTGCGGCACGCATTCTGCCTTCTGAGCTATTGATGGTTGTAGAAAGTTCGATGACCACCGGTTTCTGAGCAATGTTGATTTGCTGTGCCTGGGCATAAGAGAAAATTTCTGCCGAGGTATTGCCAGCAACAGAAGTGCCACCAGGAGAATTGGCATCGTGAAAGCTGTCAGTGAAAAAGATCAAAATTCTGGCATTCCGTGGATCATCGACAAAATCGAAGCTAATCAGACCTTCGTCTTGGAATCTGCGCCACATTTCAATTCCCGATGCTACAACATCGTTTGTTTGAGGTGTCCAGTCGATAGCCGTCTTCATGCCGGCGAAAGGATCTGCTTGGGGCGAGCAGAGCATGTCAAAAACTTCTCCCACACGAGTTGCTTGAGCTTCCTCAAAAGGTTTTTCCGGCAGTTTCAGCCCTGGGCTTATCCAAATGTGCAAAGGCATCTTCTTTGCTTCCCAGCGAACCAAGCCGCCGTTTTGGCTGGGCTCACCCGGTGGATAGACTTGGGCAGCCGCATTTTTGGGGCGGTCCATTCCTGGAGTCAGGTGCATGCCCATGGAGGTGGGTGCTCCACCGTTGCTTGGGCTGAAAAAAGTAGGAAAGCTTGCTTTGGGCAGATTGCGGTTTTGCGCCCCTGCCGACTGAGCAAAGCACGAGCAAATGGTAACTAAGGTAACTAATATTACGAATCTAAAAGATGATTGCTTCATGCCCAGTCCAGAACCTGTCTTGTTTGCGGAGCTATTTCAATCTCCTGAGATCTCCATTTTAGCAATGGAAGATAATCAAGCTCTTATAATGTCCAAAGATAGTTAGTTCGGATTTTACTAAAATGAATTTGGACGTTACTTGGCAAGCAAAAATAGCGCCAACAAAAGTAGAAGGAATGACAGTGAGTGACCTTGACGTCAGTTTCAAGGCTGCCGAGGCTATTGCCAGGCTTCTAACGGAAAAGCCCAATGCCTGTATCGGGCTTCCGACTGGACGCACGCCGCTTGGTTGTTACAAATTGCTTGCCGAATGGTCTGTGGCGGGAAGGCTCGATTGGTCGCAAGCCAAATGTTTTGCTTTAGATGACTATTTGGATGCGCAGGAGTCAAAATCGTTTGCTCATTATTTGGAAGAGAATCTCTACAAGCATACGAATTTGCCCATGCAATCCAAATTCAATCCACGCTTTTGTGATGATTATGATGCGTTGATTGCCGATTCGGGTGGATTGGACTTAACGCTGGTTGGCATCGGTCATAATGGGCATGTCGCTTTTAATGAACCGGGCACGGTGCAAGCCAGTTGGACGCATTGTCTCTTGTTGACTGAGTCGACACGCAAGGCAAATTCAAGCTTCTTTGGTTCTCTTGACCAGACACCGCGCCGAGCCATAACTATGGGAATTTCTACCATTTTGGCAAGCCGGCAGATCATTCTGCTGGCTAGTGGCATGGACAAACAAAAGATAATGCATAGTGCTTTTCATGGGCCGGTTGGTATCGATGTGCCGGCTTCGTTTTTGCAAAATCATTTCAATGTAAACGTGATAACTGACTTTGATTACTCTAGAAACAATACATAAGTTTGAAGTTCTCTGATATACCTGAATCGCGTCAACCAATAATAGTTTTTTGTCTGTTTTTCTTGGCGCTATCTTTTGTTCTTTGCCTTTTCTACTTTCCGTTTTTGTCTGGTCAGCAATCATTTTATTTGTTCAACGTGACGTTTTACTTTGAACCGCTTTGTCGTTTTATTGGCGCTGCGTTTCATCAGTTGCGTTTGCCGCTATGGAATCCATATTCATATTTGGGCATGCCGCAAATTGCCATTCCTTCTCCTGGGATTTTCTATCCTTTTAATTGGTTGTTTGGCGTCTTGGGCTTTAGTCAGGCGCTGGCGATTATTATGGTGGCACATCAATTAATTGCCGGCATTGGTGGTTTCCTTGTTATCTTCGCAGCGGGTTGGGGATTAGTTGCCGCATCGGTTTGTGGCCTGAGCCTGGCGCTTTGCGGTTACATGTTTGGCTTGGAGAATAATTACACTTTGATGGCGAGTGCTGCCTGGCTGCCATTGCTTTTCTGGTCGGTGAGAAAAATTCAGACTGGTGTCGCCACCAAGAACACTGCCTTTGTCGTGCTCTGTGCCATCATTACTTTCTTTTTCCTAGCAGCGGGTCGGCCGGAAATCTCACTGCCTGGAATTATTTTTGTTATTGCATATATCGCTTATTCGGCTTGGAAGATGCGCGTAAATGGTGACAATAATTGGCGTGGCATTTTGTTCTGGCAGGGACTGGCACTTTTCTTGGGGCTTTTATTGGCAATGCCGGAAATATTGCCGGCTTGGGAATGGGCTGGTTTGTCGCGCCGAGCCCAAGGCTTGGATGCCAAAGAAATCTTTTTGTGGAGCGCCAATTGGTACGATTATCTTTGCACTGTGCTTTTGCAGCCGCTTGGTGATGTCAGTCTGTTTGGCTCAAAATTTTTGCCGGTAGTGCAATCACGAGCCGGTGCAGTTCCATTTCTTTCTTCTGCTTATGTTGGCCCTGTTGCTTTCACGCTCGCAATTTGGGCGATTTTTGATCGCAGCTGGAAGCATAGATATTTTGTCTTGGGATGTTTGATTGCCAGCGTGATCGTTTCATTAGGAAATCAAACTCCTGTTGATTCGTTATTTGTGAACAGCAAATCGATATTTGCCTTGTTCAGATATCCAGTAAAATTGATTTTCTTTCCCATTCTTTGCTTGATAATTATGGCGGCTCGCGGTGCACATTTGTCTGTCGCAAATCGAGTGCCCCGTTCTGGCAAGATTGTTGCCTTAGCCTTTTGGGGATTTGGAATTATTGGTGGTTCTGCACTTTCACTTTTCCCGCAAGCCACTTCGAAGATGGTGGCAATGTGGTTGATTGTTAGTAGGGCAGTCACACCAGCCACATTTGTTCAGTCTACAGCCCTGATCGGTCAAGCCGGCTTGCGGGCTTGTGCTCTCGGTCTAATTATTTGTGGGCTTTCTCACTTTTTTTGGCAAGGCAAATTGAGGAAAAAGATTTACGTTGGACTTTTACTTTTGATTTTGACGGCGACTTTGCTTACCTCGGCATTTGCCTTTGCTCGGCATGGGACATACAGAGATTTCTTTGAAGGACGATCTTATCTCGCTGACAGAATGAAAGAGCTGTCAGATGAATTGAATATGCCAGAACGCAAGACGGGAAATTCAATTATCGGGATCGATAAACCGAGAATTGCAGTTCTATACACTGATCCATTCCTGATGCCGCCGGATTATAATGACCCGTACAATGTGCAGAAAGTTGCTAGTGCTAGTGACAGGACAGCTGCCTTTTATCAGTATGGGCGTCAGATGCTTTTCCCAAATACCCACATTGATGCCCAGGTATCGTCAATATTTTGTTTTGAAGCAGCAGAGACAAGTGATTGGCATGAACTGTTTTGGCAAGTTGTTCCCAAGTCTCATTTGGTTGGAACTGGCACCGAGACCGCGTGCTCTGATGTGCCTTTAGCTCGAGTTTGCCAAATGAGTGGGACGAAATACGCAACTACGCAGATAGTAAAGTATCAAAATGGTGGACTGCTACCGGCGGCGGTGCCTCTATTAGATCCTAAGTATTTTGATGTTCGCGCCGAAGATCCATTTATGAATGTGAGAATTTACGAAGTGAAAAACGCATTACCACGTGCGCACTTTGCCACGTCGTGGCAGCTGAATACTGGACACGCAGATGTATTGAAGCAAATTATCGAAGCAGATACTTCTGGGTTTGATCCGGCAAAGATGCTTTTGGTTGAGCCGTCGCCCGATGGCAAACTGATCATGCAAGCTAATGATGCGCAGCAACACAAAGGCGAGCAATATGTGGAAATTCTTGACGATCGCCCAGAACACGTGGCCATTTCCGCCAAAGTCAATCGCCCAGGATTTGTGGTCTTAGCCGATCAGTTTTATCCGGGTTGGCAAGCAAAGGTGGACTCGGTTCCAGCGCAAATTTATTGTGCAAATGCAGTTGAGAGGGCTGTCTTTATTCCGCAAGGTAGTCACTTAATTGAATTTGATTATGAGCCAGAAAGTTTGAAGACTGGATTGAACTTGGCTTTCTGTGCCGGTGCTCTGCTTTTTGTTTTTCTTCTCTATATTTACTTTCGCTTGATGATTGGCATGAACAGGTAACTATATGAAGTTTGGTCTACAAACTGCATTTGATTCATTGCCGAATGGCGCCAGGTCATGTTTGGCGTTTGCGATTTTATTGACTGGTGTATTGGTTGTTTTCTATTGGCCTTTTTTGGTTGGCTTGCAATCTTTTTATTATGGCGATGTGACGGTTTACTTTGAACCACTATGCCGTTTTATTGGCGAGGCTTTTGCTCGCGGTAAATTGCCACTTTGGAATCCATATACATATTGTGGAATGTCGCAAGCGGCAATTTCTTCACCAGGAATTTTTTATCCCTTTAATTTATTGTTTGCGGCTCTGCCATTCAATAAGGCCTTGGCCGTAATTATGGTGTCACACCAGCTGATTGCCGGCATCGGTGGATTTCTCTTGGTGGCAAGTTTTGCTTGGGGCGCTGCCGCTGCTTTTGTTTGTGGATTGGTCTTTGCTCTTTCCGGCTACATGTTTTCGCTGCAAAGCAACTATACTTTGGTGGCAGCCGTATCTTGGTTGCCGCTTGCTTTGTGGTTTATGCGATACAGCGGATTGCACAAACTGGCGTGCTGCCTGCTTTCTGTGATCGGCTTGGCAGTTTCTGTATTCATGTTGCTGGCTTCCGGGCGACCGGAGATTTGTGTTCCCTCGTTTTTAATTGTCTTGATTTGCACATTCATTTTCCCTGATGCGGGCAAAAGCCACGGCAAGTGGTATCAAAGTCCATCTGTGATTGCCTGGAGGCTTTTGGGGATTGTAATTGGTGTGCTTCTGGCTATGCCGGAAATTTTGCCGGCATGCGAATGGCTCTCTTTGTCGCCGCGCGCCCAAGGCCTGGTTAGTAATGAAGCGCTTGATTGGAGCGCTAATTGGTATGACTTGATTTGTCTGTTTGTCAGCCAGCCGCTAGGTGACTTAACTCGCATTGGCAATAAGTTCATCAATCTGGTGGCAACAAGCAGAAGCTCTGCACCACTTGTTTCGTCTGCCTATGTGGGAGCAGTTGTGGCATCGCTTGCTATTTGGGGCTTGTGCGATAAGACGTGGAAAGCCAGATGGCTTTTCCTTGCATTGATGTTGCTCTCTTTGTCTTTTGCCATGGGTACTAATTCCGCGCTTCTGCCCGGACTTTTGAAACTCTTTCCTCAAATGGCAATTGGCAGATATCCAGTCAAGT
This sequence comes from Candidatus Obscuribacterales bacterium, assembly GCA_020050685.1. Lineage (GTDB taxonomy): Bacteria > Cyanobacteriota > Vampirovibrionia > Obscuribacterales > Obscuribacteraceae > JAGVKG01. The sequence continues at coordinate 34,332 of JAGVKG010000015.1, read as the reverse complement.
TTTTGATCTTCCCAATAATTTGTTTGGCTATTATTGCCGCTCGGGGAATGAGCTTTGTTTTGCGAGGGCAACCCGGTCGATTCACGCAGCTGAGTGCCTGGCTTGTTTGGATGAGCTGCCTGGTTGGTGGCATTGTGCTTTTGCAAGTGCGTGACACAAGTATTGCTGTTGCTCTGGCGAACAGTCTGATGAGCGGAGAGCCGCTTGTTAAAGATGCTTGTCTTTTAATTGGTCAAGGGTTTGTGCGGACTGCAGCTATGGGTATTGCCACGTGTACTGTTGCATATCTTTTTTGGCATAAAAAGATTAGGGCAGAACATTTTCGCTGGTCTGTTTTTGCAGGAATTATTTTGACTACCATGATGCCGGCATTTTTATATATGCGTCACGGAACAGAGCCTGAGTTTTTCAATCGGCCAATTTTTGTTCAAGATCAATTTAAAGCAGCAAATGCAGCAATTGCTGAGCAAGCCATTACTGGTAGAACGCGAGCCAGTCATGTTCATAAGTCGCATGCAAATGTTTGGACTAAGTATCCGCGCTGCATCATGCTCTATTTTGATCCGGTGATCTGCCCGCCTTGGTATTACAAGCATGATAGGAATGCGGTGACGGCTGCCTGGCATCAGTATTCGCGTCAGTTGGCGATGCCTTGCACTAATATGGATGCACATATTCCATCTGCTTGGGGATACGAGTCGGCTGAGACAGGTGACTATCACGACCTTTTCATAAAAGCCTTTCGCAAATCCAGCCAAAACTTTAGCAGTGTTATTCAGTCATCCGATAGTCGGGCACAAGAACCAGCGCAGGCTGCAATGGTAAGTGGAACGGATATTCCACTAGCGCGTTTTTGTCAAATGACGGCAAGCAAATTTGCTCTGACACAAACATTTCGATATGAGCGTGTCGGCGATCTACCTAAGTCTGTGCCAATTTTGGACAAGAATTATTTTGAGCTGGTTCTGGAAAACCGAGTCATGAATGTTCGTATCTACAAAGTAAAGGACTCACGTGAGCGAGCCTACATTTCCAACTCGTGGTTGTGGAAGGACTCGCATGCTAATGTGATCAATCATATTGTGGACTCGTACTTGTCTGGCTACAATCCCAATATGATTACGTTGATTGAGCCTAGTCAAGACTCCAGAATGAACTATCGCCATAAGGCAATTGCCTTGCCTGCTGGTGGTGACAACGAAGTGCGACTGGTGAAAGACCTGCCCGAGCACGTTTGGTTTTATGTACGAACAAGCGTACCGTCTTTTTTCGTGCTTGCTGATCAATACTATCCTGGTTGGCAAGCACGGGTTGACTCACACATTGTGCCTATCTATCGCGCAAATGCTGTGCAGCGTGCGGTGCACTTGCCACCAGGCGGGCACTTTGTCGAATTCGATTATGAACCGGAAAGCGTGCGCATCGGTTTGATCCTCGCCATGCTAGGACTTGTTCTGATCACCATTTTGCTTTTAATTGCTTTGATATCTGCCAAACTGTCTAAAGAATCTTCGAGAAGACAGACAGGCTCGTCAGAAGGGGCAAGACCATGAATAGAAATTGGAAGCCGCCCACGATATTGTTTCTAGCGTTAGTAGCGGGATTGATTGCTTTCTATTGGCCTTGGCTCTCCGGGCAGAAAGCTTTCTATCAGGGCGATGTGACATTGTTCTTTGAACCACTCTGTCGCTATATTGGCGATGCTATAAGGCAAGGAAGATTCCCCTTGTGGAATCCACTTTCGTATTGTGGTATGTCACAAGTTGCGATTCCATCACCCGGACTCTTTTACCTTCCTAATTATCTCTTTGCACTCTTGCCGTTCAGTCAAGCGCTTGCCTGGCAAATGGTGTTTCATCAATTAGTTGCAGCCATCGGTACTTATGCATTGATTGCCAGTTTCGGCTGGGGAGCTTTGGCGGGAGCGGCAGGAGCTGTTGTAGTTTCGCTTTCTGGATATATGTTCTCATTGGAAGGCAACTACACATTGGTGGCAGCAGCTGCCTGGTGCCCGGTTGCACTTTGGTGCTTTTTGCGACTTGACTCCGATTTGACTGGCAAAAATGTAAGTATAACTTTCGCAACGGCACTGGCTACATTCATGTTGATTTGTTCAGGTCGTCCGGAAATTGTTGCTCCGGCAATTGCAATCATTCTTGCAGGCATTGTATTTTCTTTCTGGCATTCTTGCCGTAGTGGCAATGATCAAGTTGCGTGGAGACGAGCATTGTGGCAGCTTGCCGCACTTCTAATTGGAATATTACTTTCTGCGCCGCAGATACTGCCAACTTTAGAATGGCTAAGTGTTTCACGCCGTTCGCAAGGCTTAGGCTTACATGAGGCATTTCTTTATAGCGCCAATTGGTACGACATGCTTTGTCTATTTGCTGCACATCCCTTGGGCGATTTGCATTTGCACGCAGCGAAGTTTTTGCCGCTTGCAACAACTCAGCCTCGCTTGATACCGTATTTGTCTTCTGCATATGTTGGGCCAGTGGCAATAACGTTTGCGCTTTGGGGAATTTTGGATAGGCAGTGGAAATATCGCTGGTTCTTTTTGATTTTTCTTATAGCGACAATCGTGATTGCGCTTGGCGATCAGACGCCAATCATGCCACTGCTTGCTACCGGATTTCCGGCGCTTGCTTATGTGCGATTTCCGGTCAAGCTTTTGTATTTCGTGATCTTGATCGTGGCCATTTTGGCATCACGAGGTATGAGTGCTCTGATTGAAGATAGAGTATCAAAAGTTAGCCACGTCGTTGCATGCCTGGTTTGGTTGGGCACCTTGATCGTTGGCACAATATTATTTACTCTGTCGTTGAATAAAATTGTGGCATTCCCATTTTCAGAAATGTGGTGGTTTCAGGCATCGACAAACGATTTGTCCATGCAGGCAGAAGCTGCAATTGGAATTGGAGTAATGATCGCATCTACCATTGGTTTACTATCGTGCTTGGTTGCCCAACTTTGTCGTTCTAAAGTTCTTAGCCCCAAAAATGCAGGGTTGATGTTGATTGGTCTATTAGCTGCAACCATGTTCGGTACGTCTTTTGTTTTTGATCGGCACCAGGCTGATAGCCATTATTTTGCTCGTCCAAGTTACTTAAACGATCAATTAGTCAATTTGTTCAAGCATGACATTGTCCTCAGTCCGCGTATCAGCGGATTGTATTTAGAGCTGTTCACGTGCCCTCCTTGGTGGGTTGGTGGCAAACCGCATCCAGCAACAGCCAACTGGTATCAGTATTCCAGGCAAATGCTCAGACCAAATACAAACATGGATTTCAACATGCCATCTGCCTTTGGCTACGAAGGAGCGATGGTGGGAGACTATTTTGATCTTTATTTGTCTGCTTATCTCAAATCAACGCAAAACCCTCAGCCGGGTCCTACAGAATTTAAATACCGAGAATGTTCAGACATTCCCTTTGCCCGTTTGTGCGAAGTGACTGGTAGCAAGTATGTAGTAACACAGAAATTTATTTTCAGGGCCGCAGGTGGCAAGCCTGAACACGTGGCCAATCTAGATCCGAAATTCTTCGAGTTAGTCGTTGATGATGCAGCAATGAATGCTCGCGTCTATCGTGTGCTTGCCAGTCGGCAACGCGTGTATTTTATTCCTTCCTGGCAAAGTTGTGCTTCTCATGCTGATGCGCTTAAGCAAATGCAAAGTCTAACAATGTATGGCCCTGATCCACAGCCATTGGTGTTGATTGAAGGATTTAATGGTCAAATACCTGGCAGTGCCGACGTGTCTAGGGCAGCCGGCATGTGTAATATTGTTCTGGAATCAGACAAGCCAGAACTATTGTCGCTCAAGGTCGATACAAACTTTCCGGGTTGGTTGGTTGTCGCCGATCAATATTATCCAGGCTGGCAAGCAACTGTTGACCAGAAGCCAAGCAAAATATATCGCGCTAATGCAATTCAACGAGCCCTGTTATTGTCAGCGGGCAGCCACGCCATTGAGTTTAAGTACCAGCCCGAGTCTTTGACCTGGGGAATTCGACTGGCAATTTTTGCTTTGTGTATTCTTGCCCTACTATTTATAATGTCTATCATCAAGGATAAGAGAAAGGGCAAAGGCAATGAATAACCGCGAGCTAAACGGTGGTACAAACCGGAGACAAGCCAGTCATTTTCTAAGATTGCTAGTGCTGGCATTAGCCATGCTAATCGTGGCGCTCGTCAGTAATTTCGTTCTGTTTGGCCATTCATCTTTGGCCGAAAAGCTTAGTCCCGATCAAATTCCGCCGGATGTTGTGTTGACCCCCGGTTCAAATAAACCGGCGCCGGCAGTGCAAACTGATAGTTCGGCAAAAAGTACATCTACTCCGGGTTCCAAGGCAGGAGCGATGGTGCCAGGATTGTCTACGCCGCCATCTTATGCCGGTGCAGGTGTTCCAGGAACACAAAATTCTCAGATGGGACCGGTGACACCACCGGCAAATAAAAAGGATCCATTAGCGGTGCTTGAAACAAGCAAGGGCAAAATTGTCATTCGTCTTTTCCAAAGCATGGCACCAAACACAGCGGCAAACTACATTGATTTGGTGAACAAAGGATTTTATAACGGTCTTACATTTCATCGTGTTGAGCCAGGCTTCTGTGTGCAAGGCGGATGTCCAAATGGAGATGGTACAGGATCCTATGTAGATCCGGAGACCAATCAGCCGCGCAACATAAAACTGGAAATCAATGCCAGGCTGAGACACAATGCACCCGGCGTGGTGGCAATGGCCCATACAGCTGCCGATCCAAATTCAAATAGTAGCCAGTTCTATATTACACTTTCGCCGCAACCCGCTCTAGATATGAAGTATTCGATCTTCGGTGGTGTCGTAGAAGGCATGGACGTAGTAAGAAAAATCGCCATCGGCGACAAAATTGTTTCGATCAAAATAGAAGAACAAACTAACTAAAGCTGCGCTAAGACAATCGACTAAGGCTTGCCTTCCTTGAAGTCAACCGCCTGTGCGCTTGTTATGGGCAGAATATGCTTCAAAAGCTTGCGGCCGCCGGAGTGATTTAGGTGGGTTGTGTCCCAGAAATCGCCGCGATTAAATTCTGGCGAAGCGCCGAGGTTCAAGAAATTCGCTTCGTGCGACTTGGCTAAGTTTCCAATCCGTTGACTGAATTGGTCATAGAATCCTTGGGGCAACAATTGGCGGTTCATATCGGTGAGCGGCATGTTGATTAAGATGACTTTGATCCCGCGTTCATGGCAGACGGCAAGTAGGCGATCCAAAAAACCCATTTGTACTGTCAGATCGCGATCGCCAATATAACGGTAACGTCTTTTGTACTCGTTGAGACTATTGGCAAAACGCTCGTCTTCCGATCCGGAGAGCATGAAGCCGGCGTTATTCTCAGTTGGCTTGGCTTGTGTTTGGGCTTGCGTAAAACCGGCAAAGGCATAAGCCTTGTTGATTACTTTGTCGAATTCTTTTTGTAAGCGCCATCTGCGATTATAGAAAAAGCAGACGTGGTTCATCAAGAAATCAGTACGGCCTTGCCAGGTTGGTAAATAAAGTGCGGCATAGCGATCGAAGTTAGCCAGACCAACCAAACGTTGGAAAGTATAAGTTGCAGTTGGTGATGGCAAGTCGTAATCACTGAAATCGCGTGGGGCAATACCGAGCACCAGCCATTCCGGTTTCTTATCGCCTTTGAGAAACTCGTACACATAAATATACGCATCGGAAGACATCTGACCAAAAATTGCCAAGCTGTAAACAGTTGGATCTTTCATGCCACCTTGGACAAGCTTGTCTTCCATGGCATGAGAGAAGTGATGATGGAATATGTCGCCAATTTTACTATCGCGCTCTTTGTCCATAGCCCAGAACGGGTACATCATAAGAGACGAGCCAAGCAAAACAACATTCGGACGTGTCTTCAAGGCAGCTAGTCCGTCGATGGCCAGATCAATTGATCCTGTGCCATTCCACAAATCTTTTGACGCGGCCTTTTCTTCGCCGACAACTTTCCAGAGGGCGAAATTGAGCAAAGCAAAAAGACAAATTGCCCAGAGCGCTACGCCAAAAATAAAGCGCCACTTGTTTGACTTAGGTGTTGAGCCCTTCGTCGCGTCGCCGGTTGGTCGATTTTGTAGTGCAGTGCCCACTGCGTTTGCCCCTACTTACTCGCTTCTTGTGAATACACATGACAATTTTAAAGAATTTTGCTCAAGTGACTAGGCAAGTCGCTTAAGAAATCATGTTGTCAAGCGACTAAATTGAATTGGGGTCATAATAAGGCAGCGGCTTTGGTTTTTTGGGCGGTGCCGGTGGCGGGGCGGTGTCTGGTGATAACTTACGCCCAGTATCGCTTTCCGTCCACTCGCCTGAGTTTGGATCGTATTCGTAGTGCCCTGGTGGCATGCGCATCATCTCTTGCATCTGCTTATTCAATTCGCGAAACATGGAATTGAAATCACCAAAAGAAGGGCTCATTCCCCGCTGGTTATTAAAAGGATTCGGCGGGATGGTTGGCATCATGCCAAATCCATCCGGTACCTGTGGGCTCGCACCGTCAAGGCGTGGGCGTGCCTTCGGTCTAGGACCCATTTTCCCAGTAGGCGCTTCCTCAGCAACACCAACTCCCACAGTTTTCTTCAAGCGCTCGACGCGATCTATGTAAGCCATTGCCGGGCTGGCTTGACCAAAAACCTTGGTTTCCATTCTTTCGAGTCGCCCATCCATCGAATCATCTGGATAAGTCTTTTTCAACAGGCGCCATTCAAGTGTGTTGAGAATTGGGTATTGCCCCGAACTCTGTTTGGCTTTGTCTTGTCCGGTGCTCGGAGGCTTACTCGGTCCGTCATCGACGGCGGGCGCCTTGCTTCCTTGCGCGGCCGATTGAGCCGAAGCCGTGTCGCGGTCAGCCACCGACTTTTTCAATCTGGCTAGCCTTTCCTCATTTGAACCGGCCTGCGTGCCACCAAAGACCAAAAGCTCAAGCCGCTCAAGACGTTTTTCAATCGGGTCCTGAACATAAAGGTGATAAAAGAAACGATTCTCCAGAAGTCCAATTTGTTTGGGCAATGGTGTTGCCGGGGTCTCGGCAGGAGCCGGCAAACTGCTCGCCCCTGCTAGTAGACAAAATGCAAGCAGGCTCAGCCATTTAGCCCGAAACCTTCCAGATTGTCCCAACCAGTATTTACCCATATAACACCTTCACGTCCCCATTCCCAGAATAGCAAAACTGCAAGAACTTGTAGACGACAAATTGAAGGTTTAGAAGAGGGGCGGCGGCGGATGTCCGATTTGGTTGATAACCTATAGGTTATCAATTACGGCGTATAGGTTATATTTGACGGCGTATACGTTATCACGACTAAACGAGCAACAGCGAAGCGCAGCATTGCCAGATTCATTTTGAATCCGTTAATTACAATATCCCCAGTTCCATTCTGGCGTCTTCCGAAGCCATGGTGCGTGGGTCCCAGCGTGGGCTCCAAACTAATTTTACGTTTGGTTCTTTCACCCAGGGAATTTTAGTCAGGGCTTGGTGAACTTGTCCTTGAATCACAGCGCCGAGTGGGCAGGCCGGTGATGTGAGTGTCATTGCGACAGTGACATCGCCACCATTGACTTCAATCTCATAAATCAGACCGAGATCAACAATGTTCAGACCAAGTTCTGGGTCCACTACGGTCTTTAAATGTTCACGAATAACATCTTGTTGCAGAGATGACATTTTAGCCTCCGTTCACGACAACACGACCGAGCTCATGATCGCCATTAGTTTCAAAATGCACAAATTGTCCAGCCTTGGTTTCGGCAGTCTTCAGTCCTTCTGCCAATGTATTCCAGGGCAGAAGTGCACACTTAATTCTGACAGGATATTTTTTTACGCCTTGCAAACATTCAAGATCTTCAAGCTCTTCCGGAATCTCTACTTCCACGCCTTTAGTGAGCATCATCGATTTGAATAACTCAATTGTCTTTGATGCTTCTTCTACAGATTTACCCTTGATCAAATCGCTCATGATTGATCCGGATGCAGTGTTGATTGAACAACCCTTACCGTGAATTTTTACATCGTCAATGGTTTTGTTGTTGACGTTTATATAAAGCGTTACCTCATCGCCACAAAGCGGATTCACACCTTCAACCTTGACGGTTGGATGTTCGATTACGCCTTGGTTGCGTGGGTGGTGGTAGTGATCGAGAATTGTTTCTCTGTATAAATCATCGGAAAGCGACATGTCCCATTACCTTGTTTGCTTCTTCTAATGCTGCCATTAAAAGATCGACTTCTTCTTTTGTATTGTAAATGTAGAATGAGGCGCGGGCTGTGCCTGAAACATTCAAGTCACGCATCAGTGGCTGACAGCAGTGGTGCCCGGCGCGAATGGCGATGCCGGATTCGTTGAGAATTTGTCCCAAATCGTGTGGATGCACTTGGGCAAAATTGAATGAGATAACGCCGCCACGATCCTTCGCGTTTGGTGGACCATAAATCACCACGTCGTTGAGAGTAGTAAATTTTTTCAGGGCGTATTCAGTTAGTTCAATTTCGTGGGCACGAACATTTTCCATGCCGAGATTTTGTAAATAATCAATTGCTACACCGGAGGCTATAACATCAGCAATGTTTGGTGTGCCGGCTTCGAACTTCCAAGGCAATTCGTTGTAAGTAGCACGATCGCGCCAAACAGCAGAGATCATGTCGCCGCCACCGAGAAATGGTGGCATGGCTTCAAGAAGTTCCGGTTTGCCCCAGAGAACACCGACGCCGGTTGGTCCGAGCATTTTGTGGAAGGAGAAAGCTAAGAAATCACAATCAATTTCTTGCACGGAAGTTGGCAGGTGTGGAACCGATTGTGCTGCGTCAATCAAGACTGTTGCACCTTGCGAACGTGCCAGTTTGGCAATTTCAGCAACTGGGTTAATCGTGCCTAGCGCATTGGACATATGATTGATGCAAACAAGTTTTGTGCGTGGCGAGCCAATTACTTTCTTGGCGCTTTCCATGTCCAACTGTCCATCGGCGGTCAATTCAATAAAAGCTAAATTAGCTTGACGATCTTTAGCCAGCATTTGCCAGGGCACTAAATTGGAGTGGTGCTCCATAGCCGATAGGACGATTTGATCGCCAGGCAAAATATTGTGGCGGCCCCAGCTGTGGGCTACGAGGTTAATCGCTTCAGTTGTGTTGCGCGTGAAGATAACCGAATTTGTCTCTCGGGCGCCAATAAACTTGGCGATTTTTTCACGCACATCTTCATAAGCAATGGTTGCTTCTTCGCTTAACGTATGCAAGCCGCGATGAATATTGGCGTTGTACTCTTTGTAGTACTGGCTGATTGCATCGATAACTTGGATTGGCTTTTGGGATGTGGCGGCATTATCCAGATAGACCAATGTTTGCCCATTCACCTTGCGGGAAAGGATGGGGAAATCTTCTCTTACTTTCTTTGTGTCAAACATGGCTATTCTCGACTTATTACTCGGGCAGCCCGACATAAATGTCGTCGCCCTTTACTTCAACTTTATAGGTGCTAACTGGCAGCACCGCCGGTAGACAAAGCGCCTTGCCCGTCTTTACATCAAAGCGTGCACCATGGCGAGGGCATTCAATTTGGCCATTGACCAATTCGCCTTCACCAAGCGGACCATTGTCATGCGTGCAAAGATCATCAATGCAGTAAATCTCGCCACCCACATTACAAAGCGCCAGTTCGTGACCGTTAGCTTGCACGACTTTGGCGTGTCCTTCTGGGACATCTTTGAGGCATGCAACTTTAACTAATTGACTGACCATTTGAAGTGAACCTGTTGTGATGAATGCATGAGAAATTGAAAGTGAAAACTGCTTTTCGATCGTGCTAAGCGCAATAGCCGCTGTCATCGATTTTCTGGGAAACAGCTTCAACCAACCAGTCTGCTGCGCCATCGACAGTCAGCTTGTCCAAAACCTTTTTGAAGAAACCAAGGACGATCAATTCTTCGGCAATTTTTTCCGGCAATCCGCGACTGGCTAGATAGAACAATTGCTCCGGATCGACTGGACCAACTGTAGCACCGTGAGAGCATTTCACATCATCAGCAAGAATTTCCAATCGCGGAATGGAATCGGCTTTGGCTCCGGCTCCCAGAAGCAAATTCTTGTTGGATTGATAAGCGTCTGTTTTTTGGGCGCACTTATCGACTTTGATCACGCCTTGATAAACTGAGCTGGCATTGTCCTTGAGAGCAACACGGAAATTTATGTCCGACTTGGTGTCTGGAGCATTATGTTCTTGGATTGTGTTGAAACTGTAATGCTCATCATGAGAGCCTAGAACAATGCCCAAAATTTCGCTTGCCGCACCCTGTGCCTGCAAGTGCGTATAAATGTCGGACTTAACTTGTTTGCCACCGAGAGCAACGTTGACGGCGGTGAACTTCCCATCGCGCGCCACTTCATTGTGCACTGTGCCGATAGCGTAAACATTTTGGGCAAACTGGCTCAGTTCTACAAACGAGACATTGGCACCGTCTGAGACAAATACATCAACCATGGATGCGGATAACGAAGCTGGCAAGGAACGACAATCGTTGTCGCCAGCGGTATCAGCAGATCCAGTTAAGTGAACCAGGCTGACATTGCTTTCTGGTTCGGCTACGACAATCAAGCGAGGAAATATGGCACCGCCAAAGTCACCGGAAGTGTTGGCACAAGTGCTAATGCCAATGCCAGAGACAAATGGGGATTTGAGCTCAACATTTTTTGGTACGTACAAGAACAGTCCGCAATTGAACAAGGCACCAGTCAGCAAGGCAAATTTACCGTTCTCCTTGCTAGCGTTGCGCTTGGCCAGATAGGGCTGAAGCAAATCAGCATGATTGGCAAGCGCAGTTTCAATGTCGCAGAATATTACACCTTTGGATTTAGCTTCATCAGACAATTCGATATAACCAGGGCGCCCATTGCCTTGGTAGCAAATGCCGGACAAAGTGCTGTTGGCTTGAGAAAAATGTTTGATGACCGACTGGAAACAAGCTGGAAAAGATTTGTCTGCTCCACTTGTGCTTGGGGCAAACTCCAAAGCCTTAAGCGTAGAGAGATCGAGCGATTCAATCACGGTGCGGCGCCAGTTCTCGTCACGTGTTGTCGGGAATGGTGTCTGCAAGTAAGCTTCCCAGGACGCAAGGCGCAAGTCCTTAGTCCAGCTTGGTGTCTTTTGCTTTAACGCCAAATCTTCGATTGTTTCTCTTGCAATAGTGTGTACGTCTGAGTTCATTTCTGATTTCCGCTTCAATATCCGCAGGTTAGTTATCCGACAGAGCCTTCCATTTCCATTTGAATCAAACGATTCAACTCAACTGCGTATTCCAAGGGCAGTTCCTTTGTGAATGGTTCAAAGAAGCCGTTCACAATCATGGTCGTTGCTTCCGCCTGTGTCAGACCACGACTCATCAAGTAAAAGAGTTGTTCTTCGCCAACCTTAGATACGGTGGCTTCGTGCTCGATTGTTACTTGCTTCTCGTCAATTTCCATAGTCGGATAAGTATCGGAGCGCGATATCTCGTCCATCAAAAGTGCGTCGCAACGCACTGATGATTTGATGTTGGTGGCACCAGGATATGCCTTGATCAAGCCACGATAAGAGGTACGTCCGCCAGCTTTGGAAATAGACTTGGAGACGATGATCGAAGTAGTGTCCGGAGCGGCGTGCACCATTTTGGCGCCAGCATCTTGGTGCTGATCTTCACCGGCTAAGGCAACTGACAAAACTTCACCATGAGCACGTGGTCCAACTAAGTAGATGGCCGGATACTTCATGGTCAGTTTCGAGCCAAGATTACCGTCAATCCACTCGACTTTGGAGTCTTCATGGGCAACAGCACGTTTGGTCACCAAGTTGTAAACGTTCTTGGACCAATTCTGAATAGTCGTATAACGAATGTGCGCACCCTTCTTCGCAATCAGCTCAACCACTGCCGAGTGCAAAGAGTCAGTTGAATAAGTAGGAGCTGTGCATCCTTCTATATAGTGAACGAAAGAACCAGGTTCGGCGATGATTAGTGTGCGCTCGAACTGTCCCATGTTTTCTGCGTTAATCCGGAAGTAGGCTTGCAGCGGAATCTCCACCCTCACGCCTGGCGGTACCCAGATGAAACTGCCACCAGACCAAACTGCAGAATTCAAGGCTGAAAACTTATTGTCAGCGGCTGGAATCACGGTGGCAAAATGCTCGCGCACAATGTCTTCATGTTCGCGCAGACCGGAGTCCATGTCTAAGAAGATAACGCCTTGTTTTTCCAAGTCCTCACGAATCGAGTGATAAACCACTTCCGATTCGTATTGGGCTGTCACGCCAGCCAAAAACTTACGCTCAGCTTCTGGAATACCGAGGCGATCAAAAGTGTTTTTGATGCCTTCCGGAACTTCATCCCAGTTCTTGCCTTGTTTCTCTGAAGGCTTGATGTAATAAAAGATGTTTTGGAAGTCGATGTCGTTCAGTAACTTTGTGTTACCCCAAGTTGGCATCGGCTTCTTGTGAAAAATGTCCAAAGCGCGCAAGCGAAACTTGAGCATCCACTCCGGCTCGTTTTTCATTTGCGAGATTTTGGTGACAATCTCAGACGTCAGCCCACGACCGGACTTGAATGTGTAATCTTCCTTGTCGCTGAAGCCGTACTTTTGATCGTAATCGGCTCCAACTTCATGAAGCATTGCATTGCGGGTTAGTTCTGCTGACATAGGGCCTCCTCGGCGCAAACTTAGGTGCGACTTTGTGTGGCAACAGCCGGTTCTTTGGTGACAAAGTCATAACCCTCGGCTTCCAGCTTGTGAGCAAGTTCGCCGGATCCGGAAAGAACAATTTGACCATCCTGCATTACGTGCACGAATTGTGGCGTGACATAGTTGAGGATGCGCTGATAGTGAGTGATTAACAAAATGCCCATCTCTGGTCCAGCCAAGGCTGTGATACCAGCCGAGACTGTCTTCAAGGCGTCAATGTCCAGACCGGAATCGGTCTCATCTAAGAGTGCCATTTGTGGCTTCATCAGCGCCATTTGCAGAATTTCCAGACGCTTCTTTTCGCCGCCAGAAAAACCGTCGTTGACATAGCGCGAGAGGAAATCTTCTTTGACACCAAGTTTGGTCAAGTGCTCTTTCAGCTCTTTGCGGAACTCTTTGACTGGCACATCTTGTCCGCGCACAGCCTTAACTGAGGCGCGCAAGAAGTTCGAGACGGAAACGCCTGGGATGGCGACCGGATATTGGAATGCCAGATACATGCCAGCGCGGGCGCGCTCATCGGCAGTCATCTCGGACAAATCCTTGCCTTTGAAGAGGACTTTGCCTTGAGTGATGTGATAGCGCGGATGACCCATGAGGGTGTAGCCGAGTGTCGACTTGCCGGAACCGTTACGTCCCATGAGCGCGTGCACTTCACCCTTGTTGATGGTCAAATTGACGCCCTTGAGGATTTGCTTGTCCTCGACAGCAACATGCAAATCTTTGATGACTAAAATTGGTTCGCGACTGGTCATTTGCCTTTCAGAGCCTTCCGTGTAGTATCCTGTAAAGAGGTAAGATCGTAGCCTGTTTAGGGCTTAAGTACCAAGGGTTATTAACTTTAAAATTTAGAAAGAATAGTGCCCAAGGCTTTTATAGACATTATAGTATCAAATATATATCTAGAGCCAGCAGTTAATGATTCCTTCCATTCGCCAAAGCCTTAAAGGGGTGTCCCTTTTGGCTAAATTAGGGGAAAATTAACTTGGATCCCCGCAAGCGAGACAATTGATATGGTCACTCGACCAATTGATGAAACGACAGAAAAGACCCACGATGTATTGCTTTTGCACCTAAAGCGCCAAGGTGAAATGACGGTTGGGCAGCTTTGCGATGTTTTGGGTATCACTTCTATGGCTGTGCGTAGGCATCTTGTCGGTTTGCAGAAAGATGGTTTGGTCGATTCTCGCATTCAGCGCCAGACACGCGGCCGCCCTACTTATTTCTTTCGCCTGACCAAGAAAGCCGAATCGCTTTTCCCGTCAGGCTTCCAGAATCTGGCTCAGGACATTCTTGATGCTGTTTATGAAAAAGATGGACAGCAAGGGGTGATGGCGCTATTGCAACTGCGCAACGATTACCTAGCACGCCAGCTGATAGAAAAGGTCAGTGGCATGAGTCTAAAGGAGAAGGTGGAAGAAGTAGCTAAATTCTTCTCTTCGAACGGCTACATGACCGAAAGCGAAGCTTTACCAAATGGTGACTTTTTTATTTTCCAAAGACACTGTGCTGTCCACGATATGGCATCGCAATATAGACAAATCTGCGCACTTGAGCCAAAGCTCATCGAGAAGGCTCTCGGTGTCAAAGTTTCCCGCCAACAATATATGTTGAACAACGATCCTGTTTGCGGCTATTTAGTGCAAGCCGATTTGGAATCAAGATCAACTTCTGCCTAATTGCCAGTATTTTTACTTGTGTTTTTTGTTGGACTTTTGTGCCACTTTGGTTGTCTTGCCTTTGGCGGCTTTATCGTCGTCTGTAGCTTTGTTGGTTGGAGCCGGCTTGTAACCAAGCTTGCGTGATTCTTCTCGATCTTCGGCAGCCAGGGCTTTCTTGCCTAAGTGATCATAAGCTTGGGCGCGATTGAAATAGGCTTCGCCAAATTTTGGATCGGCAGAAATTGCTTTGAAGAAATCTTCCAGAGCTTCCTTGTTCTTGCCGGCATGCAGGTTGGCTAAGCCGCGCTGATTGAAAGGAATGGGACTGGTTGGTGCAAGCGTTACTGCTCTTGTGCTGTAATAAATTGCTTGGTCGTATTTCTTTTGAGCATCGTAAGCTTGGGCAGCAGCAATATAGCCAAGGAAGAATTTCTCATCAGCATCAATAACTTTATTGGCAGTGGCAATTGCTTTGTCATAATCACCGGTAGCCACATAGGCTTGAGCTAAATTACAAAGGGTTTGTTTATCGCTTGCATCTAAGGCAAGTGCAGAATTGAAGTCGTCAATTGCTTTTGCATATTGATAGCGTTTGAGGAAAGTCAGACCACGTACTGAATAGCCTTTTGCATATTTATTATTCAAGCGTATCGCTTGGTTTAAATCTTCTTCTGCCTTGCGATAATCACCTAAATGTTCATAAGCAGAGCCACGCAAGAAAAATGCATGCCCGCAATTCTCATCAATTTGCAGAGCGCGATTTATGCTTTCCACCGCTTTTCTATATTCACTTAATTCAATTTCGCAGTCAGCGCGGTCTGTAAAAGCAGAAACAAAATTTTTGTCCAGGTCGATTGTTTGATCAAAGGATTTGATAGCTTCTTTGTAGTTGCCTTGCTTCATAGCATTCACGCCTTGAAGGTAAGCAATCCAAGGATTCGACGTACTGGCGCAGCCCGTCATCAGTGTTAAACAAATTACTGCTAAGACAAGTTGCTTACTCAGTACCGTGTTCATCTTCAAATTCCTTTCAGTTGCCAATCTCGAGGTGAGGTTCTTTCCGGGATGATCGAAAGCTTGACGAAGTTAGCCGGGCCGCGAGCCGCAATTGGTAGTCCACCGGTAATGACAATATTGTCACCAGGCCAGACCAAACCTTTGCGGGCAAGCGTATCTTCAACCAAGGCCAGTGTTGATTCTGAATCTGATACTTCAGTCAACATCAAGGGAATGGTGCCCCAGCAAAGTGAAAGTGAGCGGTACACATGAATGTGCTGGGTCAAACAAATGATTGGGCCTGGTGGGCGGAATTGCGAGATCAGGCGAGCCGTGGCACCGGTTTTGGTGAACGCTGCAATTGCCCGTGCTTTCATGTCGACTGCCATGGCGCAAGCCGCGTGAGCAATGGCGTGGGCTGAAGTTGGCAAATCGTGTTGGTGCAGATGCGAAAGATCAATGGAGCTTTCTGCTGCAATAGCAATGCGGTCCATGATCTGTACTGCTTCAACCGGATAAAGTCCGGCTGCGGTTTCACCAGAAAGCATAACTGCATCGGTGCCATCAAAAATTGCATTAGCTACGTCAGATGATTCTGCACGTGTTGGTCTTGGATGTTCAATCATCGATTCCAACATCTGTGTGGCTGTGATCACGGGTTTGCCTTTGGCATTGGCGCGTCGCGTGATCAGTTTTTGCAGTGGTGGCACATCCTCTGGTGGAAGCTCTACGCCAAGATCGCCGCGAGCGATCATCACGCCATCGGCAGCATCTAGAATTTCGTCTAAATGTTGCAAGGCTTCCGGCTTTTCCAGTTTGGCAATCACCATCGGTGGTGGCCAGTGGTTTTTGATCAAAGCTTTTAAACTGTAAATGTCATCCGGATCGCGCACAAAGGAGAGCGCCACAAAATCAACTTCTTGCTCTAAACCAAATGCCAGATCGGCTTTGTCTTTGTCTGTCATGGCTGGTATGGAAAGACGTACACCCGGTAAATTGATACCCTTTTTTCTCTTGAGTAATCCGCCGTTCACCACTTCACACTCGGCATCGGTCTCTGAGGTGGCTTTGACTTTCAGTTCAATCAGACCATCATCCAACAAAATGATGTCGCCTGGTTTTACTTCTTCGGGCAGTTTGGCGTAGTTGGTACTAACGCATTCACTCGTTCCTTCGACTTTGCGATTGGTGAGAATGAACTTTTGTCCTTTGACCAATTCAACTGGCTGCGAATTGGCTAATTCGCCAGTGCGAATTTTTGGACCGGATAAATCAAGCAAGATGCCCACGGCTCTGTCTGCGCTGATGCCAATTTCGCGAATGTCGGCAATGGTTTTTTTGACGTCGGCATGTTCGGCATGCGAGCAATTTATACGAAAGACATTTACGCCGGCTGCTACTAGTTCTTCTAGCTTAGACTTGTCCTGGCAGGCTGGTCCGACGGTGGCAATGATTTTTGTGCGACGCATACTAATGGGTAATTCTGATATCGATTATAGGGTAAGGAAGGGTAGGATTAAGACGCTTTGGTGGCCGGCTCTGGCTGTGGTGCTACTGGCAAGAAGTCGGTAGCAGAAATCTCGGCAAAGCAATTGTCGATATCTTCGACTGAGTGCAAATAAGCTTCATCAATATTGTCTTGCTCGATCATCTCGGCCAGTTTTTTGAAGCGCTCTACGTGTTCGTTAAAGCGATCTGTTGCATATTGTTTGGCTTGACCGGTTGTGACAAGAAACGGCCAGTCACTTGATTCCAAAAGCACCAGTTCTCTGGTGACCTGAGCAAGAGCTCTTTGCGCAAGCGGATTGCTAGACTTGTTTTCTTGAGCAATCTTTTCCATTTGCTTTTCACAATCGTGAATAATTGGCCACATCCATTCGGTGCCATGATTGCGCCAAACTTCGAAATGTCCACCGGCTCCCCAAGACGATTCTGGCAATTCGACTGCTTGCTTGGGTGGATTTGCTTCCAAATATTCAGAAGCTGTGCACATCTTTACGGCCGTATAAGTCTTTAGCTTGCGAATCACTTCTTTGATCCAAGAAATACCTTCAAACCACCAGTGCCCAAATAGTTCCGTGTCAAATGACACCATGACCAAACCCGGCTCACCTGTGGCTTTCAATCTATCGGTCAAGACCTGTTGAATTAGTCCGACATAGTGATCGGAATGTTCGGCAATGCGATTGAAAGCAACTTCCGGATTGTAAGGTTCTTTAGCACCAAGATCAGTAGACTTGGATGTTAAACGCCAGTAGTGCAGGCCGGACACATCATCTTTTTTGTGAAACTCTCTGTAATTGCCATCACCAGGATAGCCATACTCGGCAGACCAAACTTGATAGCCGGCTTGCTCGTGACGTGCTAATACCGAAACAGGGTAGTCCTTCAAATAGTACGCTTGATACGCATCAAGTCCAGTTGCCGGACGTGATGCCACTGGTATGTACTCGATTGATCCATAAGGGCCGAAGTCGCGTCTCAATTGAACGGATTTGCCGCCTTCGATGACAAAGGACTCAGTGAAGAAGTATTTGATGTCGTTTTCGTACAACCATTTCTCAATTCCTGGACGCGAATTGGTTTTTGGTCTGTATGCGCATTCCGGAAGCCAGATGCCTTTAGGGTTCTGACCAAAATATTTTTTGTAAGTGTCTGTGCCGGTTTTGAATTGCCCGCGCAAGGAAGAATCTGTGTCTAACAATGGTGAGAAACAGTGTGTCGCAGCCGAAGTTGTAATTTCGATTGCACCTTGATCCTGGAATCTTTTAAACGCAGCAATCAGATTGCCGTTATAACGATTGTGATAGTCGTTGTGAATTTGTCTGAACCAAGACAAGTAAAAGCGTGCCAACTGGAAATATGTTGGATTCGGCGTTGTGCCACGTTGGCTAAAACGCTTCTCGTCATTTTCGGCAGCCGCAATGCGATCGAGAATGTATTTGTCGAAACCCTGATTCAAATGTGGATCAGCCATTTGCTCAGCCAGAATCGGAGTGATACCAAGCGTCAGTTTGGCAGAGATTCCTTCTTCGGCAAGTTCTGTCAGCATGTTGAGAATCGGAATGTAGCACTCAGCCATACATTCATAAAACGATTCTTCGCCAAAGGGCCACATCCCAGCCTTACGATAGTAAGGCAGATGACTGTGCAGCATTAGCACAAATGACCCAATGTCCACGTTGTTCAATCGACTCCTTATGTAAGAGCTCCGTCGCCTTTCGGCTCCTCCGCTCTTTTGACGCTCGCTGCGGATTGCTCATCGCAATCCTTTGCTTGCTTCCCTGGCACTCGTCCTAGTCGTTCCTTCGGCCGGTGCCACGCTTTGTCGCGGGCACTTGCTTGATCTTTTTCTTTTTGGAACTTTAAAAACTATATCAATTTGCACTTGCTTTTGCTATACAACTTGATGTATGGCGTAATGATTCTTCAGGACTTAAGCGAAATTCGAGGCAAGCAATTGGCGATGAACTCAGAAGATCAGTTGGATGGACAAGAAATGGAGCCGGAAGCCGAGAGTGCATCAGCATCTAAGCCTGCCAAGACAGATAAGCCACTAGAAAACAAAGTAGTCAAGCTCTTGGAAAAGAATCCGCTTGGTATGACATTGCCTGAAATGGCAGGCGGGCCAAGGCAAATGAAGAAAATCCGCACGCTCAGACCAGTCTTGGCTGAGGCAATCAAACTGGGATTAGTCATGCCCGTGTCGCAACGAGCCGGGCACACGGTTTATCGTCTGGTCAAGAGCCTGGGCCCTCGTTGATGAGAGGCACCAGGCGTGCTTCCAAGTCTTTCCCCTTGCCTTGAACAAAAACAGTTTTGCTGCGCGAAGTTTCGCCGCGGACAATAATTACAGAACTTTTAGACACGCGAAAATAATCAGCGAGAAATTCGCAGAGCGCTTGATTGGCCTTGCCTTCTATCGCTCGAGCGGTTACTTTTACTTTAAGTTGCCCATTCTGCAGACCGACAATTGCAGAAGAAGCCGAACCAGGACTGAGGCGAATGTCCAAGGTGATACCGTCGTTAGCCGGGTCGTTAGATAGAATGTAGGGCAGCTTCATTTCTCTAATAGTAGAATATGAACCTTCTTTAGGCTAACAAGGAATTTTGTAGACATGAAATTAGAAATTGGCAAAAGCAACAAGCTGGTGATTATTGCTGGACCTTGCATGCTTGAGTCGTGGGAAGTTGCGTTCAATACTGCGTCTGCCTTGAAGAGCCTGGCACAGAAGCTGAACTTCAACTTGGTGTTCAAAGCTTCTTTTGACAAAGCCAATCGTACGTCAATCAATAGTTTTCGTGGACCAGGTCTGGAAACAGGACTGGCAATGCTCAATGATGTGAAGCAAAAGTTGGGTTTGCCAATTTTGTCTGATGTGCATGAGACACATCAATGCGCTCAAGCTGGAGCGGTACTTGATGTGATACAAATTCCCGCCTTCCTTTGCCGTCAAACTGATTTGGTTGTTGCCGCCGCGCGCACGGGCAAAGCAATTAACATCAAGAAGGGACAATTCGTTGCACCACAAGATATGTTGCACACTGTCAATAAAGTAACTGAAGCAGGAAATCAGAATGTATCGGTGACCGAACGTGGCACCACATTTGGTTACAACAATTTGGTTGTTGATTTCCGTTCGATTCCCATAATTCAAGAGCAAGGCGTGCCAGTGATTTTTGATGCTACGCATTCCGTGCAACTTCCTTCCGGTGCCGGTGGTGTTTCCAGCGGACAGCGTCAATTCATTCCGACTCTTACCAAAGCAGCCATTGCTGCTGGCGCTTCGGGTTTGTTCATGGAAGTACATCCAAATCCGGACAAGGCTTTATCCGATGGCGCGACTCAAATACCTTTGACTCAAGCGGAAGAATTTATTGCCCAGTGCGTCAAACTTTACGAAGTGATGTCTGCCATGCCGGAAGTTGCATTGCCTCAGCAAGGCAAGTGTGTAGAATTCGCACCGGCGAGTGCTGTCTAAAACCCTGTGAGCAAACCGAGTCAAAGCAATTATTCCAAACTCGTAATCGCTGCTTGCGCACTTGCTTTGGCTACATCGCAGTTGTTGCCGGCTTTTGCTTTGGGCAATGATGTCTCCGGTCAATCAACTAATCCACAAACAAAAGACAGCGCAGGTGCCGCTCCCCCTAAGCTGGATGTGAACTCGAGCCTTGAGATCAATTCAATAATGAACGAGATTCTCAAAGCTTATGGTGGCAAAGAAGCTTTAGCTCGTCTTTTGCAAAGTTCAATATTATTTGGACGAGAAAAAGCGCTTGGTGGAGCTGCTGGTTCATATGTCTTTAGACAAATTAGGAAGGGATCTAAACTCAGGCTAGATTTGGGCAATGCCCAAGATGCAAATCGCCGCTTTCCTGACCCGCAATCGACAGCACAATCGCCTAACGAATCTGGTTATTTGCCCTTGCACTTTTCTTGCGTGACTGCTTTTGATGGTGCTTCTGGCTGGCGAGCATTCGGTAGGCGCGTAACAAAATTAAGTGATGATGCGCTCAAGCTTTTAGAACAAGAAGCTGATCACGATCCGGCAAGCCTGAGCCATTGGCAGGAGCCGGGCTACACATTTCGTTTGCTTGGCCGCACGCAATATAAGATGATGCCGGCTATTGCTATCGAAATGCAGCGAAATGACGATTCGCCAGTGACGTTTTTTATCAATCCTGAAACGCATTTGGTAACTGCGCTCTCTTACAAGGCAAAGGCCGTGAGCAAAGATCCAAAACAGACAGGCGTTGAAACTGAAGTCATGCTTGAGTTTAGTGATTGGCATGCTGTGGCTGGCACCATGGTGGCATTCAACCAAAAAGAATATGCCAACAAAAACTATGTGCGTGAATTGGTGCTGGAAAAAATCAATCTCGCCGATCCTGTTGACGACGCGCTTTTCGAGCGCCCGAAGGAAATTACTTCGATACAACTTACGCAACCAATCATTTTGCCATTTGTTTATCTCGATCACGAGATCTTGATCAAGGTGCGAGTAAACGATCGCCAACCAGTGGACTTTCTTCTTGATACTGGGGCAAGCCAAACGGTAATCGACAGGCGCGTGGCCGCCTCAATGCTTTTGGAAAAGCAAGGGGCACTGAACATTGCTTCTGCCAGTGGCAGTCTTTCAGCGCAAACCACCAACTTGGCGAAGTTGGAAGTTGGAAATTTAGCGGTTCAGGATGCGCCGGCAATTATTTGCGATCTAACAGCAGAGTCTCGCCAGCTCGGACGATTGATTGCCGGGATTATCGGCAACGATTTTCTCAGTCAGTTTGCTTTGACAATTGATTATGCCAAGCAAACTGCCACATTGTCCGATCCTGGTAAGCTTGCTATTAATCCGCAAGCAACTATTGTGCCGGTCACGCATGTGGACATTGCCCCGACAATCAAAGGCATGATCAATGGCAAAGAAGAAGTTGACTTCTTGATCGACACCGGTGCGGCGATTAACAGTCTGCCGCGTACAATTGCAGAAAAGTATTTGCAAGGAAAGTCTGCGCAAAGACAAGACGGTTTTGGTTTGGATGGCAATCCTCTTGTACTAATGACTGTACCAGTTGATTCAGTGTCATTTGGTACGCAAAGCGTCAACAACGTCAATTTCGCTTTCAAAGGTGCCAATGCTAAGGAGCCGGCGCGAATTACTTTTGCGGATAAATCCACGATTGGCATTTTAGGCAATCCATTTTGGCAAAACTTTATAGTTTCTTTGAACTACAAAACCGGCCATCTTAGCCTTTATATGAATCCTTTGTTTAAGGCCAAACAAGAGATCAGCAAATTGACAGCACAAGGCGATACCAGCCTGGTTGTGCAAAGAGATTATCGTTTGGCAGCGCAAACCTATCGCCGCGCACTTAACGTGGCGGTTGCTCAAAAAGATCAAAAGGCGCAAGCAATTCTATTGGGGCGATTGGGAAATACACATCGTGTGATGGCTAAGGATTTGTCCAGGCCGGATCAAGCACCGGTAGCTTATGATCATTTTGCTCGCGCGCTGAAACTTTCCGAGCAGTTAAACGATAAGCCGATCAAAGGACATATTCTGGCTGACTTCAGTTTGCTTTACAGCGACAAGGGGCAATTTGCCGAAGCGGACAGAACAATTTCAGATGCCCTGCGCTTTGCTCCTGATGACCCGCAAGTAAATGTAGATGCTGCCGTACATCTTTATCGCAAGAGGCAGTTTGCTGAAATGCAGCAGTATGTCAACAAAGCCTTGAATCTTGATCCAACAAATTGGCAGGCGCTTTGGTATCGAGTCAAGCTGCGCGAGCTTTATGGCGACGCGCAGTCTCTGCAAGCTGCGCTGAAAGAAATCTTGCACTTCTATCCATCGTCGCAGCTTGCTAGGCAGAAAATGGATCAGTTGACGAAATAAAAAGGGCGACCCGAAAGCCGCCCTTCTCACTAATTTATGACCTGGACTTATTCTTCGTAGTCTTTGGTCACGCTGAACGATTGCGGATTGAACGGTTGGTTGAAACCGTTAATGCCGTTCTTGCCGCCATGATAAATGCCGAGAGCAGTCCCGACAACAATTGAGGCAGGAATGGTGCCGATTGAGGCTACTGCGCAAGAAGGTCCACACTCGTGTCCGCCGATCTTATCAGCCATTGATGTGGTCATGCTGACATAGTTCTTGTATGTTTGGCGCACTGCAGCAACAGGCATGCCAATTAGAACTCCACAAACTGCTCCTGCTGCGCGGGTTGGCATCAGGGAAGCATCAACTACCATATCGAGCGGCTCGCTATCGGCTGCAAGGGCTGGTGCAAACATGCCTGCTGTCATGCACAGCGAAAGTAGTAAAGCCAACTTAGAATTTTTCACTTACGTCTCCTTATCTTTTCTAGCGGGCGTCCCTCTTGTTATCCCGTACGTTGCATATTCCACGGATCTCTTGATTTCATCCACCGTGTTGCGCAACGTTTGATAAAAATTACGCGCCAACCAAACAATTACAATCTATTAGATTACAGTCTAGGCGCGATTCTTTCCACTCATAGCTCAATGCCGCCAATTGCATATGTGTTGCCGGGTGTCGGATAACGACTAAAGAAATATATAGTATATCCAGGAGATATCTAAATGATGATTTTGCGGCAACTTCGAGCGGCGAATCACCGTAATATTTAAGTTACCCGGCGCTGATATTTTTCATAACTTGCTGGCTAAAGTTCACCACGCGGTTTTCTGCCCAAAAGCGATCAAAGTGCGGTGCTGCCTCATTATCCTTGTGGACAAAGCCAACGTGCCCGCCATGTTTAGGTGCCAAAAGCCGGATATAGGGAGTCTTCAAATTAGGTGACTGAAATGGCGCAAACGGAATTAGCGGATCGTCTTGCGCATGAATAATCAGCGTGGGCACGCAAATCTGTCCAAGAATTGGCAGAGTGCTGGCGGCGTGATAATAATTCTCGGCAGTGCCATAACCACCTATCGGTGCCGTGTAATGATCATCAAACTGCCGCATTTTCTTGATGCGCCTCAAATATCTCGGGTCGTAAAGCTCCGGGAATAATTTAGCTTTTTCCCGCAAATCGGACTTCATGTTTTGTAAAAAATGCCGCTCGTAGAGTTGGTTGAAACCCCGCTCCAAAGCAAGCATGGAAGTGGACAAGTCTAATGGCGGCGAAATTGCACAAACACCAGATAAGAGAGAAGGGCCATCTTTCTTTAGCTCGGCTGCCGCCTTCAAAACAATATTTCCACCCATCGACCAGCCGGCAACGAAGATTGGATTGTGTTTGTCCTTCTCGCGCAACTGACGTACGAGAGAAATTACGTCCTCGCTCATGCCTGAGTCGTAAAGAGTGGGCGTGAGATTGTGAGTGCCACCACAATTGCGCAAATTCATTCGCACGACATTCATGCCATGCATATAAGCCTTTTGCGTAGTGCCGCACACACCAGAAGAATCGGCAGAGCCTTCAAGCCCATGAACCAGAATGATTGTAGGCTTGCCCATAGGCGATGGTTGCATGTGGTGCCAGGTGAGAATTTTTACGCCCGGTTCCACTTCGACGATTTTCCGTACGCCAGAACGAACCGCCGCTGAAAACTTGCGTGGCCACAGCGCAGGTACAATCGTCATCAAATGTCCATTGGATAACAAAGGATGAGGAACAAATTCAGGATGATGCATGTTTTTAGGCATGATATCTGGCCAGTATAGGAAAAGTTTCCAAGATTGGCTACGCTAAAAGCGTTATTAAGCTTTGAATTAATCTGTCTATTTCGTGTTCTGTGGTGGCAGGATGGCAGGAAATTCGCATGCCATGCCCTTGTTGCCCATAGAAGAAGTCTGGCTGCACCCAAATGCGGAACTCGCTCCAGAGCGTTTGTTGCAGGTCGGGCACGAGCACCTCATCCGGTTGCCAGGTGAATGTCACCATGCCGGTTGATTCTTGGGCAATGTTCGGCGTGCGAATTTCCACATTGGGCAGAGAATTTAAACTCGTGCGTAGATAGCCAACTAACTCTTTTTGTCGTTGGGCAATTGCTTCCGGCTTGAGTTCCAGCCAAAGTTTCAGTGCTTCGGTTAAGCCAAGCCAACGAACTTGATCGGTGGTGCCGAGACATTCAAAACGCAAGAGATTGGATTCGGTGAAATCATAATAGTGATCGCCGAGCCAAACCGGTTTGAGAAGTGGTATCAAATGTGGTGCCACATAGGTAAAGCCAGTTCCATTTGGACCGCCAAGCCATTTGTGACCCGAACCGACCCACAAGGGATAACGCGAAGGTGTGCATGGTCCTTGTCCTGGTGAATGTGCACCATCAACTAGAAGTGGAATTTGGGCTTTGTTCAACGAGTCGACAAGCTGCGTGAGATCTGGTCTCCAACCGGAAAAGCAATCTATTTCACTTACTTCCACCAGGCGAGTTTTGGCTGTGACAAGTTCTAACATGCCTTGGCAAAGTGCCTTACTGCCGTCCAGCGGATCGACTTGATAGCGACGGACTACAATGCCGCGCGTCTCTTCTAAATATTTGCAAATTGTTTTCCAGCTGCCGTGCTCATGATCAGTTGTTACTAATTCATCGCCAGGTTTTAGGAGAAAGCTTTGGGCAATTTGTTGCAGGCCGGATGTTGTGCTTGATGTAAGCATGATTGATTCCGGTGCAATACCAAAGGCGGTGGCAGCAGCCTGGCAAGCCTCGTTGCGCATAGTGGTATCAAGGAAAGTAAATAAGGTCGGGTTGAGATTTAGTTTCTGCGTGCCTTGAGAAATTGCATCAAGGACAACCTTTGGCTTGCGCCCGCAACTGCCGTTGTTCAAGTAAATTGAACCATCGCTGGCCGGCAACCACTGTTCTTGAATTTTGTTATCTATGGAAGAAATCATCATATTGCTTCACGTCCGCTGAGAATTATTGTAGTCAGGGTGGACAAACCAGCCCTGCTAGCACTGCTAAAACAGTAGCAGATTTGGGCTAAAGATGGGAAGATCACCACTACTTTCGTGCTTTCCCGCTTGCATTGTC
Source organism: Candidatus Obscuribacterales bacterium (assembly GCA_020050685.1). GTDB lineage: Bacteria > Cyanobacteriota > Vampirovibrionia > Obscuribacterales > Obscuribacteraceae > JAGVKG01. The sequence continues at coordinate 8,427 of JAGVKG010000015.1, read as the reverse complement.
GCAGCTGAGATATAGGATAGTGCGTGGCGTTCATGCCAGGCGTGCTTAAGCACAATCTCTGGCGCATTTGCCACCACTTTGTTTTACGGGTGAGAAACAATGTTTTCATCAGACGGTGAATTTGGATTCTGGGTCCTCGAGGGGATAGTCATGGCCGTTCTGCTTTACGGTGTTGCCGTTAGCGCTGGTTGGGTTGGCCCGATTAATTAGTCCGATCGATTGACCCCAGTCATTGATCCCAGACATTGACCCTGATATGGAATCTCGCAAGTCATTTTGACTTTCGCAAAATCGCTGCGGGATTGCAAGCTCGTCATCCAGCCTGTTTTTACTATGACAATAATTGAACGTACAGGCGGCTCTTAGTAGAGCTGCTGCGACTCTTCTGAGAAGTAGGCGGACTTGAGCACAAGGTATAACACTGTGCCAAACGAGGCGACAATTAGGACGGTGAGGATTGCTGCCAATCCGCCAATATTGTTCAGCCACGGCAGAATGCCGATCATTCCTTCTTCCAGTGCGATTAAAAACGTCATGATATGAACCCGCAATATTGTTTTAGCAAAGTTGCTGATATTGTAACCGGTTGTCAGCAGCCCAAGTTAAGTTCTACTTTACATTTGCTCATAGTGCAAGGTGCAAAATACGAATTTCCTTGAGATTCGGGAAGATATAGCTTGCTGGGTAATTACTATGCAAACAGGAATTTGAAACATGACAAAGCAATTCGGCAAATATTTCTTGCTGGCATCGGCACTTTTGCTCACGTTGAACCCTGCGACATTGGCGCAAGGTAAGAAGGCGACAATTATTGGCCATGTCTACGACTCAGCTTGTTACTACACCAAGAATATTTCCAAACCGATTAGCCATGAGTGCGCAATGGAATGTGCTGCTGCCGGCTCGCCGCTTGTGATTGTGGCCGAGGATGGCACTGTCTATTTGCCGGTGGACAAGAAAATGCCGGCACTCGGTCAGAATTATCGTCTGGCGAAGTTTGGCGGATTGAAAGTAAAGGCAACTGGTGAAGTATATGTACGTAAAGGTTCTACTGCAATCGTGCTTGAAACAATAGAGGAAACAAAGTAAGAATGCCGGATCAATTTGTTGTCGGATGCGACTTTCCTGCGGCAAACACCGCACCCCATCAAGTCTTTCTTGCTAAGGCAAGTATTGGTTCGCTCGGTGCCGAGATTGTTGATTTGCACAAAGTGGATTCGCACAAGTTGCCGCAAGAGCTTGCGCAAACGCAATCGCTTAGTGCGCTTGGCATAGACTTTCCATTTTCTTTGCCGGGCGATTTTCTTCGCTTTGTTGCTGAGAAGCGCGAAGTGCCTCAGTTTCAGTCGTGGCAAGAAGTGATTGAGACTTTGGTGTTTATAGATTTTGCTGCTTTTCAAAAATTGGTAGAAGACTTTGGCGCAGAGCCAAAACGTTTTGCCGATCAAGCGCAAGGCAAGTTGGGGCAAAGCCTGCTTGCCAAAGGTAACAGTGTTCTCCTGCAGACCGCTTTTCAGGGAATGCGCATGCTTGCGTCGTTAGATCCCAAACGCTTTTCCATTTTGCCTCTGCAAAGTCCACAAAAAGGAACTTGCTCTGTACTGGAAACATCGCCGCGCTCAATGCTTGAATCTCTGGGCCTGCCGACCAGTGGTTATCGCGGCAAGGATTCTAATAAGCAAAAATCGCTTGAGCTGAGGCGCGAAATTCTCACGGGCATTTTGGAATTGCGAGAGCGTAAAGGTAGCGAATATGCCAAATTTCCCCGGCTCTTGATGGATAAGAAGTTGGTGCACACTGCTTGTGATACCGAACAAGCCCTGGATGCTGTAATTTCTTGTTACTCTGCCTGCCTATGGGTGATGGCGCCTGCGCTGTTCAATGATCCATTTGATGTGGACAACGAAGACGTCTTGCTCGAAGGCTGGATTTACGTGCCAAACAAAGTGGCGGTCGGTCAGACTTCCCGTTAGATATACATATAAATGGATCGTCGAAATGGACCGTTGCCGGCCTCCCAATTAACTACATTTGATTTTTTGATTGGCAAACTTGGCTTGCTAAGCTTTCCCCTTACAACAATTGCCGCTTATAATTAGGTGTTGCCATTGGACGTTATCAACCGTAATGTCTGATGCGCTATAATGTGCGCCCGTAGCTCAGTGGATAGAGCCCCCGCCTTCTAAGCGGGTTGTCGTTGGTTCGAATCCAACCGGGCGCGATTTATAAAAGGATGGAGGACGCGACAAGAAACGAGTGCCCGACCAGCGAGCAAATGACCGCGAGGAGCGGTCAGCAGCGAGTGTCAAAAAGAGCGGAGGAGCCGACATAGTCGGCGCCGGAGCGCATATAAAAGGGTCATTAGCTCAATGGTAGAGCAGTTGCCTCTTAAGCAATTGGTTGAAGGTTCGAATCCTTCATGGCCCAAATTTCCAGGACAGGCAGACCGCCTGTCCTTTTCCTTAAAAACGCTTAAACAGGCGCCCGCCCCATTTAATCCGGCGCCTGTCTGGCTTCACACAGACTTCAACGTCCCGTTCGTATATTAGTAATGCGGGGCGCGGAGAAAAGTGAACGGACAGGACCTATATAAAGGTAACCGGGCAGCGCGCAACGTAACGTAAAAGGAATTGAGCATTTCCAATTGATCTGTTGGAAGACCACAAGCCAAAATAGGGACATGAATGGTTGATGCTCAACAAGCGGGCGCTAGAGCAACAAAAATTGAAAAGGGGTTATTCAAAATGTTGCACAGTTTTATACAGTGGTTGATTGAAGTTGTCTCTCCGGAGATGGTTGCCCAACCGGCAACAATTCCGACAAGAGATGCGGAACTTCTCTATCAACTAAAGCAAAGAATGAGTCAGACCGAAGCAAATGAGTGTCTCAACGAAACATATGCAAAGTTGCGCATGTCGAGAACCGGCCGGGCACCACAAGAGCCGCAACATTTGCAAGCAGTAACAACTTCAAATGCCAGACAACATTGGTTTGGCAATGCGCGGAAACAAGAGGGCTTTGTTCCAGCGCGCAAAACAGCAGTATCGCTAGGAGGAGCCTGGGATTTATCAGCAAATGGTGGTAAAGCCTATAACCAAAGCGTGTATCCACACTAACTTCCAGCACATAGTTTTTCCGCAGCCGCCGCCGATGGGGATGGACACCAGAAATGGTGTCCATACCTCTTTTTACAGTTCTCCGTCGTCGCCGCAGGCGGCGACTCCTCCGAACGTTTAGACGCGTCACTTCGCACGGCTCCTCGCCGCGCTTCGTTTGCTGTGCTTCATCTAACGATTTTTGTTAGGCGCTCCGGCGGTTCGTGCCTCACCTCCGCCGCACGTTTGCCCGCTTCACTTCGCACGGCTCCTCGCCGCGCTGTGTTGCGCTGAGTTTTCGTTTCCTTTTGGCGCTCCGAAGTTGCCCTTTGGGCAACATCTCCGCGCGTTTACGCGCTTCACTCCGCAACGCTCCTCGCGTCGCTGCGTTACGCTGATTGATCGGCTTTGCATTGTGGTGATTGGCGTGTGTAGATTTTTGAGCTGCCGCTTTTGTTGAAGTCAAGTTTGTACAATTTGATGCAAGTGGTCTTTCTGGGTGGTAGTGATGAAAAATATTGTTTCGATCGTTTTGGCACTTTTTTGCGCGAATTCTGTTTGTGCGGCAGACATGGATGTGCCGGTTTCGATTAATCCGGAGCTCGCGGCGCACACTGCGCTTTTTGCCAAGAAGGTTTATAAGATTGGCGACAATGTTTATTCGGCTGTGGGATATGGACTCGCCAATATCATCATGGTGGAAGGGTCGGATGGCATTGTCATTGTTGACACTGGTTGCGGCATGGATCAAGCGACGGAAGTTTTGGCTGAGTTTCGCAAGATAACTACTAAGCCAATCAAGTACATTGTTTATACGCACCATCATGCAGACCACGTTGGTGGCACGCGGGCGTTTGCTAGCCCGGCAGATGTTGCTTCCGGGAAAGTGACGATTATTTCGCACGATTCTTTGCCGGCAGAGTTTGCCCAAGAAAATGGTGTGATTGGCGAAGTAATGAGTATTCGTGCGGGCAGCCAATACAATTCTTTTCTGGCGATGTTGAAACCGGATGAAGTGCAGAATATGAATTCTGGCATTGGGCCGATTTTTAGTTATCAGAAAACTGGTTTTCTTCTGCCGACAAAAATGTTCCATGACAAATTGGACATGACTTTGTGTGGCATTCCCATGCAATTACGTTATGTGCCGAGCGAAGCCAATTCGGAGATTTGCATTTTTATACCGAAAGACAAGATTTTGTTATCGGCGGAAGTAATTCAAGATCATACTTTCCCAAACCTTTACACCTTGCGTGGTGCCAACTTCCGCGATCCGGAAACTTGGGTTAAGAGCATTGATTTCATGAGAACGCTGGATGCGGACTACATGGTGCCTCAGCATGGACCGCCTGTAGAAGGTAAATTCGAAGTTGCAAAAGTGCTTGAGATGTATCGTGATGGAATTCAGCTTGTGCACGATCAGTCATTGCGTTTTGCAGATGATGGTTATGCCAAAGACGAATTGATTCAGAAAGTGAGATTGCCGGAAGTTCTAGCCAATTACAGTCCGTGGCTGCGGGAATTTTATGGTTCCGTAAAACATTCTGCACCGCAAGTGTATTCGGGCTACATCGGTTGGTTCGATGGAGATCCGGTAGCACTTGATCCGACACCAAGAGTGGAATATGCCAAACGCATGGTGGCACTCATCGGTGGACACGATCGTGTTTTGTCTGAGGCTAAACAAGCATACGAATCCGGCGACAATCAGTTTGCTGCCGAGCTTGCCACATATCTCATTCGCATGGACAACGAAGACATGGATGCACGCACAATCAAAGCCGCTGCATTCAGAAAGTTGGGATACGAAAACATCAACGCTAACTGGCGTGGTCTGTACATTACTGCAGCAAATGTTCTGGAAAAGAAGATTGATTTGAATCAAGTCGTCGCCGCAGAACGCGTAGCGCTCAGTGCACCGTCTTTTCTTTCAGTCGTACCAATGATCAATCAATTAGGAATTCTTGCCACGCGTCTAAAGTCAGAAGAACTCGGCGACAAACATTTGACAGTAGTAATGGTCCTCAAAGACCGCAACGAAAAATACACAACCGAAATTCGCCACGGAATTCTAGACTACCGCGCCGGCGCCGCTGACAATCCGGATATTGTGATCGAGGGCAACGCCGTCGACATCGGCAAGATGGTAAGCGCCGCGTATAAACCGGACGAGGTATTGCCCAATCTTGAGATCACAAAAGGCACTCAAGAAGACGCCAAAAAATTCCTAAGCTACTTCTCCTTAAGACTCCAAACCGCCCCCAACATCTTCGTCCGCTAGCCCCTTGTCAACAATCCCATATTGTCATCCTGAGCAAAGCGAAGGACCTCTCATGCTTTGAGGAAATACTTCGTTTAAACATGAGAGGTCCTTCGTCGCGCTAAGCGCTCCTCAGGATGACAGAAGTAGAGGTATGGTATCCTTGATAAGTTGGCCGATTGACGTTTGGCAAACACCCACTCGGGCGAGTGGCGGAATGGCAGACGCGCTAGACTTAGGATCTAGTGTAGCAATACGTGGAGGTTCAAGTCCTCTCTCGCCCACCATCTAAACCTCCGCCGAAGGGCGGTTTTCTTTTTTAAGCGCTTTCGGCTATGTTCTAACACTCGACAAGCTCTGGGGTGTGAATCTGAAACCGTATTTTGTGCTTGGCAGGCTGGGGTGTCGGTTTAGTCGCTCGCCAATATTGCCCAGGCAGCCTCCTGTGCGATCCCCAGGCGGGGCCTGAAATCTAGGTGGCCAGCCTCATACACCATAACCCCAAAAATCCGAATAGTTGACAGTTTTCACCCTGATTACGGTCTTGAGTATCTGGAAATTTAATCGGTGTTTTTGACGAAAAGTTGTCAAAAATGGGTATTATTAAAGTGCCTATCGCTGATGAACTCTAAATTATGCTATATCGCTTAGAAGTCGAGAATTTCTACTCAATTCGTGACCAGCAAGTTATCGACTTGGTGGCGCGTCAAGACGTGACTGAATTCGATCGTGTCGCGTCAGTTGGGCCGAGTGCTGATATACGAGTGCCAAAAGTTATTTCCGTATTTGGCGCTAATGCGTCAGGTAAGTCGAACCTATTGAAGGCATTGTCCTTCCTAACGTGGTTTGTTTCATCCAGTTTTGAATGGCGTCCTGGTACGCCTTTGCCTTTTTCTCGTTTCCTTGATGAAAAGTCGGAGAGCGAACCAACACGGATTGCGGTTGAATTTGCCGGTCCGCAGAACCCAGATCGTATTGGAGAGGGTGATGAACCATGTTGTCGTTACGCCTATGAGGTCGTGTTTGGGGGACAGAAAGGGCAACCCGTGGAGGTCTTGCAAGAGAGTTTAAAGTATTGGCAGAAGAGTTCTAAAAAGCCAACCAATTTATTTCAGCGCGACCAGTCGGGAAAAGTTACCGGGAATGAAATTTTTGGATTGAGCGAATTTCAGTCACCATTGGAAAAAGTCCTTCGCAATAACGCAAGTGTCATATCTACGTTATGCCAACTTAAGCATCCCATAGCGACGAGATTGTGGCGAATGGCAACACAGGTAGCTTTCAATGTTTTCATAGAGAAAATAGAGTGGACTCACGATCAATTTGCAGGTTATTACACAACAAACCCGCATCTTCTACCGGCGCTAAATAGAGAAATTGAGCGAGTTGACTTTGGTATAAAGGAAATTGCCGTTGCCCAGACTCAGCGCGGACCTATTATTAATGTTCAACATAATGGACTCAGTTCTGTTGTGCCTTGGATGTATGAAAGTCATGGAACACGTCAATTCGTAATGATTTTTCCATTGATTATGCAAGCCCTCGAATGCGGCAGCATTGCCATTATCGACGAGCTTGATCAATCGATACACCCAATGGTGCTACAAGAGATCATTCACTGGTTTTACGATCCTGAGCGGAATAAACACAATGCTCAATTATGGTTCAGTGCGCAGAATCCATCACTTCTTGAGGGTCTAACCAAAGAAGAAATTCTTTTCTGTGAAAAAGACAGAAGAGGTCGAACCTCAGTTTACGGACTTAATGATATTAAGTCTGTACGACGAAACGACAATTTTTATCGGAAGTATTTGAGCGGTATTTACGGAGGAGTACCACACATAGAATGAAACGCCGCCGAGCATACATACTGCAACGCCCCAGGGTCTTCTTAGGATGTGAAGGAAAAAGCGAGCGTGGCTATGGGGAGTTAATCAGAAATCTATTACAAGACCAAGGAAAGACCATTCACATCCATTGTGAGGCTTTTCGTGGTGGTGAACCGCTAGATCTTGTTGAAAGATGTGTAGAGCATATTCATCAGATCAAAATGAAAAGAGATCCATATAAACTTCTTGCCTTACTTCTGGATGCTGATCGTCGAGGACAAAGCAAAATAAGAGACGCGAGGGCAGCTGCTCTCGCGCGAAGAAATCAAATTAGGTTGATCTGGCAAGAGCCGTGTCACGAAGCTGTTCTGTTGCGCCACTTGCCGGGATGTACTCGGAAGAGGCCGACCACAACAAACGATGCATTGCTACAAATCGAAAAGGTATGGCCTGAATATGATAGACCAATGACCGCGGAGCGCCTGAGAGAGAGAATTGACTACGATGGTGTACTAAGAGCAATTACCGTTGAGATGGAGTTAGCTCAATTTTTGCAAGACATCCAATCTCTGTAACTTTGCATGGATAGTTCAATACGCTAGTTGATAGCAACTTCATCTATCGCGCCATTTGATAGCGAGATTCAAGTGCTTGTGGTGGCAGCATTGAATTTTCCATTTCTAATCGGCGGTAAGTGGGGCGATAGTTTGGATCATCTAAGCATTCTTCACACTGCTCAATCCATTTCATCAGCACCTCCTGGTGTCTGAACGATGTCGAGGTTGTCCGTAGCGGCAGACGGCGATTCCCATTGCAAAGCCCAAGAAATAATAGCTCTCCAAGGTCATCTAGAAAAATTGCAAGCTCCAGAAACAACCATGCTGTCATTTTTCACGCAAAGTGGCAGAAGATTTCTCAGAGATGGTGGCATAAGAATGGTCGCGTAAGTTTTGCAACAAAGGAAAGCCTGGCTTGTTAGGGCCAGGCAAGATGGTGATTGTGATAGAAGTGCTAGGCAAGTGTGGATTGTTGCTCAAGCTCTTTGCAGTATTGGTCAACGCAGTCAGGACAAATCTGCTGTTCCATGGAATTGAAGACGAGCCATCCGGCATGTTCAGCCAGTGCTTCAAGATGCTGTCCATGCACTCTCCAAGCAGTGGTATCAAGAGCAACGGTTCTTGAATGTGGGAATAAAGTCCGGCACCAATCGCAGTCGAGTAGCAATAATGCTTTGAACATAACT
>JAGVKG010000012.1 GCA_020050685.1 Candidatus Obscuribacterales bacterium | reverse complement strand
GGTTCACTCCTTTTGCTGCCTGACTGCACAATGGTTTAACGTGCTACGGTCATTTGGCTGGGCTTGACAAATCGGGCGCTTTCATGGAAGCGCTTAAATGTAGTGCCGGAAGGAGGTGCCCTCGTGACAAATAGTCGTAAATCGAGGCGGCGACCAGTCCCACCGGCTGATTTTTTATTACCCTGCGCTTTGCTTATTTAAACGGTACAAATTTTTGATTGAGCTTGGCATCGAGCTCTTGAGCGATGTCTCGCACTTGTGGAATTATGCTATCGTGCGCCAGCTGCTGCACTTTTACCAGATCAAGTTGGCGAATACGATCATTCAAATCCGGATGAATCGTGGACAAGGACAACAAACAAAACAATGCCTTGACTCGGTCCTCATGATTCGGACGCGCCAGTTGACGCGATAGAGCATCAATCAACTCATCAAAAGGAAAATCATTGGGCAGCGATTTAAAACGAGAAAATAAATACTTCGCGGCTGCCGAACGCACATCTACATCGGCATCATCCAACGCTGCTATCAGCTGATAAGAAGTATTGGCAAAGTCAGGATCCCAATTCATGAGTTGAATAGCGGCAACTCGCCGTTTCGGATCCGGATCACTTGTGATTACTTCCATCAACTGTTTTTTCAGAGGCGGCACGACGTAAACCAAGTGGTCCACAATACGATTGCATGGCTCATCGCTGAAATATTGCATGCCGTTTGTGTAAGTTTCCTCTGTCGGTCTGCCCTGCTCCGCCAAAGCCGTCTTACGATTATTCAAGGCATTGAGCAAAGCAAATGGCTTATCCGAAACTTCGACGTGATGCGGGTCTACTAAATGGCGCGGCGATGGATCGGTTGCACTATCCGGCACATCCACAACCAAAAAAACATCGTATGCACCAACAAATACCAATTGCACATTTGCATCCACGTGTCTGGCATGCAACCTGGTGTCAAGCCGTTCCATTGCCTTTTGGACATTGAGCAAAGTTGCCTTCGGCTTCAAGGCCAAATCCTTTTCCAATTCTTGTTTGCTAATTCTCGACGAGCCAAAAAATTCCAAGCCGGAATAGCGACAAGGATTGTCTTTGGCAGCAAAGGCTTGCGGGCAGAAAAACAAGCACTGCAAAATGCACTGGCTGAGCAGCACCAACACCAGAATAAATTTCACAGGCCCGGAAATAATCATTTACTATTGAACTTCGGTTATCTTTGAGACTTGAATGACATTACCCTTAAGCTGTCCATCAACCCGTACATGCAATCCGCTACCTTGCTTGGTCACATTCAACATATTCAGGACTATTTGATCGCCTTTTGGGTCCAGGTCCAGCCACTTACCATCAACAAGCAATGTGAAACCAGCCTTCTTGCAGGCAGGCATCAAAGCACAGTCCTTGCCGTGGCCCTTCGCAAAATTCAAAGGATTGGTGGAATTTCTTTGCGTTGCCGCACAGAGGCGGTCAATCACATATCCAGTCCAGCTTGTCGGGTTAGCAGCCAGAGCAAAATTGCCAACTAAAAGTGTTGCTACCATTGTCACAATGCTTAACTGAATAGCCTTTCGAATACACATGGATTATTCTCCTTTACCTTCTGTCGCATTATAACTCTGTTAAGCATTTGAATTTGCGTCAAGCAGCTAAAATCCTTATGCACTCTTTCTCGACGTACTCTTTCTTGACGTACTCTTTCTTGACGCACGCTGTCTTGATACCAACTTTCTTGCCTTTGGCGTTTTGGCTTTGATCTTGGGCAACTGCTTGGCTGGCTTCGCGGCCAATCGCTTAACTTTACGCGCCTTGCGCTCCCTTGCTTCTTGTTTCTCCTGCGCATCAATGTATGCACCGAGAATGGCGTTAATTCGTGTTTGATAACCTGGTCCATCGGTTTTGAGCCAATCCAATATTTCCTTGTCAATTCGAATTGTGATAGTAACCTTCGGTTCGGGTATCCACCACGTTGCCTTCTTGAACCATTCCTCATCCAACTCTGGGATTTCAGAATAATCAATCTCTTCATCAGTCATAGCATCAACTCGAGCCCAATCGGTTTTCGACTTCTGCCCTGTATACGTTGTATATTTCTTTCTCACGATCGTTTGCCTTCCTCAATGAAATTATCCGAATCCTATCTGGATCACGCCTACAAAACACAACAACCATTAGCTCAGTCTTGACATAATTGATCCCGACAAGTCGCTCCTCACCATAGTCGCGCCTGTTATCTACAGAAATCATCAATAATTCGTTAAACATCGAAAGAGACTCAGAGAATGCAATTCCCCTCTTACGAACATTCAACTCGTTTTTCGAATCATCCCATTCCAGTCTAAGTATCATTGTAAATACACCATGTAAATATGTCAAGATGAGCTAAGCGCGCACAAAGTCTCCGTCAAATTCGGCAAGTAATCATGTCCCCGTATATAAAGACGGAGAAGTCCTCAAAAAGTTCAAAGAAATGTACTTGTCAGTAAATTAAATTGCAAATTTCCCGTTGACGCGTGACCGGTCCTTTGGCACGAAGTTTACCCTGAGCATCGAGGCGACCCAGAGAGTCGCCGAGCGAAGGGTGCCTCAGATGACAAACTACGGTTGCGTGGGTGCAATTAAATAATTGGCAAAGAACTGACTATTGAGCCGCAGTCACTTGCGCACAAGCGCAGCACAGCTCAGGGAATTTCGCATCCTTGCCAACGTCTTCTGTAAACTTCCAGCAGCGTGCACATTTAGTACCGAGTGCAGGTAATACTCTGACAGCCAAGCCGTTTTCGGATATTTCTGAAAGCGCACCATTTTCTGATTTAGCCTCTACACCGTTTGCAGAAACAACTGCTTGCGATGTGATGAAAAATCCGGGTAGGTCTTCACCTAGTGCGGATAGTTTTTCAGCCAGGGTTTTATCATCAGCAGCGATAACGACTTGTGCTTCAAGCGAGGAGCCGATCTTGCGCGATGCGCGAGCAAGTTCCAAGGCCTTGTTCACTGTATAGCGTGCCTTGATCAGATCGTCCCAATAGCTTGCCAGCTCTGGTTTGAGATAGTTCTTGTTCGGTAGCGGGAAATCGGTAAGCAAAACGCTTTCTTCTTTACCGCGGATTTTCTCTGGCATGTTTTGCCAAATATCTTCCGCCAAGTGCGGCGTGACTGGCACAAGCAAACGTACCAAGACTTGCAACACTTCCTCAAGAACAGTCTGTGCAGCACGCCGGCTAACTGACTTTGCCGCCGTCGTATAGAGTCTGTCCTTGACGATGTCGAAGTAGAAACTGGAAAGATCAACAACGCAATAGTTTTGCAGAAGTTGATAGAACTTGAAAAATTCAAAGCGATCGAAATCTTGGATAACTTCGGAAACGACTTCCTGGAGATTATGCAATATGTAATGATCAAGCTTAGAAAGCTGGTCATACGGTACGCGATCCTTTTCCGGATCGAAATCATAAAGATTGCCCAACATGTAGCGAACCGTGTTGCGCAGCTTGCGATAGATCTCCGCTAACTGAGCCAATACGTTTTTACCAACCAGAACGTCATCCCGATAATTCACGGAAGAGACCCAGAGTCGCACCACGTCCGCGCTATAAAGCTTGATCATGTCATCGGGATCGACAATATTTCCTAGAGACTTAGACATCGGGCGTCCGCTTTCATCCAATGCAAAGCCGTGCGTGAGAACGATTTTGTAAGGCGCGCGACCATTCACTGCTATTGAAGTAGAAAGCGAGGAATTGAACCAGCCTCGGTGTTGATCAGAACCTTCCAAGTACATTTCACATGGCGTGCCACGCAGCTCTGGTCGCTGATCGATCACAGCTGCATGCGTAACGCCGGAGTCAAACCAAACATCCATGATGTCTGTTTCTTTATTGAACTCCTTGCCACCACATTTGGTGCAGGCAAAATCATTGCCCAAAAACTCACTAGCTTCTTTTTGCCACCAGGCATCAGAGCCTTCCTTCTCAAAGACACAAGCAACTTTTTCAATCGAGTCTTGCGACATAAGCGGTTCGTTGCAGCCTTTGCAATAGAAAACCGGTATCGGTACGCCCCAAACACGCTGGCGGCTGATGCACCAATCGGAACGATTCTCCACCATGTTATAAATGCGATTACGCCCAGAGGCAGGAATCCACTCAACTGTGTCGATTGCCTCCAAAGCCTTTTGCCGGAAACCATCAACGGAAGCAAACCATTGTTCTGTCGCGCGATAAACCAATGGCTTCTTGCAACGCCAACAATGCGGATAGCTGTGTTTATACTGCGAATGCTGCAGCAGTTTGCCTAAGCTTTGCAAAAGTTCGATGATTGGCGTATTGGCTTTGTCGTATCTTTGTCCGACAAATTGTCCACCTTCTTCCGTAAAGATACCTCTGCCGTCAAGAGGCGAAAGCACGCCCAGCTTGTATTTGTTTCCGGCGATAAAGTCATCCATACCGTGTCCGGGTGCCGTATGTACGCAGCCAGTACCAGCTTCGGACGTCACGTGATCTCCGAGTATGACAAGCGATGTACGATCAATAAATGGATGTGCAGCTTCGATGTGCTCTAATTCTTTACCCTTGGCTGTAGCTAAAGATTTTACTTGGCCATTTTCCCAGCCGAGGGAAGACAAAAATGATTCTTTCAGATCCTCTGCCACCACCAGAACACCGTGCTCCGGTGTTTGCAAAAAGTGATAGACAAAATCCGGATTGAGCGATATGCCCAAATTTGCTGGCAGTGTCCAAGGTGTCGTCGTCCAGATTACGAATGAAACTTCGCCTGCATCCTGAGCCGCTTTCGGCAACTTTGCGCGCGATGCTTGCTTAACCGGAAACTTCACAAAAATAGAATCAGATGTGTGATCAGCATACTCAACTTCCGCTTCAGCCAATGCTGTTTCGCAAGTGGTGCACCAGTAAACAGGCTTGAGCCCCTTGTACAAATAACCGGCACCAGCCATCTTGCCAAAAACGCGAATTTGGACAGCCTCGAACTTAGGGTCTATAGTGACATACGGGTTTGCCCAGTCACCCCACACTCCCAGGCGCCTAAAGGCGGCATCCTGCCCTTTCAAATTTGTCAAAGCAAATTCCGCGCACTTTTTTCTCAGTTCAAGCGGCGTAAACGCACCACGTCCACCCTTCACATTTTTCAACATGGCGTTTTCAATGGGTAAACCATGTCCATCGTATCCCGGCACAAAGGGAGAATAAAAACCGTGTTGTGCTTTGTATTTCGTAACAATATCTTTGAGAATCTTATTGAGCGCATGTCCCATGTGGATTTTTGGCGCGCTGAGATAGGGAGGTCCGTCATGAACGACAAACTTCTCACACTTATTGCGTTGCTCTAAATTGCGCTCGTAAATTTTCTTTTCGTCCCACATGCGTTGAATTTCAACTTCCCGCACAGCGCTGTTGGCCTTCATAGGGAAGTTGGTTTGGGGCAGATTTACGCTATAGGACTTTTCGCTCAATTTATTGACCTCGGTATCGATTTGTCTGGGATTAATACAAGATGCAGAATAGATTAGGTAAACTTAGTGTTTGGTTGGGATCATCTTTTCTAACTGGTCGACGAGTAATCATGAGAGATCCTTCGCTTCACTCAGGATGACAAACTATCGGGGACGCTCCTCAGGATGACACAAGTAGAGTGTGCCTTCAGACGGCAAAGATAGTGAGCTTCTCAGGACGACGGGTAGGTCGGCACCTAAAAACGGGAGTATATATTATAAAGGCAATGGACGCAGTTAGACAAACAGCTTTTAGGGCGGCAGAGGCAGGGGGAAGCCTGCTAATCGAGCGGCTCGGCAATATAGCCCAAATAGACTACAAATCTGCGTTCAATATTGTTACAGATGTTGACAAGGCGTCAGAGAAGATCATTGTCGAGACGCTCAAAAACGACTTCCCGGACTATGACATTCTGGCCGAAGAAGGCAGCAAGCAGGCAACCGGCTCGTCGCGACGCTGGTTGATTGACCCGCTCGATGGCACGACTAATTACACGCACAGTTATCCGTTTTTTGCTGTCTCAATTGGCTTGGAAGAAGACGGCAAAATGATTTTGGGCGTGGTTTACAATCCATTTTCCAGAGAAATGTTTTGGGCAGAAGCAGGCGGCGGTGCTTGGCTTAACGAGAGGCAAATCAAAGTATCAAAAATTGATCGCTTATCTACCAGTCTCTTAGCCACCGGCTTTCCGCCAGGCGAGCGGGGTGCTCAAGCCAACAACATTGCTGAATTTGCCGAGCTGACGCAGTCCACGCATGGCGTGAGGCGCGATGGATCTGCCGCATTGGATCTAAGCTTTGTCGCTTGCGGGCGCTTGGATGGTTTTTGGGAAACCAAACTTGCACCGTGGGATTTAGCGGCGGGCACTCTCATTGTCACCGAAGCTGGTGGCATGGTGACAAATT
>JAGVKG010000018.1 GCA_020050685.1 Candidatus Obscuribacterales bacterium | reverse complement strand
TTGAGGTCGTTTGCGGTTCCGTATGTGGTCAGCTTCGGTTCGGGCGGCGTGTGCAGCGGGTCCGTTGGTTCCCAGAGGAAGTTGGCATCGCTTGAACGTTTGCTCGTGTTTTGAGCAAGGTCGTTCAAGCTATACGCAAACTGAACGCGAGATGAGGTTTGAAGCGATTGGTTGGGTTTGAGACCGCCAATCGTCATAGCCAGCAAGCTGTCGACTTTATCGAACGCATAACCTTGCCCGGTGCCGTTGCCGTTGAGCTGAGAGACGCGCCGTGAGGCGGAATCATAGCCAAAAGTGACGCTTGCCCCGAAGCCGGAGATTGCATTGACTCGATCCAGTTGGTCGAAGGTTCTTGCGACAGTTGATCCGTCAGGATATTTCAATTGCAAGACATTGCCGTTTGCATCGAGAGAAGAAGCCTCGACGGTTTTGCCGTCGGGAAACTCTTCTTTGAACATGCGCCCTGCGCTGTCATAGAACATGGTGAATGTTTCAGATGGCGGATTTCCCGGCACATCGGCAGATGAGACGGTTATCGGTCTTGCCGCAAGGTCGTAGCCGAATGAAACTTGCGGACCGCCGCCTGTGGTTTTGGCGATCAAGCGGCTGCGTTCGTCATTAATGCCACCGTATATGGTGTCGTATTGGTAAAAAGTGAAATTGTGAAATCGATTGGATTTTAACTTGAAGTTACTGAAGCAGTCATGGCCAAGACTGCTGTCCACCAATTACCTCGTTTCACAGTTGTTGTTCCCGGCGGTCTTCATCGCCTTTCTCCTTCAAGAAAATGGCACGAATCAAATGTGTCACCAGAACAAGATGGTGCTGCATTTCTCAGCAGATCCCTCTTACTTTCCAGAAAGTTACACTGAATTTACTAACCTAAGTGTCTCACTTATTATTGGCATAGAGGGCGCCGCCACCTGGAAAAACAATTGGCAGGCATTTGAGGTAGATGCGCTACGCCTCCGCCCATTGCAGTCCAGCGGGAAGATTTACCCCCGCGTATTCTAAATGCAACACACGTCGTTTGTTAGGGGTTTCAGCGGCTGATGAACTATGCAAAATTAGCGGACGCATTACAATAATGTCGCCACGATTTGCGGAACATATAGAGTGCTCTGAGCTGTCGCGCAATTCAGCCACTCTTGAATGGTCTAGAATTCCTAATCTGTGTGAACCAGCAATGAACTTGATTGCACCATTGTTCACGGCGCAATCATCCAGATGAATTCGTAATGAAATCATTTTCTCAAGGATGCCAGATGGCGGTTGAACATGTGCGACTCCTGCCTTTGTTGTCCAAGGGCCATAGCCTTCGATTTCGACTTTTGCTTTTACTGGTATGGATAGATCTTGATGCCAGGTCACATACCAGTTTGAATCAGGCGTCTTATCAAACAGAATAGCTCTTACTGGACGCGCGTTATTGCCTAAGATTTGCAGAGCAATCTCAAAAGCGACACTACGCTGGGCAAATATCTTTACCACTATGCTTTTGCTAAGTAAATTCCGCAACCCAGGAAGCGATTGTGAACAACGAACTTTCTCGACGGCACTGGCTAACTCGCACATTTCTCTATCAGACAAGATACCAGAAAGATGTGCATATCCATCTTTCTCCAGTCCAAGTAGTTCATTGCCAATCTGTTTAAACATCCTTGTATTTTACTTGAACTTTCGACTTTGATTACAAATCCACGAATACCAATCTTCTTACTTTACTGACTCAAAAAAGAGGCGGACTTGAAAGTCCGAGTAAAATGAGGTACTTTAAAATACAAGCATTATGAATGTATCTCACAGAGCCAGCTTAGTCAAGGAGGAGTAAATTTGCAACAAAATAATTCTGCGCAATTTGACGTGACTCTGTACAGCAGAGTGAAAAGCTTTATAGAAGATCAGACTAATGTAAGGAGTGATGAACTCAGCCCTGACACTAGGATATACCATGATTTGGGTGTCACTGGCGACGACGCCGATGAGTTCTTAGAAGCTTTCCGAAGAGAGTTTGGCGTTGATATGGCGAATTTTAATTTCGACGACCACTTCACACCAGAGTTATCTGCATTTGCACCGCTTTCTCCCTTCTTTTGGCTGTTTATGCTAACACCCACGTATAGGAAGATGATGAAGCGACCGCGTGACGCAAAGAGAAAATTTATGGTGATACCAGTGACAGTTATGGATCTGGTAAAAGCAGCCAAAGAAGGAAATTGGCTGGATTTGAGCGATCGGGAACGCTGCAGTAGCTAGGCGAGAGGTTGCGGCAGCACGGCGATTGTCGTGCTGCCGCATGTGTCTCCCAGCTTACAGTCTTGAGACCCGTCTCAAATGATCCATGTTTGAGTGAAAGGCTCGATTCGCCGCTTGAAGCTCGACGAATCGAGCAACTTCATTTTGAGCGAATACACCCAAGCCAATCGGAAACGAAATACGCGCAGCTAACGCTCCAACGTTTCCGACTCTCGCTGCAACGCCAACTCCAAAGGTTGGGGTGCCTACCGTTATTCCCAAAGGAAATTTGTCTACGGAAGTACCTAACATTGCCTGGCTAAGAATCTTGGACACGCCTCTAACCACTATCGATCCTATTGTAGTGGTTTTTGATGCTCCGGTCATAGAGAGAATTCCTAACGTGCTTTTAGAGAGTGGAACAAAGAATGGTGATGCCGCTATTGATGCAGCATTGTATCTGTTGTTTATTTCCAGAACCTCAGATAGATGTTCTCTTTCGTATTCTAACGCTAGTCTCTCTGGTGCCGCGCTATTTGATGCTGTCGCATCAACATTCCCCTGTTGCCAAATGTACTGAGGAGCGCTCTCCGTGCCGGTAGGTGAAGTTGCTGAAGCCTGTGCATAAGCGGCTTGCCCCTGTGTCACCTTATTCATCATTTCGACGAACTGTTGGAATTGCGCATTGAAGGAAAGTTGTTTTGGACCT
>JAGVKG010000061.1 GCA_020050685.1 Candidatus Obscuribacterales bacterium | reverse complement strand
TACCAACCTCAGCGGCACCGGTACAACCTCTGCTGGCGATACGATAACGCTCACGGCTGGTGGCAATGTTGATGCAACTCAATCTGACTTCAACGGAACGTTGGACGGCACCGCTGGTGGTTCCTTCACAGTGTCCTCTGGCAATGACCTAACGACCGGCAATGTATCTGGTACCGACGTTACATTGACAGCTGACACGACATTGAATGTTAATGGCACGGTAGATGCATCCAACGATGCTACTCTCAGTGCTGGAGATAGCCTGGTCATAAATGCCAACACCACTGCCGATGGCTCCGTGACATTATCCTCCAGTGGCAACATCGATAATAATGCAAGTGTCACTGGTGCAGATGTGACCCTAACCGCCAATACAGGTATCGACACTAGCAACGTTTCTTCTACGGATGGTTCTGTATCAATTACGACAAATACCGGAAACTTGAATGTCGATGCCGGTGCAACCATTTCCGCCACAGAAGGCAATGTCCTAATTCAAAATAATGACTCAGCCAATGGATACATCGTCTTGAATACAGGAAGCACAGTTACAGCCGATAGTGATACCACAGGCTCTGGTAATGTCACAATTACAATTGGCGATGCAACGCCGGGATCCAACACCAATGCAAATGTTAATCAAATGGAGCTAAATGGTGGACAAGTTTATCTTGGTGATAATAATGTCACAGCCAATGGCACCAACACAGCGGTGGCAGATGGCGGCACTATAGTCCTTGACACATCGCCAGCCGATTCTAGCCACATTGTGCTTAACGGCGATGTCCTTATCGAAGCCAATGCACCAAGCACAGTAACACCAACGGTATTGGATAGTCTCGACCTTACGGATCCCGACATTACAAGCCTCATCCTAACGCTTCAAGGTCTGGGAACATTGGGTGGCACCTTACAGGTTTCTGGCGGAGTGGGAATCGGTGGCAATGTAATCATTGATCCATCAGATCTTGCACCTGAACTTACGGCTCAAAATATCCCAGGCAACGTAACAATTACCATGCAGGGCTTCTCGCTTGGTTCACCGATCAACATCAACATCGATGGCAATAGCACAACTTCCTATGTCTACATTGCTGGCACACAAGAATTTATGGGATCAGGCGCCTTGAATATCAGCTCCGATCAAGCTGGTCCTGTTCTGCAAGTTGCTTCGACTGGCTTGCTTTCTGCAACAGGTGATATGTCGCTAGCATTTAATGGCAATGCATCATTTGCCGGGACCATTGCTGCAGGCGCTGACATTACAATGACAGGCACAGGTGGTACTGGTACCACGATTACAAACACCGGCCTCGTTTCTGCCGGAGATGCGCTTGCTGTGAACAACATGGCCGGAGCGTTGAATGTGCTGAATAATGGAACGATGTCTGGTGCAACGGTCGCCATGTACAACAATTCGAGTGTCAATGTAAGCGGCACCGGCACCTTGACCGGAACCAATGGACTGAATTTTGTCAGCGACACAAGCTCAGTTACCGTTTGTCAGAACATTATCAATGGTGCAATAAGCGGTAGTGCCGCAACCACATTTATGGCTGGTGCTTACAACAGCGACCTGACAATTGGTTCAGTAAGCGCACAAACATTGGTATTTGCCAGCGGTACAGGCAATCTTACATTAGAAGCCGGTGCCGATGTGACACAAACCAGTGGCACACTAACTTTGGCCAGCAGCACAATTAACATTGAAGCTGATACAACCGTTTCTGCCCCAAGTTTAGTTCTTGATACAGGCTTGCTGAACAACGCCGGAACTTTGGTTAGCACGGTTGGCGATATAACAATCACCAATCAACCAACCACCACCGCACCAACCTGCTGTGGCATTACACCATTTGCAGGCTCTGGCTCCCTGACAGTCAACAATACCGGAGTAATTGACTCTGCCGGCGGATTGAACATCAATGGAACGAATCTGACTATCAATAACACTGGTGTAGCAGGCGAACAACAATTCCCAGGTGGTTGCGGATTCTGCGCTTACATACCAACAGCCGGAGCTGGTGTCATGTCAGCAGTCGGTACATTGTCCATCACCGGTCAGGGTGTCGCCATGTTCAACAACTCCGGAACCATGGAAAGCATGACCGGACAAGTCAACTTCACTACCAATGGTGGCGGATTCACCTTGAACAACTCAGGAATTGTCGACGCGTATCAGGGATTGAGCTTACTTTCCAATGGTGGTGGATCGCATACTAACGGTGGCATCGACCTGAATAACTCCGGCAGCATGGTCAGCGAAACCGGCAGCTTCAGTGCAAGATCAAACAGCAGCAAGGTTACCGTAAATAACCTCTGCACAATTTCAGCATCACAAGATGTAACCATCACCAGCAACGGTGTCGGCGGAGAAACAACTTACTTCACAAACAAGGGAACAATTGAAAGCCTAAACGGAAGTTTCGTCATGACCAACAATGGTGGAGACATTAACTTTACGAGCTGCTGCAACTTAACTGCCAATCAAAATATTTCGGTGACCAATAACGGTGGCGGACAAACCAATCAAACATTCAACTTCAGCGGTACTGTCAGAGCAACTAATGGTCAGGTGCTGATTTCGAATCATGGCGGCAGCCTAACCCTTACGAATGCTGGCGCATTGAGCGGCGGTACGTTGGTGAGCCTTGATACGACAGGCGGAACACTTAGCCTGACAAATTCCGGCAGCGTGACTGCTCCATCCTTATCATTCACCGCTACTCGCGGCGTCCATACGTTTGCAAACACCGGCACAATCACGACGTCTGGCGCCTTGACACTAAAAGGAGACAATGGCATGACGGTTAGTGGCACTGGTTACATAACTGCCACAGGTGGACTAAGCATAAACAGCAAGTCCAGCTCTGTTGTCGTCAATCAAGCTGGAATCAGTGGAACAATCTCTGGAAAATCCGGAACCTATTACTCTGTAACTACGACAAACTCCGGGCTAACTGCAGGTTCAATTGATGCTGGCTTGGGCTCGATTTCATTGGTTGCTGGTACAAATGCCGTGGGTCAATCAGTAGCTCTGAATGTGGCTAACGGCGCCATAATGTATGCCAATGAAGGTAACATCATATTGCAAAATATGGATACTTCAACCGGCACAATCAGCATTGGTCAAAACACGGATATCTTTGCTTACACCAAGAAGAGCACGGTCTTAGGCAATGTTTATATCGTCATTGGCGCCATTCCTGCAAGCCCAGTTTTAGGTACCGCACCATCGAATGTAACTGTCAATCTATCAAATGGTGGCAAGATTTACTTCGGCGCCCAGGGCATTACGGCAAATGGTGCGGTTAGCAATCTATATGCAATTAGAACCAAGATGGTCTTTAGTACCGGTGGAAGGTCAGCATCTGCCATACAACTCCAAGGCAACTCCAAGATCACAGCCGATCCGCCAGATGTAGTACTCTTGGATCCGGTAGAAGGAACTTACGTAGATATGTACACCGGGCAAGTCTATGATGCGGCAACTGGTGCTCTACTATCACCAACAGTCGTAGATGCCACGATGACAGATCTTGGTACAGATCAGCTCACGAATACGGGTACTTCTTCCACGACCACAGAATCATCATCGTCTCCATCAGAGCCAGTACGCTTCTTCGGCAGACTGGGTAATCCTGGTGGTGATGTTGTCGATACTGGCGATGTCTATGAAGATGAAGAGCCTGGAGTAGTAGCTCAAGGCAACTAAAGGGAATTGATTAGCAAGGTTGATCCCAGTTAGGGGCAGCTCACCACTGCCCCTAATTATTTCAAAAGAAAGGAGCTGGTGATTGCCAGCTCCTGTTGCCTATTTTTCTTTTCCGCTCTATTAGACAGCCGCTCCAGCTAGAGCTGTTGGTCTGCCTGTTGGCGTGCCATTTGCGTAGCGAATGCCGAGCGCATCTTGAGCGATGATCAAACGTTGAATTTCACGAGTTCCTTCGTAGATATTCAAGACTTTGGCGTCTCGGAAATAACGCTCAACTGGGTACTCATCCGAGTAGCCATAGCCACCATAAATTTGCACTGCATTGTGGGCAGCACGGTTAGCAGCTTCACCACAGAAAAGTTTAGCGATAGAAGTTTCCAATGAATTGCGTACACCTTTGTTCTTCAAATCTGCAGCTCTCAGGTAGAGCAGACGACCAGCTTCACAATCTGCCACCATGTCAGCAATCATCGCTTGCACTTGTTGGTGCTCACCAATTGGCTTGCCGAATGTTTTGCGTTCCATGGCATAGCGTGTGCAAGCATCTACGCAACCTTGCACCAAGCCGACTGCGCCAGCTGCCACTGAGAACCTGCCATTATCCAAAGCCGACATAGCGATCTTGAATCCTTCGCCAACGTTGCCGAGAATATTTTCCTTTGGCACACGCACATCTTCCAAGAAGAGGCTTGAAGTATCAGAAGATCTCAAACCAAGCTTGCCCTTGATTGGAGCAGCCGTGAAGCCTTTGGACTTGGTATCAACAATAAAGCAAGTGATGCCTTTGTGTCCAAGCGACTTATCTACTGTTGCAAATACCAATGCATGTGTGGCAATTGATCCGCAAGAGATCCAAGTCTTTTGTCCGGAGAGCAAGTAGTCATTGCCATCTTTCACTGCTTTGGTTTGCTGATTAGCAGCATCAGAACCTGCTTCTGGCTCGGTCAAGCCATAGCAGCCAATGAATTCACCAGAACACATTTTTGGCAAATAGTATTTCTTTTGCTCTTCTGTTCCCCATTTGAGAATTGTCAGAGCAACCAAGGAGGTTTGCACTGAGAACAAAGTTCTGGTTGAGGAGCAAACGCGGTTGACTTCTTCCGTCATCAAACCATAAGCAATGTAATCCATTCCCAAGCCGCCGTATTTTTCCGGCACCGGGCAACCCAAGAAACCTTCGGCAAAGATCTTCTTGGCGATATCCCAATCGAATTTGCAATCACGGTCATTCTTAGCAGCAACTGGTGCTACTTCACGTTCCATGAATTCGCGCATGTGTTTGCGCATTGCCAATTGTTCCGGACTAAAATCAAAATCCATAACGTTATTTCGCCTCACATTTCTGTATTTGAATCCAATTTACTTAATTAGCCTATTCCGCTTTATGCGTATCAATCTGAGCCTTTTGCAGCCTGCCTGAATAATCGATATAGATCGACTTCCACTCAGTAAACTGCTCAATTGCTGTAATACCGGCTTCGCGGTGACCATTACCTGTCTGCTTGATGCCGCCGAATGGCAATTGAATCTCAGCGCCAATGGTTGGTGCATTGATGTAAACAATTCCCGATTCCAATTCTTCGATTGCCTTAAATGCACGATTTACATCTTGGGTGTACATCGAAAGCGACAGGCCGTATTCCGTGCCATTAGCCACTTCCAATGCTTCCTCGAAACTCTCAACCGGAATGACTGAGACAACCGGTCCAAAGATTTCTTCTTGTGCTATGCGCATGGTCGGCTTAACATCGGCAAATACAGTTGGCTCATGGTAGCAACCATTCGCGTATTCACCTTGATCAAGAATGTTGCCACCACAGACAAGCTTGGCGCCTTCTTTCTTGCCGATTTCCACATACTCGTGAACACTCTTCACTTGGTCTTTGTTCACAACTGGTCCAACTTCAACTGTTGGATCCATGCCGTCGCCAATCTTGAGCGCTTTCACACGAGCGACAAACTTGTCGAGGAATTCTTTGTAGCGAGCCTTGTGTACGATGACGCGGCTGGCAGCCGTGCAACGTTGTCCGGCCGTACCGAATCCACCCCAAACTGCACCCTCAATTACCAGATCCATATCGGCATCTTCCATGACGCAAATAGCATTCTTGCCGCCTAGCTCGCAAGAAGAACGCTTCATCAGCTCACCGCAACGTCCATTGATCTTGCGACCAACTTCCGTAGAACCGGTAACGGAAATGCATCTGACTCTTGGATCTTCAACCAGTGGCATACCCACTTTTGAACCTGAGCCTGTGACGAAGTTCAAGACGCCATGTGGCAGGCCAGCTTCAATCAGGCACTCAACAAACATCATGGCGCACATTGGCGTGTCAGTTGCTGGTTTGAAGACAACCGTGTTGCCGGAAACCAAGGCTGGAAAAATCTTCCAGGAAGGAATTGCCACTGGGAAATTCCAAGGAGTAATTACACCAATAACACCAAGTGGTGCGCGTATTGCCATAGCAAACTTGTTTGGCAATTCCGATGGCACGGTGTGACCGAACATGCGACGACCTTCACCAGCAATGTACTTAGCCATATCGATAGCTTCTTGCACATCACCGCGGGCTTCCTTGATCACTTTGCCCATTTCACGCACCATAGTGCGGGCAATTTCTTCCTTGCGTGTTTCCAGAATGTAACCGGCTTTCAAAATAATGTCGGCCCTGGCTGGTGCTGGCGTGTGCTTCCAGGCATCGAATGCAGCTTGCGCGGCATCAACAGCGGCTTTCACATCTTCCGGTGTCGAAAGCGCGAAGTGTCCAATGATTTCGCTTTGGTTTGCCGGATTGTAAGATGCGAACGTCTCACCGCCTTTGGGCTTCACCCAGCGACCACCAATATAGTTGCTGTAGCTTTGTGGCATATTACCCTTTCCTTGTGTTTCCTCTCGAGTCTTTGTCGACGTTGTCATCTTCATTCTCCTAATTCATTGTCTGCATATGTTGTGGAATTTTAGAAGGCCATGCATTTTTCCAAAATGGACAATCCCTTTTCTGTTTCCTCTTCGGACATATTTAGTGGTGGTATCAATCTGATCACTTGACCGTGGCTGCCACAAGTCAAGATCAACAGTTTGTTTTCAAAGCAACGCTCTGCCACTTTCTCTGCCATATCTTTATTTGGTTTGCCGTGTTCGTCATTAAACTCGATACCAATCATCAAGCCTTGTCCGCGCACTTCGCCGATGTAAGGACGATTTTGAGCAAACTTCTTCAAGCGCTGAACAATCTCAGCACCAAGCTTGGCTGCGCGCTCCGGCAGTTTTTCTTCTTGCAAAACATTTATTGTCGCCAGCGCTGCGGCACAGGAAACAGGGTTGCCACCAAATGTAGAACCATGTCTACCTGGCAGCCACTTCTGGCTGATTTCCTTGCGTGTAGCAAATGCCGATAACGGCATACCGCCAGCAATGCCTTTGGCCATGAGCATGATGTCCGGCTCAACGCCTGTATATTCAGTAGCAAACATTTTGCCTGTGCGACCAAAACCAGTTTGTACTTCATCAACAATCAACATGATGCCGTGTTGATCAGCAACTTCTCTCAAACGCTTCAAGAAGTTGGATGGTGGCACAACATAACCGCCTTCACCCAAAACTGGTTCGACAAGAATTGAAGCTACTTGCTGCGGGCTAACAAATTGAGTAAACAGAAGTTCAATTTGCTCCATTGTTTCATCCAGCACTTTGTCCGGATTGCCACGGTGATATGAACGATATTCATATGGATAAGGAACTGTGTAAATTGAAGATGGGAATGGCTCGTACTTTTCACGGTAATAGAGTTTGGATGTTGTTAAGGCTGTGGCCATCAAGGTGCGTCCATGGAATGATCCACGGAAGTTAATGATTGCTGGACGTCCCGTCACATAACGGGCCATCTTAATTGCCCCTTCGACTGCCTCTGCTCCGGAATTAGCCAAGAACACTGAATCAAGTCTTCCTGGAGCCAGCTCTGCCAATTTCTGGCAAACATCGATGTACGGTTTATGGTGCGTGGTCACCGATGTGTGCATGAGCTCAGCTACTTGCTTTTGCACAGCAGCCACTACTTTTGGATGACAGTGACCAACGTTATTCACAGCAATACCTGTTGTGAAATCCAAATATGCATCACCATTCATGTCATAAACATAAGAGCCGCGAGCGCGGTCTACAACAATTCTTCCTACACGATGCAAAACTGGATTGACGTGTTTTACATCGAGCTCTAAATAATCTTGATTTTTATCCACGGTATTAGCCATCACCATAAAAGCTCCCTTATATAACCGCTCCGTCGCCTGTCGGCTCCCCCGGCTTCTTTTTATAATCGCTCTGTCGCCTTTGGGCTCCTCCGCTCTTTTTGACGCTCGCTACAAATTGCTCCTCGCAATTTTTCGCTCTCTGGCTGAGCACTCGTCTCTGCAGAGGGGCGGGCCGCCCGAACGCTTTGCACTAGCCAAACCGGCGTCATATAGCCTGCTTGCTTTAGCAATTTAAGCTTGCCGATCATATCTGAAATGACATCTTGCGACATTACAGATACCTAGCCAAATGGGCTTCTTGCCTACCTTCTAGCCGCATCTTTTTTGTCTGGTTCGGGTGCATCTTTAATGATTCAACTTGTCGTTGAACTTTAAATTATGCTTGACAATTAGGCAAAATTACAATACACTCATAAATATCATTAGTCCAATCTAATCTTTGTTGAGCCGCTCGCAGGATCTATATAGATCAGACGAAAAACTCGCACTGATTCGTTGTGCGTTTTACTAATTTCACACCCGCAAGCGCCCGCCAGAAATGGTTGATTCTTGCTGGCCCCGTGTCGCACCACATTGCCGTTTCCCCTCCCCACAAAAATGCAATGCCTGAAGCGTCATCTAATCGAGCCATAAAATCAATCTTCAAGGCGGTCGCGCAAGCTTCCGCCTTGGCTGGTGCACCACCTAAGCGTAAGGGCAATAGTAAAACTTTCCTGCGCATAGTAATCAAAGCCATATCCTTTATATCGCTTTTGGTGCTGGTGTATTTTGTCCTAGACCTAACCATTTTTACCAGAACCAGCCAGACATCTCTTGCCGTCTTCTGGAAGGTTATTGTCCCGATAGTGCCAATTCTTCTAATTATCGCGCCGGGTTTATGGCGCAATATTTGCCCATTGGCGTTGATAAACATGGCGACATACCGATTGTCTGTTTGGCTCAAAGTCCAGAAGTCGAGCCTGCCTGCTCGCCCGAATCATCTAACAACAACACGCCTTTATCTTTGGTTGAACCGGCACGGCACCAAAATCGGTATCACGATTCTTTGCTTAATCATTCCTATGCGCTTGATTGCACTGAATTCCAGTCCGAAGGCACTCGGTCTTGTCTTGCTTATCTTCATTGCCATTGCCGTTCTAGCAGGATTGCAAATGCCGTTCAAGAGTGGCTGGTGTACATCAATCTGCCCGATGTATTCCGTCGAGAAAGCATATGGCATGGCGCCAATCCTCAAGTTGGAAAATCAACAATGCCCAACCCTTGTTCCCGATTTGAATATTTCGTTGCCTTGTTCGGGTTGCAGTCGATCCTGCCTGGACTTAAAGCTGGCACCGTTAGGTCAACTGAGTCCTGAAAAACCAAATAGCTTTGTGCAAGACAAAACAGCCATTCTGTTTATAAGTATAATGCCGGGGCTTGTGCTTGCGTATACCATATTAGACCAATCCCTGCTTGCGCTCAACCTGCACCTAATTGAAAAAATGGGATTCGTCTATGGCGTGTTTGCTCTATTTCTCATAGCATCCCATATGTTCTATCGCGTGTTGACGAAAATGCCAACAAAAAACATGACACAGCATAATAGGCATGTGAATTTGTGCTTTGTCTTTTGTGCTCTCAATTGTTATTACCTGGACACACTGCCGCGAACCATCAACTTCGTTGGTCACTTTCTAAACGTTCAAAGTCTCTATTACCCAACTTTTGTTGTGCTGGCTTTTGCGGCAATAGCCACAACGAGCACCCATTGGTTACGTAGAGCGTGGTGAGAGATCCTTCGTCGCGCCAAGCGCTCCTCAGGATGACAATCCAAATTTAGCTTACGAGATTTAGGCTACGAGGTACTTATGAAGATCTTGCAGCGTGGTCACGTCGATCTTCAGTCCTGGTCCCATGGTCGATGAGATGTAGACAGATTTGATGTAGGTTCCCTTGACGGAAGCCGGTCTAACCTTTAGTACCTGCTCGGAAACTGCTGCCAAGTTCTTCAACAGACGCTCATCTTCAAACGACAATTTACCAATTGCCATTTGCACAACGCCACCATCTTTTTCGGCACGGAAGGAAACCTTACCAGCCTTCAATTCTTTAACAGCTCTACCAACTTCGGTTGTTACAGTGCCATCTTTCGGGTTTGGCATCAAGCCCTTAGGACCAAGCACCTTACCCAATTTGGAAAGCATTGCCATACAGTCTGGCGTAGCCACCAATTTGTCAAAATCCAAAAAGCCTTCGCCAATTTTTGCTACCAATTCTTCGGCGCCTGAGTGATCAGCACCAGCTTCTTTTGCTTCTTTTGCTTTGTCACCTTTAGCAACAACTGCAACACGTACTTCTTTACCGGTACCACCTGGCAGAGAAACTGTGGAACGCACTTGTTGATCGTTGAGCTTGGAGTTGATACCAAGTTTGAAAGACACTTCGACAGTTTGATCGAATTTGGTCTTTGTTCCCTGCTTGAGAATCTTCACTGCTTCCTCAGCAGTCATTGGTCCTGTTACTTTCTCAACAACGGTGTCGATTTCTTTACGACGCTTGGTTAGTGTTGGCATTTTTTCTTCCTTAATGTACTACTTGGTGCAAACGGCTGTTCGATGCAGCCTCCCAAATTCTCATACAACCAATGGTCTACTTATAGGCAAGACCGATCCTTTATGACATCGCGAAGATGCCGAGAGATCCTTCGACGCTTTGCGCCTCAGGATGACAACTGATTATTATTCTTGTACTGTGATGCCCATGCTGCGAGCCGTACCAACTACCATTGCCTCTGCCGCTTCAATTGTGGTGGCATTCAAATCAGGCATTTTGATCTTGGCGATTTCGGTAATTTTCGCTTTGCTAATGGAACCAACTTTGGTTTTGTTTGCAGCAGCAGATCCCTTCTCAACATTGGCAGCCTTCTTCAGCAAATCTGCAGCTGGAGGAGTCTTCAAAATGAAGTCGAAGGATCTATCTTCAAAAACTGTGATTTCTACAGGAATGATCATCCCAGCTTTGTCTTGTGTCTTGGCGTTGTACTCTTTGCAAAATTGCATGATGTTAACGCCGTGTTGACCAAGTGCTGGTCCAATTGGGGGAGCTGGGTTGGCTTTGCCAGCTTGAATTTGTAATTTGATTTTGCCAATTGCCTTTTTCACTGTCTATGGTCCTTTATTTGTAGGGCTGGGTTTCAGCCACCCGTATATCGAATATATGATCTTAATATGAACTTGGGGCAGAAACGCCCATCTGAACAATACGTTTACACTTTTATAACCTGCGTTACACCTTTATGACCTGATTAAATTCCAATTCGACCGGTGTTGCCCGACCAAAGATGATCACGGACGCCTTCAAGCGTTCGCGCTCAAGATTGACCTCGGTGATTTCACCGGTGAAGTCAGCAAACGGTCCACCAGTAATGCGGACGTAATCGCCAACCTTGACATCAATTGCGGCTGGCTTCTTGCCCTTGACTCCAGAAACAGCAATTTGCCTTCTGAGAATCTTGCGAATTTCCGTGTCTTGCACTGGAATTGGTTTCTTACCGGCGCCAACATACTTGGTTACACCCGGAGCTTCACGCACCACGCGCCAAGAATCGTCATCCAAAATCATTTCCACGAAAACATAACCTGGGTATTCGCGCTCTTTTTTCTCGATGCGCTTTCCTTCTTTGACTTTGGTGACCAGCTTTTCTGGCACAATCACGCCAAAGATGCGGTCTTGCGCGCCCATAGTCACAATGCGCTTTTCAATGTGCTCTTTGACTTTGTTCTCGTGTCCGGACGCAGTCTGCACCGCATACCATCTTCTAATTCCATCGCTCTTTATGAAGGCCATATAACTTTTCGTTCCTCAACTTCACATTCATTTGTAAAGGCTAAATCAAATCCTATGTAAGACTCTTTGCTGCCAAGCATTAGCCGCGGCCGACGCCACCACCATGCAGACGTGCCCAGTGTTCCAACGGTCCAAAGACAGCCGCACCAAGTGCCCAGTCAAAAGCTAACACCATCAAGGTAATGATAGTTACCAGGAAGAGCACACTGTAAGTTTCGCGAGTTACTTGCGCGCGGTCCGGCCAAGTAATTTTCTGAAACTCAATGTAGACCTCTTTGAGAAACTGTCTAATATCCTTTACCTGTTCCACGACAGCCAAATCGTCATCGTCATCCTTGGCTTTCTTAGCAGGCTTTGCCGGCTGTGCCTTCGGAGCTGGATTGACAGTTTTCTTTCCCTTGCCGCTTTTCTTCGGCTCGGATTTTTTCTTAGCAGAACCTGACGCAGACTTTTCTTCGTCCTGCGCATCTACTGTCGAGGCGATACCAGTTTCTTTCATCGTTGGATCTTCTTTCTGGTCTTTTTTCTTTACTGTCATGAGTTGCTCGTTAAATGCTGATTAACTACTGACTTTTAAATAAGACTCGCGCCCTGAAGGAGTCGAACCCTCACCAAAGGTTTTGGAGACCGTCGTTCTACCATTAAACTAAGGGCGCCAGTGTGGGGCGTAAAGCCTCACTTCTGAGGGCTAACACCCTTACTTTTTGGTTTCCTTGTGATCCGTATGGCGACGGCACCAACGGCAATACTTGCTGATTTCTAATCTGTCAGCATCGTTCTTCTTATTCTTCATGGTTGTGTAGTTGCGTCTTTTGCACTCATTACAAGCCATGGTGATGATGATGCGATCGTCCTTCTTAGCCACAGTAGTCAAAGCTCCTTAGCATTTCTATCGTTTTGCACCGGGATGGGAGTCGGCTCCATCTTGCAGTCAGGGCTCGAATTTGAGCCATCTGCCAACTGCGAGGCTGGGCTTTTTTCTAAAACAAGCCAGAAAAAAAAGACCTCCTCCGAGGCGCAAAGTCAAGTATATCCAGAAGTAGAAATTACTGTCAAGAAATCAAGTTGGCATTTCTCCCCATTGGGAGCAAGATTTAGCAACAAGTCGGGTCTAAAATGCTAAATTTACCTTCATGAAGCGACCAGACCACGCCAAACCAGATCAAAGCACATCGGCCCGACCTGCTTCGGCAAATAGATTGGCCGGGCGGTTGGCAATCTGGTTTTCAATCGTCAGCCTCTCACTTTCATGTTTATCGGCATGTTCGCTCACTCCCGAACGACGCGGTATGGAACCAGGATGTCTAAGGATGAATCTGGGTGCTGAGCCGCCGAGCATTGATTCGGTGCAAGCCACCGACAACATTTCCTTTGATGTAATCATCAATTTGATGGCAGGACTGACTCAATACAGATCCGACCTCAGCTGCTCGCCCTGTTGTGCAGAAAGTTGGGACATAGAAGATTCCGGCAAGCGTTATGTTTTTCACTTGCGCAAAAACATTGCCTGGTCGGATGGAAAGACTTTGACGGCGCACGATTTTGAATTTGCTTGGAAGCGTTTGCTCGATCCCAAAGTTGGCGCACCTTATGCATTTTTTCTTTATGACATTGTTGGCGCACACGAATACAACACAGGCAAATTGAAGGACGCCAATCAGCTAGGCATCAAGGTTTTAGATGATTACACATTGGAAGTGCGACTGAAGAAACCGGCTGCTTACTTTATTTACCTGACCGCCTTTTCTCCCACCGTGCCGCAACGCAAAGATGTTGTCGAACGCTACGGTGCTCTTTGGACCGAGCCCGAGCATATCGTTACCAATGGGCCGTTTCTTTTAAAAGATTGGCAACACGAATACAAAATTGAACTTGTCGCTAACCCAAACTATTTTGAGGGTAAGCCACATCTGGACAGAATCAAGATGTTCATGATCCCCGAACAATCCACGGCATTTGCTCTCTATCAAAACAACGAGCTTGATTACATTGATAATAGAAGTTTTCCCACATCTGATGTAGAAAGCCTGAAGGGCTCAAGCGAATATCGCAACTTTCCACTCTTGCGCAATTACTGCATTGGATTCAACATCGAGAAAAAACCGTTTGATAATTTCAAAGTACGCCGGGCAATTTCCATGGCGATTGATAGATCTGTTTTTCCTCGCATTTTGCGGCGCAATGAAAAGCCGTCTGACTCTTGGATCCCACCAGCCTTAGCTGGTTATAAAAAGAGTTCCGGACAAGGATTTGATCCCCCAAAAGCCCAGGCACTTTTAGCCGAGGCTGGTTATCCGCAAGGCAAAGGCTTTCCCCAAGTCACCGTGCTTTTCCCTGCACGTGAAGACGCCAAGCTTGTCATGGAAGCAATTCAAGATGAGCTCAAGCGCAATTTGAATATTCACATCGAGCTGGTTAGCCAAGAGTGGAAAGTCTATCGTCAAGCTTTGCTGCGCGATCCGCCGCCCATGTTTCGTGATTCCTGGGGAGCCGATTATCCTGACGCTGAGACCTTCATGAATATATTTATGGAAGGCAACGGCAACAACCATACGCGCTGGCACAGTAAAAGGTACGACCAAATTGTCCAAGCTGCCGAGGCCGAATTAGATGGAAAAAAGCGCGCGGCACTTTACGCTCAAGCTGATGCTTTTTTGTGTCGCGAGGAAACGCCAATTGTGCCAACTTTCCTAGCGAGCCAAAATTTGTTGATTAAACCCTGGGTCACAGGTATCTCTTGCAATCCGCTTGATATACAATTTCTCAAAGATGTATCGCTCAACAGCGCATCTACGCAAACAACAACTCTCGATTTCAAATCAAGCATAGCCAGATTGATGACGCACAAGCAATTAGCGACGAGTTCCCAAACCCTGAGGAGCGTGAGGTAAATATGTTCGGGCTGATCGCAAGAAGAATATTGTGGGCCATTCCGGTGATGTTCATCGTGGCGTCCGCAACTTTTTTGCTCGTCCGTATAGTTCCGGGTGGACCATTTGATGAGGACAAGAGCCTGCCACCGGAAGTCTTACAAAACATCAAAGCCAAATATCACCTCGACCGTCCGGTACACGAACAGTATTTCTTTTATATGGACAGGTTGGCACACGGCGATCTTGGCATTTCCTATAAATATGTTCATCGCACAGTAAACGACATTTTGGCCAATGCTTTGCCGGTTTCAATTGAGCTTGGCTTTGCTGGTCTTCTGATTGCCATTTGTGTTGGCATACCGCTTGGTTGCTTAGCCGCAGTCCGGCGTGCCACCACCGTTGACTATCTTTGTATGTTTTTAACAACGGCTGGAATTTCAGTGCCGGGATTTGTTGTTGGTGCGCTTCTGATTTTTGTCTTCGGCATTTGGCTGAGGATTCTGCCTGTGGCACTTTGGGAATCGCCTAGGCATGTGCTCTTACCAGCGCTAACTCTAGCGGCTGGACCGACTGCTTATCTTGCGCGCCTGACGCGAGCCTCCGTATTGGAGGTAATGGAAAAGGATTGGGTGAGAACAGCACGCTCTAAAGGACTCTCCGCCCAAGCGACAATTATCAAACACGTTTTGCGCAATTCGTTGATGCCTGTAGTTACAGTACTCGGTCCCCTGACTGCAATTTTGATTACTGGATCTTTTATTGTTGAATATATGTATGCGATTCCTGGCATGGGACGATTCTTTATTACTGCCGTGACTAATCGTGACTACGATTTGATCATGGGTACGACACTTGTCTTTGCACTGTTACTGATCATTGCCAACACCTTAGTCGATCTTGCTTACACAGTTTTAGATCCAAAAGTAAGAATAGAAGGATAGCAATGTCATCAAGCCTTGAACAACTTTCTATTCAAAATCCCGGCGAGCCAGATCCCAACAGTGATTTGTCCAGAGACGAATCATATGCCAACAAAAGACGGATTCGCCGCGGACCAGTGCAAGAAGCCTGGCGCCGACTCAAAAGCATTCCTACTGCTTACGTGGCATTTTGGCTAATTCTATTTATGATCAGCATGGCCATACTGTCCGCCTTTGGCATTCACCTCACTGCTTATAATTACGACGAGACCAGTCTTCAGACAATTGCCAATCCATCGTGGTCACACTTAATGGGTACAGACGAACTTGGTCGCGATCTTCTGACAAGAATTATTTACGGCTCTCAATTATCAATTAGCATCGGTTTGGTTACGGCAGGAATCGCACTCGTGGTCGGCACCATATATGGTGCCATCGCCGGTTACTATGGTGGCACTCTCGATAGCATCTTGATGCGGGGCGTTGACATTGCCTACTCACTGCCAGATTTACTCGTCATGATTTTAGTCGGCGTACTTGTTGGCCACGGCACAATCGGAATTTTGTTTGCGCTCGGACTTGTCAGTTGGATGGGCACAGCCAGACTTGTGCGAGCCCAATTTCTCCAACTCCAACATGAGGAGTTTATTGAAGCAGCTCGCGCTTCCGGACAAAGTACTTTCTGGATCATCACCAAGCATCTTCTACCAAATGCCCTCGGTCCAATTATCGTGGCACTCACTTTCACAGTCCCTTCTGCCATACTCGCCGAATCAACCCTCAGTTTTATCGGTTTAGGACTCTCTCCACCGGCATGCAGTTGGGGCACACTAGCAGCAGATGGCTGGCGTGCCTTGCGCACTCATCCGCACCTGATTTTCTTCCCCAGCCTCTTCATTTTCACCGCCGTCCTTTCATTCAACTTCCTCGGCGACGGCCTGCGCGATGCACTCGATCCGAGAACCAGAGTCAAATCAAAGTAAGAACAAGACCGCTTTCACTAATCACGTGTCACCTTAGCTCCAGGTCCGAGCATGACCGATATACGCTTTGATGCATTACTTTGCATTTTTCGCTAATGGTATGCGCTGAACGGAATCGGGTAGACTGCGTATTCTAAGGCAAATCGGACATTTTTAATTTCATCCATGCTTGCATGTTTGTCCTACACAAGCTAAGATGTTGATATCGAAATCTTTTCATCTCGGAGATGAGGCAATGCCAAAACTCAATTGCTTCGAGCATGAGGGACTATATCTCTTTTTTAACAGCCTGGATCATCCACCACCACACTTTCATGCAATGAAACCTGGAAAATGGGAAATCAGAATCTTCTTTGAGACGTGCACAGATAAATTGTTGGATTATCAAATCAAATGGTCAAAGGGGAAATGCCAGTTGGATAAAAAGACAAAACTGGAAATAGTCAAGCTAATCGCGGAGCACCGCGATGCTTTACTAATGCAATGGAATAATTCTGTTTGCCATTAATAAGGATTCGGTCATGTCTGAAAACAAAAGATTTACAGCAATGGTTTGTGAGAGCACGGCATCCTATACTGTTCCCAAAACAAGCTTCAAGCGTATTGAATATAAGTCCCAATTTAAAAGCGCTATAAATGACCCGCCTAAGAATTTGTTCTTGCTTACATCATTGACACGTTTGCCAGAAATTACTTCCCTAATTAAATCTGCAGTCCAAACTCATAGATTAAGGGCTATTCTTTTGCGCCAAGATGTTGATGGCAGGTGGATCCCGCAGATGCTCGAACGAGCATCCGTTCATGTCCTAAAAAATGTTCTCGTCTTTTCAGACGCTATAGTTCCCCAAAGAATAATGAATGCTTGGAGCATGGGGTATGCGGGGAATTTGATTGCTGATGCAACCATAGTCAACGAAAATCTCTTGGTGGTTAGTTGCGAATTAGAGAGGTTCGAGGTTGCCTTCGATGCAATCCCAGGTCTAAAAAAGCTTCCGGTCAAAAAGCGTCACGCGTTCACCATTTCGCCTGAGGGTAGCTACATTCACTGGCCGGAGCCGGACATTCACATCGACATGGATGGAATTCGTTACCTTACCGACCCAACCTGGCGACAAAAATGCGACATTGAAAAAATTGCCCACGAAAAAACTTTTGGCGCAAGCATAGCTGCCATCAGAAAAAATTACAGCTTGCGACAGTCTGACATTATTGGCCTTTCGGATCGACAGATTCGCAGAATCGAAGCAGGCGAACGCCCCAGTCTACAAACACTACAGCTTTTAGCCAAAGCACACAAAATGGAAGTGAATGACTACTTAAACGAAATCGCCAAGCAAATCAAGCGGGGTTGAGGGCACTTCAGGTAGATCTTTCAAAAATCTTCCGCAGCATCAGCAGTTATAGGGGCAATCGCCAAAAGCGCGTGCGCACAATGTGCTTACATATGATAGCATGGATACAGGCTAATCGTAAGGAGAATGCCATCATGGCAAGCACAGCAAATAATAGAAAGCGAGCAACGAACCTGAACATTCGGGTAACGCCTCAACAAAAACAAGTTATTGCTCAGGCCGCCGAGCTCAAGCAAACAACAGTTAGCAATTTTGTATTGGAGCAGGCTTATGAAGCCGCCCAGAATGTTGTACTGGAGCAACGTCATCTCATTCTTTCAGGCGATCAATGGAAAGTCTTCTGTGATGCTCTTGAAGCTGCTCCACGCGAATATCCAAGACTGCGAAAACTGCTGACCGAGCCTAGCGTGTTTGATAAGGAACAATAATGGAAGGTCCCTGCCCCCTTAAGCCGGAGCACAAAGTCGATAGTTTCGATTGCGGCGAGGCAGCACTGAACACGTACCTTCACAAACATGCGCTTCAGAGTCAACGTAGTCATGGCACAGTCACTTA
The DNA here is from genome assembly GCA_020050685.1 of Candidatus Obscuribacterales bacterium. Classification (GTDB taxonomy): domain Bacteria; phylum Cyanobacteriota; class Vampirovibrionia; order Obscuribacterales; family Obscuribacteraceae; genus JAGVKG01. Next base: position 15,205 of record JAGVKG010000061.1, on the reverse strand, counting down.
CGTGGCATTATCGAACAACCAGGTCGTTGGATACTACACACTGCTCTATGGTTCGATCAGTCGCGAAACCGCACCGAGCCGCATGACCAAAGGGCTTGGCGGTTATGCAGCTATTCCAATAATCATCTTAGCCAGACTTGCCATAGACCAGTCGATGCAGGGGAAAGGGCTAGGCAAAGGACTTCTGAAAGATGCCCTCTACAGAGCATTCAGCGCATCGCGCTTAGCTGGACTAAGAGCTTTTGTCATTCATGCCAAGGATGACAGGGCTAAAGCATTTTACGAGCAGTACGATTTTGAGCCGCTGCCTGAAGATCCACTTCACCTCAATAGACTTATGTCAGACATCGATCGCGAGCTCAAGAGGTAAAGATCCAAACAGATTTAACTAGAACATATTAATTTTGGCTGCCAGTTTCAACGGTACCCTCCGGCAACCCGTTGATTGTTGCCCAAAACCTTTACCTGACGAACATTTGACCCGCTTAGCGCATTCAATTTTGTTATCAGCACAACCTCTTGACATATATTGAACACTTTTGATATTATTAAACAGAGTTTATCTAGTTCTGCTCTTGCTCAGAGCAAGTTCTTACTAGTTCCAGAAATCTATCCATCTAAGTTTGTTCGGCAAGTTCTTTTCGACCGTGTGCAGCTGTTTTTGTTTGCCGGTAAGGAGCTATCCATATGAAATCAGCAAGATCCAATTGCGGAAACACGCTGGTGTTAGTGGTCATCACAATTTTTGCGCTTTTGGTAGTGGCATATCTGGCAATTAATTTTGCTCAACTAGTTGGCACTCACAAAGAAGCACAAACAGCCATAGACGCTGCCAGTTTGGCGGCAGCTAAAGATATGAGCCATATCGTTATTGATGACAAAGATGGTTGCCACTTCGGCATCGTCGGACTTGTCGATGATCTGCCACGCAAAAAAGATAACCGTCCGGTGATCGGCATCAATACATTGATGGCAACCGTGCGATTGGATGCAATCATTGCCAACAAATTGGGCAGCTCAACCATGCTTGTATTGGCTGCCGACGACTTGCAACGAGCTCAAGCCGATTGCCTGACATTGCGAAAGAAAATCGTTCGCGCTTTTAACGACATGACTTTTTCAGACAAGGACGGAAACACCATCAGCATTATTGATGATGCCAATCGGACTTATGACGAGAATCAAGTTAAGCTCGGCGGAGGAAAACGAAAGGGAAACATTCTGCTTAGCGCAGGATGGTATCAGTCCCCACAAGGAACAACCAACATCCCTGTACCCGCACCACAAAACATTGGTCAAGTTGGTGCTAGCACCTCCGTTGCATCCGGCAGCACAACTGTCTACAGGCCGATGGTTGATGTGCCGGTATTGTTTTCTGCCAACGGCAGTCAGGGAACATTTCATTTTCAGTTCCTGCCAATCGGCAATGAGATTTCTTTGGTAAGCGGACAAGCTTGCGAATTTCCCGATCCCAGTGGCGTTGATAATTGGCCCGGTTATCTGCCACCATATTTGGTGAGGGCTGAAGTCGATCAAGAAGTTATTGCCGCGGCAAACTTGCAAAAAGAAGAGAAGGATAAACTGGAGACACGCCGTCCAACCAGCACATTGCACAACGCTGCCGTAGCAGCTTGCGGCGGTCCGATCCGTGCATTCAATACCGGTACACTCCAACTTGCTATGCCTGGCGGCCCGCCGCCAAAGGGTCAAGGACCTGATTGTACATCAGTACGTACAATCATGAATTCCACGCAGATCAAATTGACGGCAGTGCCACCGGAAATAAATTCCCAGAACAAAACGCTTGTACCAGCAACACAGCTAGGCACAGCAAGTTCGTATACGCCCACCTGGAATAAGCAAAGTTTAGGCGCTTGGTTAATCGCCAAAGGTGGTGCCGTACCAGCAAACAGCAAAGCCACGCTTGAACCGAGTAGTTATCGCACAAGAGGCACGGACGATCCAAGTGTGGTACTCGCTTATTGCGTTTATGATTGGCTGCATTCACTTTATTTGCGCCCGAATGCCGAAGCAGTTGTGAATGGACTTTCCGCAGATCTTAATTTGTACGCTGGGAGCACACAAACATCGAGTGCAATCTTTGAGCAAGGCAATCCATTTATACCAGCAGCCTATGCAAACGTTACACCAAAATATCCAGTTACCTTTGGATTGTTCAACGTACCAACCGACGGCGTAAACGACCCTCGCGATCTAAGAAACTTTGACAAAGATCCCGACGCTTACAGGCGACAATTCGCCAATGTTTTTGGTTATGTGGCAGCTGATATGACGTTGCCGGATGCTTCACTGGTTGTTGCAATGAATGAACGCGGTGGGGTAGTTACTACCAACGGCAATCCAGCTGAAAGTCTTTTTGACTTTTGGAATGCTATTGCTGAAATGAATCAATATGGAGCTCAAACCATAAAAGCTGGCAAGGAAGTTTTCGATCTCAAATATGGTGAAGTAAAAGCCGAAGAAGAAAAACTCAAGAAGATGAGCGAAACAATGCAAAAGGATCGCCAAGCCGCTGCATCTATGGCAGAAGAGTTTTGCAAGTTGGAAGAAAAACGCACTCAAGACATGTTTGTTTTGGGAAGAGCCATGGCTGCGATGTTGAATGGTTCATCTGGTGTCAATGTTTCTTTGGGAATGATGAATGACAGGAAAGCCCTAACAGCATTAGGTGTGACCAAAGCCAACTCCTTAAGCTACGAGCTTGCCGGTGGTAATTTCTATCCACCGGGTAGAGCCGCTACCAAAGAAGAAATTATGGGCAAAGAGCCCGTTAACACAGGACAAGACGCCGCTTGCCCAGTGAGAGATTGGTGCGCACCACCGGTCAAGGAAGGCGAAGCACCTATTCTCTTTTTTGTTTCGTCCCGCAAAGCAGCAATCGGAAGCGGGCCAAGCCGAGATACATTTTTACAACCTGCTCTAGCTGCCGGAACTGTACCACAACAAAATTTAAACATCATTGTCTTCAGCGTTAAAGGTGATGCCACATCTGGTGGCACCAGTGGTTCAATAAGCAAAGATAATCCTAAGATGACAATTTACGGCAACAATGTTTTGGAAGGACAACTTGCCTATCAAAACACGGCATCTCTTGTAACAAAATCACCAGGTTCATCCTTGCAGGAAGTCTGGAATTGCATTGCTAGAGACAATGCTTACAACTATTCTGCCTCGACCGGTTATTTCGCCAATCCCTCTGCCGAAGGGTCCAATAGTATTCCAGCAACCCAAGGATATCCAGCACTCGCTGCCGAGTGGACATTAAGATGTCCAGCACCAATCGGACCACCGACAACCTCGTGCGTCACCAAACCATTTGTCAATTTGCATTCATATGCCGCTTTTGATTCACCAGGAAGCAACAAAAATAGTGATTTGAGCAAAGTATCTGTGTCCACCGATCCATCGGGCAACGTTAGCTATTCCTTCAATGGGGCAGAAATGCACTTTTATACCGGAAATGATTGGATGGATAAAGTTCTCTACACAAATTCTTTTGCTCCTCCTGGAACTACATCGGCTGCTAACAATGATCCGGCAATGAAAGGCGGACTCTATCGCGGAATGGCCGCGCGCGACGCCACAGGATTTGGCACTGCCGTAACCAGTGGTGTACAGATAGTCAGCAACTACACACAAGCACAATGGGAAAAGTGGCGCAGTGATCATTTGTTGCTCACTAATACCAACCAATACGCCAGTTACAATTTCAAAGACCAGACTAAAGCAGGCGACTATTTATATTCCGTCTACAGCCAGATTGTCTTCTACACTCTCGATCAAAATAGTTGCCCACAACTTTATCGCTGGAGCAGCTGATCGCAGACCCGCAGCACTTCAAGCAACCTGGTCCCGATCAAAAAATCTAAACTCAACGTGCTGTCCAAGCCGGTTCAGGTATTTAAGTAAAGTGTCCACACTGAAGTATTGAATTTTCATTCCCATAATCTCTGCAATTCTCGGTTGCGGCACACCCATAAATTCTGCCATTCGTCTTTGGGACATTCCGCTGGCCTCAATCAAATCACGGATTTTACTCATTAGACGCGTACGCACCAAGAGATTTGCCGCGTCCTCGTCCGGGAAACCAATATCCTTAAACACATTGCCTGAGCTTGCCTCAAGTTCAAAAGCATCATTGGCCTTTTCGTTGTCTAAGCATTTCGCCATACGCTTTCCTCGCAACTTGCCTCCCTATTATGATACAAGTATTTGTATCACTTATCAACACCGACAGTCCCGTCATACTTATATAGACGTTTTGGGTCGCAAAAAGTTCACAGTCAAGTGATTAATTTGCAATTTGATTGCACAAAATTATGACAACAAATCAACCAGATCGATAACGCTGTATACGCCCTTGCTCAATCAAGGTCCAATGCCAACTGCCCCAGTTGCTAATTCTGAGCAGTTCCAAGACGCACGATTAACACTGAACCGAATAGGAGCGAGTTGGCGTGCATACGTCTACTTTGAAGCTCTTGTAGAATTCATCACGTCCGCGTTGTTGAGCGATAAGGTGATCGGGGTGGCGGTACCAAGCTTGAATTGCTTCTTCTGATTCGAATTCAATGATCGACACTCGCTCGCCATCAGCGGCGGTAAAGTCCTTTGCGGAAATAAAACCAGGCATTGTTGATACCAGTTCTTCCATTTCTTTGGCGATGACAGAATATTTTCCATCAACACCTTCGCGCAACACCGAGCGAAAAATCACCAGTACCATCAGACGCTCCTTTCAACTTCATACAAATCTGAATCAATAATAGATCACTTTTAGGCAATTCCCTTTTTTGCCATTTGCTTTTCAAATTGCTCTAGGGATTTTCGATGCGCTTCATGTAAAGCAGCCGAATGCTCGCGCGCCCAACTTTCCAAACTTTCCAAAACAGGCACTAAAGTCATTCCTAGTTTTGTCAGCGAGTATTCCACTCGTGGTGGCACTTCCGCATAAATCTTACGAGCAACCAAACCATCCGCTTCCAAATCTCGCAGCTGATGCGTCAATACTCTTTGCGTAACACCATGCAGTTCACGCTTTAATTCATTGAACCGCAGCGTACCGCCGCGCAACTTACATATAATAAGTACTTTCCATTTGTCGGAAATCATGGCAATTGCAGCCATGATTGGGCACTTCAGATTTAAGAAAAGCCCATCCTTATCCGTGCATTGCTCTTTTATAGATCCCATGGCTTTCACCTCTTCTGAGCCCCAAAACGCTTACCAGGCTTAATGGTATCCATTTATATACTACACCACTTTTTAGTGCCTTCTTGCGCTTGGATACCACTTCATTCTATTATGGCATCAGTGAATAAGCAATAACCCCGTAGCAAATCCCTTAAAGGAGGATGAAAGAAAATGGCTGTTGAAACACTTAGCAAAGAAGCTACACGCGCAGTGCAATATTTCGAAGACAAACTTGCATTCGAAATTTCTCCAATTGGTCTCAATAGAGCAATTGAAGCGAATGAACAGTTTCAGATTATTGACTTGCGCACGAAGGAATTGTTTGAGAAGTCACACATTCCAGGATCGTGTCATGTACTACTCGAGGACATCGAGAAAGTTTTGCCAAAGCTGAACAAAGATGTAGTGACCGTAGTTTACTGCTACAGCATCACATGCACCTTAGCTACTAAGGCAGCCTTGGTCCTTGCTAACAAAGGCTTCAAGGTCAAAGAACTGATTGGTGGCTTTGATGAATGGGCATCGCAAATCAACAAAGTTGAAAGTGGTGCAAAAACCTCGAGTTGCTCAACTACCGGTGGTGGTTGCGGTTAAGATTTGACCCCGCCTAATCAACCCCAGAGAGACCGGCGCCCCCGGTCTCTCTTTCTTTACCTGCAATTTGCCAGAAAAATTCACCTAGATATTTGTCACGAAGTACAAAAGATTTAGGACAGTATGCGCTTTTCAAGGATAGAATAGCTGTCACTTGTTTTTAGCACGTTTCTCTCCACTCCAGGAAATGCCTCATGGCATCTAGCTCCGATATTAAAGGGCAAAAAATCGCCGTGCTTGGCTCGGGCGCATTCGGCTGCACGCTTGCCTATTTATTTGCCGGTGCTGTGTCCGATGTTTCCGTCTGGACAATTTTTCCCGAGCAAGAAGCGAATTTCAACCAAACCCATTCTATTGAAAAGCCAATTCCAATTAAACTTCCCAGCCAAGTCTCGATGACAACAGACTTAGAGAAAGCACTCACTGGTGCGCAAGCAATCCTTTTTTGTTGCACCGCGCAAGCAGTGCGTGACGTCGCGACAAAGACCTTACCAATTGTCAACAAACTGGCAGCGACACCGCCGCCCATTCTTGTCAATGCCTGCAAAGGCATTGAGCTAAGTACATTCATGCGCATGTCGGAAATTTTGGAGCAAGTTCTACCTGGCTATCCGGTCTGTGCCATGTCCGGTCCGAACCTGGCAGTCGAAATGATCAATGGTCTGCCCACTGCCGCTGTAGTTGCCAGCAAGACAGCGACAGCTGCTGCTTTCGTCCAAAGTCTCTTAAGTGTGCCCTCTTATCGCTTGTACACAAACGACGACGTTTGCGGAGTGGAATTAGCTGGTGCCTTGAAAAACATTTACGCGATTGCCTCAGGCTGCACAGATGGTCTCAAACTTGGTACCAATGCTAAGGCGGCCTTGATGGCACGCGCGCTTTCCGAAATGACTCGTTTTGGTGCTGCTTATGGTGCCAAACCGCAAACATTTTTTGGCGTGGCTGGAGTGGGCGATCTAATTGCCACTTGCACAAGCCCACTTTCGCGCAATTATCAACTTGGCTTCAAGATGTCGCAAGGCGAGTCCAAAGAATCAATTGCTAAACAACTGGGAGAAGTCACCGAAGGTGCATCGACTTGTCACGCCGTTTACGAATCTGCGCATAAGCTCGGCATCGATATGCCCATTGTTGATCAAGTAAAAGCAATTATTGATGGCGAAGCCACGCCTGCCGATGCGCTAAAGAGTTTGCTCAGCCGTCCCGTAACCAAAGAGTGATCAAGGAGTCCAAATGCCAAAGCGTGTTTTGATGTTATCTTGGGAATATCCGCCACGCATTATTGGCGGTTTGGCACGCGTGGTGGCAGAACTTTCGGCCAAGATTGCTCAAACACCAGGCTGGGAAGTCCATGTTGTCACAGCCGATCATCCAGGGCAAGCCGAACACGAAACTATTAAAGGCGTGCATGTTCACAGAGTAAAAAATCAAACCGACGATTGTCCGGACTTTCTTACCTGGGTCAATCGTCTCAATTTTGGTATGTTGCAATATGCAATTGAGTTAAACAGACAAAATCCATTTTCGATCGTTCACGCTCATGATTGGATGGTAACGGATGCTGCCTGGGTGATGAAGTCCGGCTTTGGCATTCCGATTGTTGCCACCATGCACGCCACTGAAGCTGGGCGCATGCACGGCATTCACAACGACTTACAGCGTTACATCCACCAAATGGAATGGCGCCTGACCTATGAATCATGGGAAGTAATTGTGAACAGCCAACACATGTGGGGCGAACTGCAACATTCATTTGGTGTACCGGCCGACAAAGTAGTGGTTATTCCGAATGGCACCAACCCAGAAGTTTTTGATTTTGAATTGAATAAAAAAGATCTGAGAGCTAAATATGTCAGTCCGGAAGAAAAAATTGTTCTTTTTGTCGGGCGCATGGTGCCGGAAAAAGGTGTGCAAGTTTTACTCAATGCCATACCGCACATCAACGCCGCTCACCCGAATATGCGTTACTTATTTGTTGGCGACGGCTACTATCTCAACGATCTAAAAGACCAAGCAAACAGTCTCGGGATTGCCCATTTAACCAACTTCCTTGGCTATGTCTCCGATGATGATTTATTGAAGCTGTACAAAATCGCTGACATCGTCACCATTCCAAGCTTGTACGAACCATTTGGCATTGTTGCCCTGGAAGGCATGGCCGCCAAAGTCCCTGTAGTCACATCCGACACAGGCGGGCTAACTGATTTTGTCGAACATATGGGCACTGGTATCACTACTTATACTGGTGATTCTGGCTCGCTTGCCTGGGGAATTTGCGAACTTTTGCAAAATCACGATCTGTACAAGCGCTTGAGCACGGATGCTTACGAGAAAGTGCGCAGCATTTACAACTGGTCAGTAATTGCCAAACGCACCTTGGAAGTTTACGACAAAGTCCTAGCCGAGGCCAGCGTACTTGGTGCAGATGGCGTAGCAGCCAAACCCAAGCAAGTCCTATTGGAGGCAGCAAAAACCTTGCCGCCAACTTTGCCAAAAGAGCTAATACCCGCCAGGGAAAGAAGTTAAAGGAGAAGCAAAATGAAGGCAGTAATCATGGCTGGAGGTTCGGGGACACGTTTGCGTCCGCTTACTAGCCATTTGCCCAAGCCAATGGTGCCGGTCGCCAACAAGCCAATGGCCGAGCACATTGTTTCGCTCCTCAGAAAGCATTCGATCAAAGACATCATTTTTACTTTGTTTTATTTGCCCCAAGCAATTGAAGATTACTTTGGCGACGGATCTGATTTTGGCGTGAACATTCGCTATTCGAGAGAGCACGGAAAACCGCTTGGTACTGCTGGTTGCGTTAAGGCCGTCTCCGACGAACTTGATCAAACATTCCTGGTTATTTCTGGCGACTGCTTAACGGATATTGATCTACAAAAGGCCATCGCTTTCCATAAAGAGAAAAAGTCCAAAGCCACCATTGTATTGAAGCGCGTTGAAAATCCGCTTGAGTATGGGGTGGTGATCACGGACAACGACAGCCGCATTCAGCGTTTTGTCGAAAAACCCGGTCCATCAGAAATCTTTTCTGACACGGTTAACACCGGCATTTATATCCTCGAGCCCGAAGTGATGCTCTACGTCATTCTGGGCAAAGAGCAAGATTTTTCCAATGATCTTTTCCCGCTTCTGATGTTGCGCAATGAGCCTATTTACGGTTATGTCGCAGATGGTTATTGGTGCGACATCGGCAACTTGCAAGTTTATCGTCAGGCACATCAAGATGTACTAGAGCAGAAGGTCGAAGTTGAGATCGACGGCAAGGAAACCGAGCCGGGTTCACGCATCTGGATTGGAGAAAGCACTCAAATAGATCCGCAAGTAAAAATTGAAGCACCGAGCTTAATTGGCAAGCACTGCCGCATTGGCCGCTCCGCTCACATTGAAGCAAATACAACGATTGGCGACAATGTGGTCATTCAAGAAAAGGCTTCTCTCAAACAACCGGTTGTTTGGTCCAACAATTTCATCGGCTCCGAAGTTTCCCTCAGAGCTTGTATCGTCGCCAACAACACTACTATTCATCGTTCAGCAGAAATTCTAGAAGGTGCCGTCGTTGGCGCCCACACTTCCATTGGCCAAGAAGCTTTTATTGCTCCGGAAGTAAAAATTTGGCCAAACAAATCTGTTGATGCCGGTGCTCGTGTCACATCTTCCCTAGTTTGGGGCACTCGCGCACCACGCACGCTTTTTGCAGCCCGCGGTGTTGTCGGATTATCCAACATCGAAATCACTCCGGAATTTGCCGTCAGCTTAGCAGCAGCTTATGGTGCCACCATTCAAGGCGGCACAGTTCTAGTCGGGCGCGATCACTGGGGCGTTAGTCGCATGATCAGCCGAGCAATTGTTTCCGGATTGCTCTCGGTTGGTGTGGAAGTACAAAACCTTGAGGCCATGCCGCTTCCACTGGCTCGGTTTTATGTCAAAACCCAACGCGCCAAAGGGCTAATTCATACACGTGTCTCTCAGCGCGATGCTAACAAAATTGCTATTGAATTTTTTGACAGCCAAGGAATTTCCGTCACCAAGGCAATGGAAAGAAAAATTGAAGGCACATATTTCAAAAACGACTTTGCTCGCAGCCAACCAAATGACATTGGCATCATTACTTATCCCAGCCGTGTGCGCGAATATTACATAGACGAATATTTGAACCACATCAAGGGACAAGAGTTCGAAAAGGACAAAGTTTCATTTTGTGTGGTGCCCGGTTCTACTTATACCCGCATGACCAAGGAAGGCGTGATGACCAATCAATCACCAAAAGTGGTGATTGACTATGCCATGGCCGAAACTGGCGTCATATTGCCAGAATTGCTGGGCAGAATTGGTATTGAATCAGTGGTGCTGAATGCATCAATCAAAGATGTGCCACCACGGCAAGATGAACGCATCGCCATGCGCAAGCAATTGGCAGACGTGGTCAAAGCCCTGAATGCCGATCTCGGCGTGCAAATTGGTCGCAATGGCGAACAGATGACTTTAGTCGACGAGACTGGCCAAATTATTCGCGGCGAACTTTTGCTTGCGGTTATTTCCGACATTGTTCTGAGAGACAAACCTGGACGATCAATTGTCGTACCGGTAAATGCTTCATCAATCATCGAACGCATTGCCAAACGGCATAACTGCAAAGTAGTTCGCTGCAAAGCCTCCGAAACAGAAATTGGCTCAACCACTGCCAAACTACCTGAGGCAGCCTTGGGTGGTTCAGCTAATGGTTGTTTCATTTTCCCCGAATTTCAAAATGGCTATGATGCCTTGTTCGCCACCGGGCAAGTGCTCGAGCACCTGACTTATCAGGGGCGCACTTTGCACCAAGCCTGCGAAGAATTGCCACCACTTATCTATCAAGTTGATTCGGTGCATTGTCCCTGGGAGCGCAAAGGTCGCTTGATGCGCCTGCTTGTCGAAAAACACCACGACCGGCCTATGGAATTGCTTGATGGTGTGAAGATTCAGACCCGCCCAGAGCACTGGATTCTCATATTGCCGGACCCAGTCGAACCACTGGTGCACGTTTATGCTGACGGCACGGATTTGCAGCATACTTCAGCCGATTTAAACGAATATACGCAGCTTATCCGCTATTTACAGCAGAATTAGCCGGTTAAATTCTCCTGGTTGGTGGTAAAAAACCAATAGGGCAGCCTGCCCAGGCCAAAAAGGAGTTTTTATCAGTCATGACCTCCATAGATATCGATCATTTCAAAAAACTGATTGATGAATTTGTCGAAAAAGAAGCGCTGGTGCAAGCAGAAGTGCGTCGCGCGGAAGAGCAGATTCAAGAGCTTGAAGCACGCGTTCAGACTTGCTCCGGACGACTAGAACATGTCTCTCAAGACCGGCAAAAAATTGCTGAGATTATGTCTCGTTGGACCAGTGTGGCTACGAGCGCACAAGCCCCTGTAGTGCCGCCGGCAAGCGAAGTTAAACCACCGGTCGAGGCAAAGGAGCCTAAGGTAGAAGAAGCTAAGACAGCTGAACCAGCCAAAGCAGAAGCAGCACCTACCAGCACGGTGAGCAAAATCAAGTCTCCGCCGCCCTCTCCTTCTAAATCCAAGACTCAAGAGCCAAAAGCCGAGCCAGCCAAAGCTGAAACTAAAGAAGAAGCCAAGCCAGAAAGCGATGACGATACAGTCAAAAGTATCAATGACGCCTTGCGTGGCTTATTTCGCTAAATAAAAATAGATTTAGCCTTCGCCAGTTTCCCGCCAAGGTTGTCAGCCTAAACTTTTGCGCCCGCTCATACCCAAGATGAAATGTAGCTACAACTTAAAACCTCAACAGCCGATAAAATATTGCCTGTTTTGTGGCTGTGAGAGGAATTTGCCAATGAAATCTATACGTGTCCAAGCGCTCATTACTGCAGTTGGCTTGGTGAGCTTTCTCCAAACTGGTGCCATCGCTCAAGGCGGAAAGTCTCTTGCCGCCTCAACGCCACGCACAGCAAAATTGACTCCGGCACAATGGTTTGCCGGCTTCGACCAAATCGTCAGCTCCAATATCTGCACGGCAGCTGAGCGGCACCAGCTTGAAGATGCACTTGCCAAAGGTGTTTCGATCGTCTTGGATCCACAATTGAAGATGTCCGTGCAAAACCTGCTTGCCAGTCTTGTCAGCCGTTATAAAGTTGCTGAAACACAATTTTCCCATTTGCCACAAACACCGCAGACCGAGCGTTTGCACAAGGCATATAGCGAGTACTTTGCCATGGGCGGTCAACTATTCGCTGATTACCTCAAAGTAGTAGAGAACCCATTGGCAGCAGATCCTTCCACTGGCACTCCGCTCTTGGCTCAGCTTCTACCGCGCAAAGTGCAATTGGCAAACATTCGTGATGCCTTAGTCCAATTTGAAGCACAACTGAGAAGCCAACTGGGTGTAGCTCCAAGCGCCCCCTATCGCGGCTAATTATCTCGACAACCTCAAAGATATTGCCCAATCCTCTCCTGAAAATGGGGTCATATTTGCTTGCTTTATCTTTGCTAACATAATTGCCAGGCAAAAGTCCTAAAATCACAGAGTAGTTTTCAATCAGGAATCTGGATGTTATGAAGTCGATCAATGCCATGATGGCAGGTACAGTTATTGAAGTGCTCGTCAAACAAGGTGACTCAATTGCCGATGGGCAAGAAATTGTCATTTTGGAATCGATGAAGATGCAGCTGCCAGTAGCAGCAGATCAAACTGGCAAGGTCAAAGAAATCAAAATTGCCAGTGGTGACTTTGTCAATGAAGGTGACGCGCTCGTAATTTTGGATTAGGGGCTTATGCTAAAAAGTTTGCCGGGTAAAGTTACGGTTTACGAAGTCGGACCACGAGATGGTCTGCAGAACGAAGCCCAGCAAATTGCCACTCAAGACAAAGTTCAATTGATTGAGAAGCTGGCAGCAAGTGGTATCAAGCACATTGAAATCACTTCCTTCGTCAGCCCAAAGTGGATTCCCCAACTTGCTGATGGCAAAGAAGTTGCAGAACAAATTTGCGCTTCAAAAGCCAAAGACTTACATGTCACTGCTTTAGTACCGAACCTCAAGGGTTACGAACAAGCGCGTTTGTCTGGGCTGAAAGAAATTGCCCTCTTTATGTCGGCAACGGAAACGCACAGTAAAAAGAACATCAACAAATCAATCGACGAAGCAATAGCTGCTCTAAAGGAAGTCGCTGATCAAGCAAAGAAAGATGGCATGACGCTGCGCGGCTATATGTCCGTTTGCTTTGTTTGCCCATACGAAGGACAAGTCTCGGAAGCGCAGGTAATCAAAGCATGTCATCGCCTGATGGAAATTGGCATCGATCAAATTTCACTCGGTGATACCATTGGTGCCGCCACGCCCAACCAAGTACAAAGCTTGATTGAAAAATTAGGGCGCGATATTCCGCTTTCAAAAATTGCTCTGCATTGCCACGATACTTATGGCATGGCACTAGCTAATGTACTGGCAGGTTTAGACTCTGGTATCACTTGCTTCGATTCATCAGTTGGTGGCATGGGTGGTTGTCCCTATGCTCCGGGAGCTGCCGGCAATTTAGCTACAGAAGATCTTGTCTATTTCCTCAATGGTCTGGGAATTGATACAGGCGTTGACTTAGACAAACTTGTTTCAGCCGGAGAGTTCGCTCAAGAAATCCTGCAAAAGAAACTTCCAGGCAGATGCCTGCAAGCCAAACTAGCTGCTCGTCAAAAAATTAGCTGCGGAGACAAATAATGGGCCAACCACTACTAATCGACAAAGAGCCGCCAATTGCTTGGCTAAAACTCAACCGTCCCGAGGTGCTTAACAGCCTCAATCGCGAGCTTCTCAAATCACTGATTCAAGCTTGTGACGAAATTCGTGATGATGACCGCATTCGAGTTGTCGTGATTATTGGTGCTGGTGCAAAAGTATTTTGCGCTGGTGCAGATCTAGCTGAGCGCAAAGGTATGACCGAAGGCGAAGTACTTGATTATTTAGCCTTGATTCAAAAAACCATGTCCACAATCGAGGCTCTGCCCAAGCCAGTAATTTGCGCCATCAATGGTTCCGCCTTCGGTGGTGGCACGGAACTTGCGCTGGCTTGCGATTTACGCATGATGGTTGATAATGCCTCGTTGCGCCTGACGGAAGTCACACTCGGTATCATCCCTGGTGCCGGTGGCACGCAAAGACTGCCTCGCCTGATTGGCAAGTCTCGCGCCAAAGAATATATTCTTTGCGCCAAACCAATTCCGGCGCAAGAAGCATTTGATTGCGGTCTGGCTCACCGCTTGGTTGCTGCTTCCGGCATGGGCGAAGGTGATTTCCATCAAGAGTTGATGAACCAGGCAAGAACCTGGGCAAATGAGATTTCTACATCTGCACCACTTGCATTGGCACAAGCCAAGCAAGCAATTGACAATGGATTTGATCGTGATTTACAAGCTGGTCTGGCTTTGGAAACAAAGTCATATCTGAGCCTAGTTAATACAGCCGATCGGAAAGAAGGTCTTGTTGCCTTCGCCGAAAAAAGGAAACCCGTGTATTCAGGTAAGTAATAGTAGGAATTTTTCTATGCCAAATGATATTTTAGATCAAGCACGAATCTCACTTTTACCTGACCTTGCTGCCGAAGAGTCACGCAAACAGCGCTCGACTTATGTAATCGAGTCAGCCGGGCGAGAGGCTCTGCCTTTGCCACTCACTGGTATCATCTTGTGTGGTGGACGCTCGACACGCATGGGGCGCCCAAAGTCATTCTTGCCTTTCGAGGGCAAAACCATCATCGAGCATTTGCTTGATACCTTCAATCACTTGTTTGACGAAGTCTTTCTTGTCACCAACGAACCGGAATCACTTTCACATCTTTCTGCGCAAGTGGTCAAAGATATTCTTCCTTACCGCGGACCAATCTGCGGGATCTTGTCCGGACTTTTAGTTGCCCGCAACGAACAAGTGTTTGTCGTTGCTGGTGACATGCCACTGGTGGACAAGAAACTTGTCAGAGCCATGGCAGGACAAAGACATAATTCCGACGTGGTTGTTCTTTCCCACTCGGAAAAAATCGAACCACTCTTTGGCGTATATTCAAAAAATTGCGTCAAGACCTTGGAAGATGCACTTTTCTCCGGCGATCTGGCAGTAATGGATCTCTTGTCCGGCTTGAAAGCCACCACTTACGAGTACCCCCCAGAACTGGCAGCCAACCTTCAGCTCCCCTCTTACTTCAACGTCAACACCCCAGAAGACTACTCCGAACTGCTGAATAAAACGACCTATTAAGCCGCCGCCGTAGACGATTATCCAGCGAAGCGCAGCATTGCGAGGAGCAATGCGAAGTGAAGATGGTATGTATGCGCAGCGCTTGATGGGCGGCGGTGAAAGAAGGGCAGTGCATAGCGCAGGTTAAGAGACACTGTGCGCGAGCAAAC
>JAGVKG010000050.1 GCA_020050685.1 Candidatus Obscuribacterales bacterium | reverse complement strand
CATCCCACGAGCTACAGCGAAGCGCAGCGACGCGAGGAGCGTTGCGGAGTGAAGCGTCTTAACGCGCGGAGGAGCTGATGCTTAGCATCAGCGACGGAGCGTTTATATAGGTGTCACTGCGACCAGCAAATTACCCATGCGATCGAAAGACAAAATGATCTGTGCTTTGACATTTGGATAGCGAATGTATTGCGTTTGACCCAAGTAGGCGCGGTTTACTTGCTCTGTGAAAGATTGCAGTTCTCTCAAGGCATCTTCTTTCTTCGCCGGTTTCGGTTTGCCAGCCGCATCGATAGCAAATTCGTAAGCGTCCTGGGCTGCCAAACTTGTGCCAATTGAAGCAGTAGCACCAGAGCGAATCGCCATCGATTGTCCAACGATCTTATCGTTAACAGTAGTAATAGTCACACCAACAGCATAGCCGGGAGATATGGCCGCCTTCTTGTCCGTGACGATCATTTCAAAGATATGGTTCATTGATTTGCCATCAGTGCCCGGCATATCTTGTGTTGGTTTATAAAGCTTAGCTGTTCTGGCCTTAAATGCTTTGAGTGGCTCACCCAATTTTGCCTGGGCTGCAATGCTTGTCAAAAAGCAAAGGCTGAGTGCGAGGCAACCGGCTAATATATTCGATGTATATGGCGGCTTGGAAATGCGCATTAGTATGTCCGTTAGGAAAAGCTTGACTCTAGCTTCAAAGACTCATGAACAGCTAGTTTGGACACGTATTGGTTGATGTCCTTTTCTTGCAGTATACCTTGTTCCGTGACAATACCTGCAAGCAAGGAAAATGGTATCAACTCAAATTGTTGGTTCAAAACGCGCACACCTTTAGGCGGATCTGTCCAAACTTCTTGCGCTGGTCTGTCGTGCTTCTCAAATTCAAACAAACGTTCGTCGGTGACAAATTTTTCTGTGCCGGTAACTGCATATAAAGGAATACCAAGTTCACGGCATGCCAAAGCCAGAGGCCAAGATCCTACTTTATTCACCAAGCCGGGTCTGCCCAAGCAATCGGTACCCATGAAGGCCACTCGGCAACTCGGCAAAATCAAACCCATGGCTGTATCAAAAGTGTGAACCACTTCGATGCCACCATTTGCCAAGACTTGTGCCAACTTTCTGCCTTCCATTGCTGGGCGTGATTCTGTGCAAACAACACGGAAGTAACGACCCTTAGAGCGGGCATTTAAAAGACAACTGACCACCGTAGAACTAAACGAATAAGCAAATACCAACTCACCGGGTGGTATCAATTCGTAAACTAAATCGGCAATTTGCGAGGCGCTGTCACAAAGGCGCTTTTCAAATTCCATCAAGGCTGTATCACAAGCGCGATAGATCTCATCGATTGTCTGACAATTACTTGTTGCCATCAGTACGGCATTGCTCATATGAAACAAAGGTGCCATAGCCGGTTGTGCATCTATCAAGGCTTGCGCTGTGACTTTTAGTCTTTCTTTGATTTGATCCGAGCCTAGCTCGTCCGTGTCGGCTAGCATGGCTTGAAAGATATTGATTGCTCTCAAGGCAATCTCTGCGGCACCCGAGGTCAAATCGTTTTTGATTGGTAATACCATTTCTGGAATATCTTCCAATTTGTACATGTTTTTTCCTCAGAACGCACTATTTGCCGCGATGCCAGCAGTATCTTCAGTCCTTTGCTCAGTCTATAAGCTTTTCAACCATCTTTGCTTAGCTTTCCACAACCGCGCTGGTTGTTTCTTCTTCTTCCGGTAATTCTTGTCTTACAGGGCGACCAATGGAAAGTGCGATCATTAAACACTGGTCAATGCGTTCCATAATTTCTTGCGAGAAGATGCCAATCTTGTTAACCAAAAGAGTTTTGGGGATTGTGGCAATAACAGTACAGTCGATCACGGAATCCAACCTTAGTCCGGCCGCCTGACCTTCCGGCGTATTCATTTTGATCACAACTTGCGTTTGTTCGCGGGTTGCCCGAGTCGTATTGGACGTCAGCGGTACCAAGAGCACATCATCCAGGCGGGCATTATTGATGTCCGATGAAATGATCACGGCCGGGCGACGCTTAGTCTGAGTCTGCCCTTCGTCCGTTGTGTATGGAAACGATACAAGGACGACGTCGCCCTTTTGGTACTGTATAGGCTTAGAGGACATTTAAGCCTCGTCTTCTAGTAAATGCAAAGCGCCTGCCGCTTCTTTTTTATTTTAGCAGTGCCCATTTGTTTAGACGACAAAAATTTGCGCCAGCCTTGCCTGGACTATATTTTGGCGGCTAGAGCGATTCGAAAAGAAAAAATCGATTGTTAAGAAGCTTTGACATCGGCGTAGGCGGCGTCCATGTCTGGGTCGTGGGAAGCAACCCTGGCTAGTGCATCGGTGCCAGCTTTACGAACTACCTTGCGGGCGGTGGCCATGGAAAGGAGCTTGGCCACGGTTGGCTTGACGTTATGTTCCATTACCGAACCGAAAACCAGGCCAGCAATTTCCGCCATACCTTTCTCGAAGGAAGTATGGTTCTTTTGCTGCTTTCTATTCTTGTCTGTCACTGGTTGACCCTTGGGCGTGTTCCGTGCAAAGGAAGGAGCTAGCTGCTCCTTTGATTGGGAAGTATACCACCGTCTTATCTTGGTGGGTTACTTTTTTAATCACCACTTGGAAATTTAACTTTTTGTCTCCCCACTTACCTTCTACCCTTTGGCAAGAGATTCAATCCTGTAATTAAAGAATGTGAATTTGGTAGGGGTTTTGGCCTTCAAGCGATGTTGGCAGGGCGGGGCGAAATGGCGTTTACGTGACCGGTTTTAGCCTCAAATCGCTCCTTTAAAAACTTTATTGTCCGCTGCGTGGCGCCACCCGGTACGAATATTTCGCAAATGCCGGCTTTCAATAGTTCTTGCCGGTCTTCTTCCGGAATGATGCCGCCACCAAAGACAACTATGTCATCAGCACCTTGTTCCTTGAGCAACTTTGCTACTTTAGGAAACACAGTCATGTGTGCACCGGAAAGCACGCTCAAGCCGATTGCATCCACATCTTCCTGAATAGCGGTCTCAACAATCTCTTCCGGCGAGCGGTGCAAGCCAGTATAAATAACTTCCATGCCGGCATCTCTTAACGCTCGTGCAACAACTTTTGCACCACGGTCGTGGCCATCAAGACCTGGTTTGCCAATTAGAACTCGAATTTTACCTTTAGCCATATGTTTTAAATTACGTCGTGAAAGTGAAATTCCGCTCCAAGTATATAACGTTCAGTCCTTGCTTGCAGCCTTTGCTTCAAGTATTTCCAGAAGTTCGCCGAATGGTTGGATATCGCGTTTGTTTACCAGGTAAAAACAGCGTTTTGTGCGGATCACTGCATACGCCATGTATATAGGAGACCATATGGCGACGATTGCGTCCCATGGGATTTTCACTTGCCAGAGCAAAGTCTTGATGATCAATTTGTCGGAGGTGGCAATCAGTTTGTCCACTTCAAAAACTAATGGCGGCAGCATTGTTAAATCAACTAAGAGGAGAAGGAGAAGGCTGGGCAATTGCTCGGTAAATGAGTGGGCATGAGGATCGGCTGAGATCTGAAGCGCTGCCTGAATCAAAGAGAAATTGAGCAGCAATATGATCGTAAAGCCAAAGAGATGCAAGCCATGTTTCCACCGGGCTCTTTGAAAATATTCGCTCCGTTCGCCAGAAGCGGAATCTTTTTTCGTGATCTTCATTAGTCTCTTTTGCAGTGGCTGCTTTGGTTTTTCACAATTGTTGGTCTGATTGTCAATTTTACTATGCTATCTTGCGGGCGCAGTGCGCTAAAATTCAGAAGTAGAGTTACTAGACCACTGAAAGTTGCAAATTACATATGATTCGTCGGCACATTGTTCTCTTAGCCCTGCTTGTACTTTCCTCGCGCGAAATGTTATTCGCTGATGCTGCTTTGTCCCAAAATGGTGCCCCGGCTCCCACTCAACCAGCTTGGGACAGCATTATTGATTCCGGTGAGCAAGCCTATAAGCAAAGGAACTTCCTCGAGGCAGAAAAATATTTTTTGCAGGCTTCACAGGTAGCCAATACCGCCGGGGACAATGGGCAGCTTGCCACAAGCTATAACGATCTTGGTTTGGTCTACGAAGCGCAAGGTAAATTAGCCGAGGCGCAAGGTATGTATAAGCAGGCGTTGGAAGCAAAGGTAAAGGCATTCGGGCAAGATAGTCCTGAATTGGTGCCGGTCTTAAATAATCTTGCTTTGTTTTATCTTCACCAAAAGAAATATCAGGATGCTGAACCTTTGTATAAGCGAGCCTTGGCGATTCGCGAAAAAGCGTTGGGACCAAATGACAAAGATGTGGCAATTAGTTTGACGAATCTGGCTCTAGCTTACCAGGCGATGAAGCGAATAGATGAGGCGGAGCCACTGGCAAGGCGTGCGCTCGACATAGCCGAGAAGACATTAGGACCTGATAGCCCGGAAACGGCAGCCAGCATGGAGAATGTTGCGGTTTTTGAGCGTATGCACAAAAGGTATAACAAGGCAGAAAAATTGTATGCGAAGGTATTGGTAATTCAGGAAAAGGCTTTCGGACCCAATGATCAAAGTGTAGCGGTGACCTTGAATCATCTAGCGCACGCCTATCGCGATCAAGGACGCTATGAAGAGGCCGAGCCGCTTTTACAACGTGTGCTGACAATTGCCCAAATGGTGGATGGAGCGAATAATGCCAATGTCGCTATTGCCTTAAACAATTTGGCTTTGCTTAATCGAGAAGAAGGACAATATGAAGCAGCGGAAAAATACTATCAGCAAGCCTTAACAATCAGAGAAAAGCTATTCGGACCGGAAAGCAAAGAAGTGGCTGCCAGTCTTGATTTGCTGGGAACCTTGTATGTTGAGCAATCTAAATATGCGGAAGCAGAACCAATTTACCGCAAAGCATTAGCAATTAAGGAAAAGGTCTTAGGCTCAGACAATCAGGAAGTGGCAGAAACTCTCAATCTCTTAATTGAATTGGATCGGCAAGAAGAAAAATTTGATGAGGCTGCTACTTTATCTACTCGCTCGATCAATATCACGACTGGTGCCATGGGTGCAGATAGCTCTGAACTTTCAACCACTTTGAACAACACGGCACTTCTGTTCTGTGAGCAGGGGAAATATGCCGATGCGGAGCCGCTTTATAAGCGAGCCTTAGAAATCCGCGAAAGAACATTGGGACCAGACAGTGAAGAAGTTGCAGTGATCGCCAGCAACTTAGCCAAGCTCTATAAAGATGAGGGCAAGTTTGCCGAAGCAGAACCACTTTATCGCCGCGCCTTAACCATACGCACTAAGATGTTTGGTCAGGATGATCCGTCTGTCGATTCAACCTTGCGAAACTTAGCAATACTTTTGCGCGAAATGAAGAGAAATTCGGAAGCGGATGAACTAGATGCTCAAGCCAAATCCATCGAATCAAAAATCTACTCGGATTAATAGGAAAAATACTGCTGTCATCCTGAGGAGGAGCAAAGCGACGACGAAGGACCCCTCATGGTACTTCGTTGGAACACGAGAGGTCCTTCGCTACACTATGCTTCGCTCAGGATGACAGCCGTCTGCAAAGCTAATCCGCAATAATCGTCACGTTTAGAAAAGCAGTGCCGCCCAGTAGCATGTCCAAGCGGCGCGCTGCTTCTCTGGATAAATCCAGGATGCGATTTTTTACGTAAGGTCCGCGATCGGTTACTTTCACAACAATTGATTTGCCGTTCTTGGGATTTTCCAACAGCAACTTTGTATTGCAAGGCAAACTCTTGTGCGCGCAAGTCAATTTGTTCATGTCAAAGCGTGAGCCGCAGGCAGCCGTGCGTCCATGAAATGGAATACCATACCAAGAACAATTGCCAGAGAAACTACGCTTCTTGACTGGTATTGGTTCACCTGGCTTAATTGGGCAAGCTTCCTTATCCTTAAATCCCGGAGGTGGTGCCTCTCCTGCCTCCGCAATCAAAGTTGCGCTAACTGGATTGGACGCTTGCACGTGCGCAGAAGCTGATTGACATAAAATTTGGTCAGCAATCAAAAATTGTAAGGCACCATATATGGTGCAGACCGCAACGATTTGATTGAATTTCATGTTCATTTGAAATTTCCCCTTGCCTTTCAATCCAATTGAGTCTTCGAGTTGAGCATGTTCGAGTAGTTGATTGTACTGCAAATTTGCCCTTGTAAATGCGCTGAGCTTTTGAGTTAATCTCCGTGGAAATCCAGGACGTCTGTCTGGGGCAATCGGTTTCCAAGAAAACGAATTTCGTTGCCAATATTAATGATTTCAGAGCTCTTTACGGGCTTAGCAAATCCGTGTCAATCAAAAATAAATTTGCTTGATCTTGCTTGCTAAAAGTAAGAACATAGCAGAATGGAAACAACTTCTCCTGGTGACGAGAGCGCAGACGACAAGAATATATTTGATACGCAAGCGCTTTTGACCGAAGGCAACTTGTGGAAAGCGATTTGGATTATGTCGTGGCCTTTGATGCTGGCGACATTTTCCAGTTCCATTGTTGGCGTGGTCGATGTGCAGTGCGCTGGCCTACTTGGCTCTATTTCTCAAGCGGCAATGGGACTTTGCGAGCAAGTGATATTCATGTTCATGGTTTTCCTCATGTCCATGGGTGTTGGCACAACGGCAATTGTTTCTCGTGCCTTTGGTGCTGGTGATGTTAAGGCAAGTGCCCATGCGACAGCACAGTCACTTTCTCTTTCTCTGATTACTGGTTTGCTCCTGACTGTAATTTCTATTGTGGCCGGGCGCTATGCTTTGCCACTTTATAACGCCGATCCGGAAGTGATTCGCCAAGCTCAAATTGTCTTTGTTGTTTTTGGCTTTTACCTGATTCCCTTTAGCATGTGGGTAATTGCCACTGCTGCCTTTCGGGCAATTGGTGATACCAAGACGCCTTTAATTGTCGGTTTGATAATGACTTTTCTGAACATTGCCGGTGATTATTTGACAGTGGTAGCGCAATGGCCGGTGCCAAATCTCGGAATCAAAGGCATTATCTATTCGGCAATATTTGCCGATTCAATTGGTGCGGCAATAATTTTGTGGCGTTTGAGTCGTTCACCGCTCAAGAATTGTTTTACCAAATTCTGGCCTTTCTCTCGCAAAGAGATGATGCGTGTCGTGCACATTGGTGTGCCGTCAGCGATGCAGAAATTGAGTTTTTGTTTCAGCAGCTTTGCTTTGTTTCTTGTACTGGGACGCTGTGAGAATCCCACGCAAGCGCTTGCTTCTTGGACAATTGGCATGCGCGTGGAAAGTTTGGTCTTCATGCCGCTAATGGCTTTGAGCATGGCCGTATCATCAATTGTTGGCCAAAATCTTGGTGCTAAACAAAAGGACAGGGCAGTGCAAGCCGGCTGGCATGTAACTTGGGTCGGCATCGGCATGATGTGTGTCTTGGCCGTGGTACTTTGGATTTTTGCCAGACCACTAGCGATGTTTATGAGCCATGATCCAAAAGCTGTTGAGTACACCATAAATTACATAAGGATAAATTGTCTTTCCGAGCCGTTTCTGGCTGTTAACTGGGTGCTCAGTGGTGCCCTGCAAGGTGCCGGTGATAGTCGACTGCCGATGTGGATATCAATATTTCACAATTGGATAATTCGTTTGCCGTTGGCATATTACTTAGCAATTTATCTCGGCATGGGACCAAATGGAGCCTGGATAGCTATGGCTACATCAGTTGTAGTATCTGCCTTGTTGATTGCTTGGCGTTATCAATCCGGCAAATGGATAGAGACAAGGGTCTAACGCCAGTCAGATAAGGAAACTACGTTGGTTGGCACGCCGCTTTGCGGAACGGAGAAACTGGTTTTGCCGAAGCGGCCTTTCTCTTCCCATTTCCAAGCTGACTCAATAATCTGAAGCAGGCTGTATGTCGGTTTCCATTCGAGTTCTGCTTCTGCTTTTCTTGTGCAAGCCAGAAGTACCGGCACATCGCCATCACGTCTGGGGCAGATTTTAGTTGTGATTTCTCTGCCAGTAATTCTCTGGCAAATATCGATAACCTCTTTCACACTGGCACCATGGGCGGTGCCAAGATTGTAAGCTTCAAAACCCCCTTGTGTATCCAAGTGCTTCAGTGCCGTTGTATGTGCAGAGGCCAAGTCATTGACATGGACATAGTCTCGAATGCAGGTACCGTCTTCCGTGAAATAGTCGTCGCCAAAAATTTCCAGATACTGACCATTACCTTGTGTTGCAGCCAAAGCCCTTGGTATCAAATGAGTTTCGTCGCTGTGCGCCTCGCCAATCACGGCGTCGTTATCCGCACCGGCGGCATTGAAATAGCGCAAACAAGTTGCTTGCCAGCCTGCTTGCCGGCAATATGTTTCGAGAGTGCGTTCAATGAAAAGCTTGCTCAAACCATAAACCGATTGAGGATTTTGCGGGTGGCTTTCATCAATAGGCATGTATTCTGGTTTGCCATAAGTTGCGCATGTCGAAGAAAAAACAATTTGTTTGACGTTGCAATCTTGCATGGCAGAAAACAGTTGAATGGAATTGGCCACATTATTGAGCATGTATTTGTGTGGTTGCTTTTGCGATTCGCCTACCGCAATTGAGGCAGCAAAGTGAACTACCGATGTCACCTCATGCGCAGTCATCAAGGCAGACATAGCCTCTCTGTTGCCGATGTCTTCCTGGGCAAAGAGAATTCGATTGGAAAATGCTAATGCTTCTTGGTGGCCCTGGTCGAGATTATCGACAACCAGTATGCGCTTTCCGCGGTTCTTGGCAAGCCAATGTTTAACAAAGTGGCTGCCGATGTATCCTGCGCCACCTGTTACCAAAATCATAGAGAGAATGCCCCGTGGCTCATTTGCCTTTAGTTTCCGCCAGAGTCTGTTTGGCCTGTCTCGTTGGGTTTCTCAACATGCCCAAAACAAGCCATGAGGCCTGCAGCACCTGAGAAGTTCCAAAATTGTACTCAAAGATGCCAGAAATCATAAGTGCAATTGTGTAAGCAAAGACAGCTAAAGCCAATGACCGCTGCATGTCCCGATCGCTTGGCAGCCTTAATTCGTCATGACATTCCTGGTCGCCATTCTCCCAATCGTCTTTTGCGAAAAGTATTCGCCAAGCCAAACTCAAGGTGGCAAATTGAAGCCATAGAAATGCAGCAAGACCAATAAGTCCTGTCGTGCTCAATATATGAAGATAGTTGCTGTGGGCGTGTCCAATGTCTTTTGATCTACCGGGCACGATTGCCTCGGGAATATCGAAGCGGGGAAAGTGGCGAATGCCGACACCAAACACTGGAGACTTCGACCAAAGGTTGATTGATTCTTGCCACAAATACACTCGTACACGAGCAGATACATCCTGTTTCCAATTGAGCAAAGGCTCGAGGCGCTGGTGCACAACTGGCAAGCAAATCCAAGCTGCTATGACAAAGGCGACTAAGGCTAAAACTGTTTTGGCAAACAACTTGCGTGAGAGTGCAAGTGTAAGCGCCAGCACGCCAAAAACTTCTCCCAGCCAGGCGGAACGCTCGGCGGCAAAAACTACGCCGGCTAGATTTGCCAAAGTGATGGCACCAAATACGATACCACTGTTAAATGGGCGCCTAAGAGCCGAATAACCTTTTGTCAGCAAGAAGGCCAGCGCCAATAGGCTAAAGACCTGCATCTGTCCGGCAAATGCCATTGGTCCGCCTAGGAACCCTGTGCCTTGCAGATATTTGTAACTAAAAGGATGGAAATTGAAGACTTGTTGTATCGTGCCCCAAACCGCAGCAAGCGATGTGGTGGCAAGCAGAAATTGCACGCATACACCAGATAGTTTGCGATTAGAGGCAAATGCATGATAGGTCCAGAAAGGGACAATCAGAAGGCGAAAGCTCCAAAGCGAGCTTAGCGCCTCATTCAATCCACCGTTGGCAAAGCCAGAAAGTGCAACCGCCAAGGCAAAGGCAAGAAATGGTTTGGCGAGAGGAAAGCCGGATTCTGTCTTGGCAAAACCGCGAGTTTGATCGCCGCGCTCTCCTTCTTTCTTTGCTTGCTGCCAGCCAATGATGGCGCTAATTAGCCAAACAAAAATACCGGCCACAAGCAAAATGCCTGTGCCGGTTATAGAAATAGGCAGGCTAACTGCGTAAGCAACTATCAGGCAGGCTTGCAGCTTCGCAAGAGAACTTTCAATTTGGCGGGTTTGCAATGGGACCACTTGCTAGTGCTTAAGCCTTGGTCTTCTTTGCCCCTTGCCGAATTTGTTCTTTCACTCTTTCTTGTTTTCTTGCAACTTTAGCAAGACGGCGGCGCTTCTTTTCGCGAGCGTTGTATTTGGTTGTCATCAGGTGCTCCAGAGATCTCATAAGTAAGGAGAGACAGTGAATATATCAGGCATTGGCAAATGAAGTTTTTACTGCCTATAAGAATTGGACATTCTTCGTGCCTGCTTGCAACTTTTTTGTGGCTTGTGAGAGCAGCTGGGTCTGGGTTTTGCCCGTTTACAAAACTTAATTTTTCTCTTGACTGCTAGATAATGCATCCATTTGGGTAAATACGAACTATGGACCGATAAATAATCAACGCGGTCGTTAAGTTAAAAGGTTTGGATGGAATCGTCAGGAGTTTAAGCGGTGGCTGCAAAAGCTCGTCAACAAGATGCCGTGGAAGAGTGGTCAGAACTCTCGCCGTTTGAACAAGACGATGAGCCGGTCGCTGATGATGATGTGGAAGTTGAAATTAATGTACCGGAAGAGGCTTTTACAGAAGACTCGGTGCGACTCTATTTAAGAGAAATTGGTCGCGTCAAAATGGTTAAGCCGGACGAAGAAATTGAACTGGCTCGGCAGATTGCCAAGGGCGACGAAGATGCAAAGAAGAAGTTGATCAAGGCTAATTTGCGCCTGGTCATTTCGATTGCCAAAAAGTATGTCAATCGTGGATTGCCATTCCAGGATCTAATTCAAGAAGGCAACCTCGGCTTAATTCGCGCCGCTGAAAAATTCGATCACACTAAAGGTTTTAAATTCTCTACTTATGCAACTTGGTGGATTAGGCAAGCTATTTCTCGCGGGCTGGCCGATAAATCACGCACCATTCGTGTGCCAGTGCATATGGTCGAATCAATTAATAAGATGAAAAAGACCAGCGCGCGTTTAGCGCAAGAACTTGGTCGCAAGCCGACAGAAGCTGAGTTATCCAATGCGATGGAGTTGCCGGTTGGCAAAATCAAAGAAATTATTCAAGCCGATCGTGAGCCAATTTCCATGGAAATGCTGTTGAATCGCGATGATGAAACTTACCTTGGCGACTTGATTGAGGACAGCGAGCACTCGCGTCCAGACAATTGCACAGAAGAAGAGTTGATGCGCCAAGATTTGAATCGCATGCTCTCGCAACTGACGCCACGCGAACGCGACATTATGCATTTGCGCTATGGTTTGGAAGATGGTCGCCAGCGCACTTTGGAAGAAGTGGGGCGGCTTTTCAATATTACGCGTGAACGTGTCCGTCAAATCGAACACAAAGCTTTCCGCAAACTTCGTCAGCCGGCTTGGTCAAGCAAGCTTGCCGGATATTTGCAAGACTAGAGATTTACGTTCTCCGCTTCCGCTTCCCGCGTGCTAATCTAGCCGCAGGCAAGTGTGTAGGGGAAACTGGTGCCAATTAACCAAGATGTCACCGATTTATATAGCGAAATAGAATCGCTGGTTCGCGCTGGTGATCGGCAAAGACTGCGTCTTCTGCTCAACGAGGAGTACGCGCCGGACTTGGCTGAATTGCTTGAGCGCATGCCGGAAATCGATCGTGCCTCTTGCTTCCGTTTGCTTGATTTAGATAATGCTTCTGCGGTTTTGGCAGAGTTTGATGCGGAAACTCAACGTAAACTTCTCGGCGATCTGGGTGAGTTAGGCGTGGTTTCAATTATTGCCCACATGCGTCCAGATGATGCTGCAGACTTGTTGAGCGAACTGCCCGAAGACAAGGCTCGTTCGATCATTGCCCAAATCCCCGATCAAGAAGCGGTCGACGACATTCAAGAGTTGATGTCTTATGCCGAGGATTCCGCCGGTGGCATTATGTCAACGGATTACTTGGCACTGAATGCCAAAATGATTGCCGGCGAGGCTCTCAATTTCTTGCGCGAGAAGTACGAGAAATTAGAAGAAGATATTTATGACATTTATGTAGTTAATGACGACGAGCGGCTGGTCGGACGTTTTGCCGTGAAAGACTTGCTGACTGCAGATCCGGAAGTGCCAATTGCATCCTTAATGGATGATGACGTGGTGACCTGCGATGTTGACGCAGACCAAGAAGCGGCTGTTGAGCTATTAGGACGATACGACTTACTGTCCTTGCCGATTGTTGATGCAGACGGCAAACTGCGCGGTATCATCACTGCCGACGATGCTATCGATGTTATTCAAGAGGAAGCAACCGAAGACATTTACCAGTCATCTGGTATCAGTGTGCCGGAGGAAGAATCCAGTGAGACATTGATCTACAATGTCCCGCTTGCTTTCCGTGCGCGTTTGCCATGGCTTGTGGTGACATTAGTGATTGAAACACTTTCTGCTGTCGTGATCACGCATTTTGATCAAGTGATTAAACAAGCAGTGGTGGCATTTTCGTTTATGCCCTTGCTTTCAGCGGTGACCGGCGGTGCGGCTACGCAAAGTACCTGCATCATGATCCGCGGCGGCACTATGGGGCAGATTGACTGGAGTCAAGCAGGGATCAATTTGTTGCACGAACTTAAGGTCGGCGTATTGCTTGGCATTGCCTGCGGCCTAATTACAACCGTTCTCTGTATGGTCATGGGCTCGGGGAATTTCCATCTTGGCCTGGTTGTCGGTATATCATTATTCCTGACGATTACAGTTGGGGTTTTGACCGGCACGCTCATTCCGATGATTTTTCATAAGTTTGGCATCGAGCCGGCACATGCTTCGGGTCCCCTGATTACCAGTTTGTTGGATGTTTATACATTTACAATTTACTTGGGTATCGTGCGTTCATCGTTAGAGTTTATTAGTTGAGAATTGAGATGACAGAATCAAAAATAAAAGTCAATTTGAGTACGGAAGAGCTTAATGCTGATCTTCTAGCGCGCCGTAAGCTCGCACAGCAAGTCAGCAAGGATGCCGAGAAAGCGCGCAAGGAGCAGGGCAAGATGCTAGCGCGTGAACGTATCGAGGCTCTTTGCGATCCGGGATCTTTTATTGAACTGGATCGTTATGCCCTGCATCATTGTTCATCATTTGGCATGGACAAGAAGAAAGTTTCAGGCGATGGCGTGATTACTGGTCAAGCTTTGATTGATGGCCGACCGGTGTATTTGTTTGCTCACGATGCCACATTCCTTGGTGGTGCTTTGGGAGAAGTGTTTGCCAAAAAAGTTTGCAAGGTTATGGAATTGGCATACCAAGCTGGTTGTCCGGTAATTGGTTTGAATGAAAGCGGTGGCGCGCGTATTCAGGAAGGCGTCAGTTCGCTTGCTGGTTATGCGGACATCTTTTATCGTAATGTTAAATGCTCTGGTGTGATCCCGCAGCTTTCAGTGGTCTATGGTGCTTGTGCTGGTGGTGCGGTTTACTCGCCTGCCGTAACTGATTTCACGATCATGGTGCGCGATCAAGGTTTCATGTTTATCACTGGGCCGGAAATTGTGCGAACCGTGACTGGCGAAGAAGTTACTTTTGAAGAACTGGGTGGCGCATTTGTGCACAACCAAAAAAGTGGCGTGGCACATTTGCTGGCCGAAAACGAAGAGGATTCGTTCTGGTTAATTCGTAAATTGCTTTCTTATCTGCCAAGCAATAATTTGGAAAGTCCTCCCTATGTTGAACCGGCAGATGACTCTGAACCTGCCAATCAGCAGGAATTGGACACGTTGGTGCCTGCCGAGCCGATGAAGCCTTACGACATGCATCAAGTAATTGTGCGCATTTTTGATTCTGGTGAATTTTTCGAAATTGCACCCTTGCATGCCACCAATATAATTTGTGGTTTTGCACGCTTGGCCGGCAATGTGGTGGCGGTGGTGGCAAATCAACCGAAGACACTAGCCGGTTGTTTGGATATTGATGCTTCAGTCAAAGGCGCACGTTTTATTCGTTTTTGTGATGCCTTCAATATTCCGCTCATCACTTTGGTTGATGTGCCAGGATATTTGCCAGGAAAAAATCTCGAGCATGCAGGCATTATTCGTCATGGCGCTAAGTTGCTTTACGCTTATTGCGAAGCGACAGTGCCTAAGCTTACCGTAATAACGCGCAAAGCTTATGGTGGTGCCTTTGATGTTATGGGTTCAAAAAATGTTGGCGGTGATTTGAATCTTGCTTGGCCAACAGCAGAGATTGCGGTTATGGGAGCCGAAGGCGCTGTCAATCTGCTTTATCGCAAAGAATTAGCTAAAGATGGACAAGAGCGCTTTAAAGAATTAGTCAGCCAATATCGTCAACGCTTTGCCAATCCCTATGTGGCATCCGAGCTTGGTTATGTTGATGATGTGATTTTGCCATCAGAAACACGCGCGCACTTAATTGCTGCCTTGGAAATTCAAAAGAACAAACGTGTAGAGCGCCCAGCGCGCAAGCACGGGAATATTCCTTTATAAGTTCTCCGTCGGTGCCGCTTGCGGCACCTCCTCCGAACGTTTAGACGCTTCCATGATGCGCCGCCATTTGTCAAGGCCGGAATTTTCTCGTTTTTTCGTCAGGCACTGACAGAGATGGAGATAGAAAAACAGTAGATTGAT
>JAGVKG010000043.1 GCA_020050685.1 Candidatus Obscuribacterales bacterium | reverse complement strand
GGCGCAGTGATAGCTTTAGCTTTCTCTGCACCTGCCGGCAATCTTTACTCCATTACCTCACGCTATTACTTGAGGGCGCTTTACATACCATCTCCGTCGTCGCTTGCAGCTCCTCCTCCGCGCGTGGACGCGCTTCACTCCGCACTGCTCCTCGCAGTGCTACGCTACGCTGAGTCTTCGTGGATTTAGTTGAGCTCCGTCGTCTGCTCGGCGACTCACTGGGTCGCCTCGTAGCTCCTCCTCCGCGCGTGGACGCGCGTAACGCAGCACTGCTCCTCGCAGTGCTGCGTTACGCTGAGTGTCTTCGTGGCGCCCGTATTGCATTTTTTGATTGAGCGGCTAACATTATGCCTAGATGTTGGCAAAGAAAGTACTGGGACGATGCAAGCGCTCTTTTACACATACATTCTCGAGTGTGCAGACAAGACTTATTACACTGGTTGGACTAACGACTTGGACAAACGTCTTTCCGTGCACAACCAAGGCAAGGGCTCAAAGTACACGCGAGCCAGATTGCCGGTCAAACTTGTGAAGTCTTGGAGCTTTGATACCAAATCCGGTGCGATGAAATTCGAGCACGAGATCAAATCCATGTCGCGCAAAGACAAGTTAGCTTTGTGTGGCGAGCGCAACGCCTGAGTCGTCGTGGCGCTCGCTATATGTCAAGCGCTAAACTAATGTGACTCGCTCAAGTCCCAGCTTGTTGAAAAAATCAGACGTGTTGCAGACGGTGGCAAATTCTCCGTGCAGACTTGCCAGTGCAACTTCGTGTACCTGCTCAGCTGAAAAGCGCGTGCCATCATGGGCGGTGCGGTTGAATGTTGCTGTTGCATCGGCGACGACATACGTATCGAAACCGAGATTGCCAGCCATTCTTGTTGTTGTGGAAATGCAATGGTCCGTCGAGAGCCCAACAATCACCAGCGTGTCCACATCATTTTCCCGCAAATACTTTTCCAAATTCGTGCCAATGAAAGATGAGTTCACTTGCTTTTCAAAAACCGGCTCACCTGCCATCGGCTTGACCATATCCTTAAACTCATTACCCGGTTGATGCGGTCTGAGTGGTGATTTGGGATTAGTGGACATATGTTGAACGTGAATAATCGGTCTGCCGGTTTGTCTCCAGGCAGTCAAAAGGCGCGCGATTTGCGCTTCAGCATTACAATTGTTGCGTGTGCCCCAGTAAGGATCATCAAATCCCTTTTGCACATCAACTACGAGCAGGGCAGCATTCAGCGGCAAGTCTTGCATCATAAAACTCCCTTACTTGATGGAAGTTTGCTTGAACTCCAAAGCTTCCTCTGGTCCATTATCAGGTTCAGGTCTAAATTTACCTTCGGAACGGAATTTGTTTTGGAAGCGAATAATAGCGATGAATGTCGAGACAAAAATGGTGGCACTAACGGCAATGAAGGCGAATCCAAGTGAGTAACCGGACGTCAGCAAAAATATTCCAGCCGCCGAGATAATTGTGGCGACAAATAGAGAAGAAGGGATGAGAAAGGCTTTTACCGCCTGCATCACTTCTGCCTTGCTCATATCGTCGTTCATGTCCAAACCTCTTTATAAGTCGAAAAAATTTCCGAGCGGACTCCGGGACGCCAATTTCTGTAGATGCCAAATGCCAATTATCTGGTTTGTCAATATTACCATTTCCAGAAATTTTTTCGCTTTCTGTAAATTTTAACGACATTCGCTTAACTAGAAGTTATCCTTTTATATGTGTAATAAAAGTCTCCATTACTGAAAGGCAAACCATGAGTAGTAAAGTGCAGATTCTCAATTGCGGAGAATGTCAGGCGGTAGTCGCAACTGATGACAACTTTTGCCAGGATTGCGGTGCTGCTCAAAAAAATAAGACTAAGTGGGTGACGATTCAAATGAACGCTGCTCAAAAGCTCAATGATGTTCAAAAGGAAAATGAGGAAGTGTCTGCCGGTGATTTCCTCAGTCGTCAGGCTGAACAATTACAGGCCGCTCCAAGTCCTAATTCCCAAGTTCCAGTTGCGCTTGATTTGGCCAAAAGTGATTTGCCTCAGGTTGATGCCAGCAAATATGACAATGGTCAGGATGCAATCGAAAATGTCCCAGTGACAAATGATGTTTCGAACGTCGATCAAAGCCGAGGCGGAATTGCTTATCGCAGTTCGTCTTTGCGCTCGCCACTTTTGCAAGCACTTGAGGAAAGAGAAGACTATCCGGTTGAATATTCCCAGAACTTCCGCATAGCCGCAGTAGCAATTATTGTTGTTCTTTTCCTTGCCGCTTCCGGTCTCTGGGTGTTGACCAATTTCAAGAGCATTAACAGTGCCTTGAGCAATCCGAATCAGCCTGCAAATCAGCAAAAGACGGAAAAGCCGTTGGCGAGACTGTCTTCGGGAAGTGATCAGGCAAGTGTGCCTTCAGCGCAAGAAAAATCAGAGGAAGAACTTTCGCAAGCGGATGCGCCTGTCATGTCTAAGACAGAGTCTGCGAAGGCACCAGATATGCAAACCCAACCTCAGGTTGAATTAAAGCAAACAGGCAAGGCTATTTCTGAAGCCCCGGTTACTCTGCCGACAAAGAAAGTCATTCAGACTGCGGCAGTAAAAACACCTTCCCCAAGTAACGCTGACAAGCCGGTCGTCGCTGCCAAGAAAAGTGTTGAGCGTAAAGAAAAATTTGCTTCTTCACCTTTGATGACTTCTGAAACGCCACCACATTTGGTGAGCACCACCGATGGTGTCAGCCACCAAGCTGCGGCAAAGTCTGATTTCAATGATAAGGATAAAGAGGTCGCCAATTACAACAAGATGTTGGCAAACTTCTTTTCCAATCCGGATAACCTGGCAAGCAAGGAACCACCAACATTTGCCGATTGGGTAAAGAGCGGCAAACAGGAATTTTAAGAGATGAGCAAGGATAAAACGCACGCTGAGAAGAAGACCGATCTAGCGAAATTATTGAATTTAAGCCCGACCAAGATCCCGAAAGTGACAAAGGAAGCGGCTCAGGCGGTAGGGCATCCGGCTCTCGAATGGAAACGCTTGGGCATTTTTGCCGCCATAATTTCTCTGGTTGTAGTAATTGCTTATGCCAATTCTCTCTGGGGACAGCTGGTTTTTAACGATGGTCCGACTTTGGCATTTATTACCAGCACAAAAGACTGGGATGCTTTTTGGTCGCAGCTATGGGCACAAGCACTAGCCGTGCCATTCTCACAACAGTGGCTGAAAGCCACTTTTGCTTGGGATTATCAATCTGCAGGTATGAATCTCTTTTGGTTCCATACAGTGAATGTGGGATTGCATTTAGCCACATGTCTTTATCTGTTCGCATTGCTTTTTAGAATTTCGCGCCGCTTGAAGATAGATGGACAATTGGATTGCGATCCTTATTACCTAGCTTTTGCCGCTAGCGTTTTGTTTGCCTGTCATCCGCTGACGTCCGAGTCTGTTGCTCACATCGCCGGACGCATCGGACCACTTTGGACTGCCACTTATCTGCTTTCCCTCAATTTGTTTTTCTTCGGTTATCTTGGACATTCCAAAGCGGCGAAGTTCTGGGGCTATACGTTGGCAGCCGTTTTTCTGGCCATCGGTCTTTTGATCACACCCAATACTTTGACTTTGCCTTTGACCGCATTGGTGATTGCCATTTGTCTCAAACCGCATAGGCAGGCTTGGTTGGAATTTGCCAGCGAGCACGTTTTCAGCCTTGCAGCTTGTGTTTTGCTGCTTGGTACTTTGCCGTATCTGACGTTCAGGGGAATGATGTTGCAGGCTGGCAATGGTCTGGGTCTGGCAACACTTGAACCAATTGCATATTATGCAACTCAATTGAAAGCGATTCCTGCTTATTACTTGCGCCTGTTTGTGGTGCCAGTCGGACTGAGCGTCGA
The DNA here is from genome assembly GCA_020050685.1 of Candidatus Obscuribacterales bacterium. Classification (GTDB taxonomy): domain Bacteria; phylum Cyanobacteriota; class Vampirovibrionia; order Obscuribacterales; family Obscuribacteraceae; genus JAGVKG01. Next base: position 1,866 of record JAGVKG010000043.1, on the reverse strand, counting down.
TCCACCATTTGTTCTGGCTCAAAGCTTTGCGGACATTCTTGTGATTGTCGGAATTGTTCTTGTCTTAGCAACTGTGATCATGATGTTTGTTTTGCGCAGCAAGCCAATAATAGTTTTGGCTCTCTATATGTTCTTGATTGGTTTTGTGCCGGTGGCGCTTTTAGTTCAACCAGAAGTTGCGTCTGATCAGCGATTCTACTTTCCTTTAATTGGACTTTGCATAATTGCTGGTTGGGGATTGGCTCGCCTGGCTAATTTGAACTTACGCAATGCTGGTATCGCCTGTGGTGCCATCGTAATTGTGCTTGCGGGATTGACCATTTGGCGCAATACCGATTGGTACTCCGGTGAAGCTTTGTGGAAATCAGCCATAAATGTGAATCAAAAGAGTGCCCGCGCGCATGCGATGTATGCACTTGAATTGATGCACAAAAATAAAATGAAAGAAGCGGCAATTGAAGCAAAGGAAGCTATCAAATTAGATGGGCAATTGGCACCAGCCTTTATTACTGTTGCCGGCGTTCTCTTGCATGAAAAAGATTACGAAGGTGCACGCGATGCATTCTCTGCGGCAATGGAGTTGGCCAAAAAACAAAATCTCAGCACCGATATTCAGGTGACCTGTATGTCTGGTTTGGCAGAGTCGTTTATGAATTTGAATCAGCCACAGTACGCCATTCCAGTGCTTCAACAAGCAATGGCAATCGATGCGGAAAATGCCAGACTGCATTTTATTGCGGGCAGGTCTTTCCTCCAGGCTGGTCAATATCAAATGGCGATTGCTGAGTTGCAGACGGCACTGAAAATGGATGCTTCTTTGTTTGAATGCTGGCAGCCAATGGCAGAAGCTGCCATTGAAATGAACGCACCGGATATGGCTTATGGCGCAGCTAATATGGCAGTGATGCGCGAGAATTCTACGCCTGCCAAATTGCTTCTGGCGCGGGCAGACATTGCCGGCGGACGCTTTGAGGAGGCAAAGAATTTGCTTACCCAGGTCTGCGTTGCCGAGCCAGAAAATGCCCAGGCTTTGGCGATTATGAGCGTGGTTCAGGGCAAACTAGGGCAGTCTTCCGAGGCTTCCAGCTACCGCAGTCGAGCCTTAAAGGCAGACCCTGAGGTATTTTCTAAGGTGAAGATTCCTGGGGTTCAGGGTCAATCGAGCGGGGGTTCAAGCTCGCGCCGAAGCCGTAGAAGGCACCGCCGGCACAATTAACCTTATATTTGCTTGACATCTCTAATTTTAAGTATATGCTTTCGGATCATAGGCATTCGTGGGTATAAAGAGCCCAGAAACTATGATCTGGCGGTCCTTACTATTGTGTGAACTCTGGCTGCCGGTTCTGAGAGCGGCAGTTGTCGTGCTTTTGAGAAAGAGGATGTCTGGCGGTTGAGGTGTCTGGCTTGGTTACTAACTTAGAAAAACTAGGTAGTGGCGACGGGAAGTCTTCTGAGAATAAGAAGTCTCCCGAGAAGAAGCATTGCAACAAGCTACAAGATTATGTTAACAGCGTGATCAAAGACAAGACTAAGGTCGATGAAGAGCGTGAAAAAAAGCGCCTGAAGTATTCTGGCGCTGCCACTAAGAATGCCAGTGCTTTCGAACTGCCTTCATTGTGGCCATTTGACGGTAAGAAATATTCTGAGAAAACATCTTCTCGCGCCACGACACGTACCGACCAAACTGTAGAGTCAAAAGCTACGGACAGCGGTCAAAATTCCAAATCAACGGAATACGTATCAAAAAAGACTAGCACGACCATTCCCCCTGGCGATCAGCAAGGTAAGACTCCCGCACCAACTCAGCCTGGCGATCAGCAAGGTAAGACTCCCGCACCAACCCAGCCTGGCGATCAGCAAGGTAAG
>JAGVKG010000070.1 GCA_020050685.1 Candidatus Obscuribacterales bacterium | reverse complement strand
TTTCTTTTGATTGCTTGACATTTGTACGCCTCCTATCTGCGACATCATATCCGGAGGCTTCGTACAATTTCATCTGTCTATTTTTAGGGGGATAGCTCATCCCCCATCATCACCCTTTTGAGGTAACTCTGATGTTGAAGTTATATATGTAGCACTGCTACGGTCGAGTTATATCCGTACTTCATTTTATTCTCGAGTTTCAACCAGGCATCCCACAATTCAAGCATCGTTGCAGCATTTCCCTTAGGACATTTCGTTCTAGGGGATTTCTTTGCCCCGTGCTTAAACACAAACTCGCGAATCAAACGAAAGACCTTCGGAACTTTTCCCTTCAGTAAAGCGGTGTGCTCCTGCAACTGAAGTCATATTTTCACAACGTTAATACCGGCATCCCAGGAGGGTTGTTTAATGACTACATCTACCGCTGTTGCGCGCAGGCGCTCTTCACTTTCCCTATCACTGATCCCGACCACTGGCATCGCCATATTGGAAGGGAAGAAACAAATCGTCAAACTGCAACAAATGAGAACTCGCCAGTTGGCGCGTCTGGCGCAAGCCGCTCCGCAAATCGAGAAGGTCATCACAAACGAGTTGCGCAATCACGTGCAACTCAGTCGCTTGCGCCCACCGATTTGTTTGCCGGGCGGCGAAATCTCTGTTGACATGGAGAAAGCGGTTTTCGCACCCTTCTCAGAAGACGAGCTGAAGCAACATTGGTTTCAACAAGGCGTAGACAGCTACGATCCTAGTGAACCGATATTCATCCGCAGCAACACAGAACCGGCAAAGATCAGCTTCCTGCAAAGACTTCGTCGGCGCACCGGATTCTGGCGGCGCCTTCGGGGAATGACGTTTTCAGGTTTTTACCCGAGTGCTGAAATCATGCGGCAAGTGAATCCTGCATTGGCCGAACAGAACAAAGAACTGGACAAGCTGATCGCCAAACATCGCGGCGAAGTTCCCACGGTTCAAGTTCCTCTCGCCTTGATCAGAATCAGAATCGCCGAGGCAGCAGGAGTGCAACGGTGGCAGTTCAAACGCCGGAAGAAGAGTGAAATGCTCAGCGATCAGCACATCTCATCCGTCCGGAAGGCGATGATTGAAGCAGACGAAGCGAACGCCGGCAACGAAATCGATCGGAAAGATGGTGACGACAATCGCCACAATCCGATCGATGCTGCGCAAAAACAGGAAGAGCAAGTGGCGCACGCCTACGAGCGCTCCATGCGCGACTGGTCGTAAGCACCGGATTCACTAGTTCAAGAGTCAATCTCAGCACCGACAGCGCGTTGAAGCAGTGGGCTTTCAACGCGCTGTCATATTGCGCTTTTGCGCAAAGGAAAGTAATTTATGCGTAGACATTTTCGTCAAAATACTAAATATCGGAATCAAAATGGATCAGCCATCGTCGAACTCGGCGCTTCGCTTTTCCTCTGGGTGATCGCCATCATGGTGTTTCTCGCCGGCGTGGCCTTCACGCTATGCTACGTAATCAACGGTTCACTCGCAGCCGGAGCTCGTCAGGCAGCAAGAGATATCGCTGTGGAATACGGCAAAGGTTCTACAACCGTAGACACTCGCGCTGAACAAAACACAGTGGCATACGACAACATTCGTATCAATGGCATCATCACAAGCTCGTCACAGTTCAGCGATGCCGTCTTCACCACAGTCGGCACTGGCACATCAGCTCGCAAGTACGTAACAGTGAAATGCACATTCACCAATGGTCAGAGTAATTCCGTCGGATACAACTCTAGCCTGGGTGGATACTTAAACCTGCCGAACGTATTAAGCGTATCGGAAACGTACCGTTGTGAAGGCTACTAAATTGGAACAAGGAGATTCCCAATGAGAAAGAACACTTTCGCTCAACAAAGACGCGCAAGCGGTAGCATCCACGCTGTGTTTGGTGCCGCGATGATATTCGCAACACTTGTGATTGCCTTTTTCATGATTGATGTGAATCACCACATCGCGGCGATTCAACAACTCAAGAATGCTACCGATGCTGCCGCATTGGCTGGTGCCGCAGAACTGACATCCAATATAGATCAAGCAGAACCCGTGGCACGAGAATGCGCAAAGCTCAACTCGGCCGATGGATTCTCGGTTGAAACAAGCGCCCTGCTCGGTCGAACAGTCACCGTAAAAGTGATGCCAGCAACAACACAAACAGCGGGAGCAAATGGTAATGCCCATGCTCGCGGTTATGTGTCTGTGACTGGCACAATTCGGGTAACCAATTTCCTTGGTGGATTGCTCGCTCGTCCGACGGATGACATCACAGTCACATCGACTGCGGGTAGCGTTGCTCCGTTGCACACTCTCAACAGTGGATGGTTTCCCATAGCCATTTCTGCTGAGGTGCCTATGCCTGACGGCAAGGCACTCTACCAGCACGGTGTTGATGAAGAAATCACGTTCAAGATCAACAACACCAACGGCAGCGGTGGTGGCAACGGCAATGGTGGTGGTAATGGCAACGGTAACGGCTGCGACGATAACAATGGAAACGGAGGTTCCAACAATAGCGTCGCCGAGAATGCCGCCTTCTCAACACTGAGTAATCCATCACCTTCCGGATCTGTTCTTCATGATCTGGCAGACGCAGCTCTCGGCAAAACCGTGAAAGGCGGAGCTCCAACAATCACACCTGTGTCGGTCGGAGATCTGATTACTCTAAACAATGGAGTGGTCGGAATGAAATCTCTCGCCGATCCTGGCGACGAAGCTCTTCTTACCGGCAACGATGTCAGCGGCGAACCAAAGGTATTCTTCGTACCCGTGGTAAGCGGCTATCCACCGTTCAACCAGCAGCGTAAAGTGATCGGCTTCATCGCTGTTCACTTTACCGATGTAGACGACAAGCAAGGTGGTGGCAACGTGCTTATCCTCAAAGCGAAAGTCGTCAACGGTATCGCTGATGGTATCGCCGGTTCGGTGGGTGGTTCGGGATACGGCAATGTCGATGCCGCGATGGAAAACATCTCGGCTGGCAAGATGCACCTCATTCCTAATCCCTAAATGATTGCGGAAGCAAAATCAGGAGTCGAAAGATTCCTGATTTTTGCTTTTCCATTTCTTGCTACTTGGTGTAGTATGCTGTAAACAAAATACGAAATTGCAATTTCGCGAGGCGCATTCGGATTTGGTATTAAGCAATTGTCAATTCCAACATTGGACATGAAATGCGGGGTACTGCGGGCAGAACTATTTCTAGTAATGGTAAAGCGCGAAGCCCATCACGACGCTGTTTGCTGGACAGCAACGTGACAGGCTTCTGCTTTGTGATACCACGTCAGCGCAAAGCGCTAACCGTTTATTCCCAGCCGATCGGGCTTGAGATAAGAACGATCTTGAACGGTAGCCCGAATGCTTCCGCAGCAGCCTCATTCTCGCCGAGCACTTCGATCTCGGGAGCTTCACGACTTACTCCGTAATCAGTAACAATCACATCAGCGCTGTCGTATTCGGCGGTCTGAAGGAATTGTTCTAGCCCGAGTGCCGCTGCTTCGACTACATCGGGACTAAGAGCCTCTTCCAGATAACTTGGACGAGGTGCTTGTCTGTCCTTTGTATTGGACGGGGCGTAGACAATGCCGATTTCTTGCGGCAAAGAGGTATCTATGCTAGCCCCCGGAACCTTATTCAGTTTGATCTGAATTTCGGTTTGAGGAACTTTGTCGTTGGGATTCGGATACGCTTTGACCGTTACCGCTAGCCCAACAATTTTTCCGCGCTTTTGGCAGTCGCTGAGCTTGCTTTCGATTGCCGCCGCAATTGCATCTGTCGCGAGCTTGCCGTGAGTGGGAATGTCGTTTTGATTTTCCATAATTGCTAACTCCTAACACTAGTACCTAACGGACACGACCTGATTCCTTGAGGCCTGGCACAGCGAATTTCCAGCAAAGCACTAGGGTGTATCAGTACGAAACATTTCCAATTCTTGGGAAATGCTCTTAATGATTCACCGGCGGGGCTTTTATGCTAGTTGTTCGACTCCAGGGGGCTTGTTGGTTCAATTCATGTAACACTGTAAATCTATGCAATACACGGTTGTCATAACAACAACTATGAACGTCTATGCAATTGGAATTCGTTTATGTAGAAGAATTTGCTTGGCGCAGCTCGCGCGAGCGTGCACTCACCAACGCATCACGGAGGGGAGTGCTCCCACTAAATTGTCATCCTGAGGAGTGCCTTCCGGTTTGTCATCCTGAGGAGGAGCAAAGCGACGACGAAGGATCTCTCATGTTTTCACGTGCAACTTCTTAGAAACATGAGGGGTCCTTCGGCACTATGTGCCTCAGGATGACAGCCGTCGTTTGAAGTTTTTACTTTTTCGGGAAGGTGCCGGCGATTACGGTTGTGGATTTGTTGATCTGGAGGAATTTCTTGATCGCTTCGTTCACTTGGTCTTTGGTTACGGCTCTTATTTTTTCCGGGAAGCCATCAAGCATTGCCGTATCCAATCCGAGGAATTGGTATTGGGCAAGTGTGCTAGCAATTGCGTAAGAGGTTCTCAGTCCGACTAAGAATTGTCCTTCGGTGCGACCCTTCTCGTCTTCCAATTCTTTGTCCGAAATTCCACCGGAGACATAATCGTCCACGACATTGGAAATCAGTCCCAACGCGCGATCGATATTATCCGGATTGACAGAAAGCGTGATCATCCATGGGGCCGATCCGAAACCGACATCATCAAAACCGCTGTAAATTCCGTAAGTCAAACCAGCTTTTTCGCGCACTGCTACACCAAGGCGCGAAGACAACGTGTCTTTGCCTAAGGCAGCATTAGCAAGCAAAGCAGCAAAGAAATCCGGATCCGTGCGTCTCAATTCAGCAGGATGACCGATAACAATGTCCACATTGGCTTTATCGGCAATCGGCACATCCACCCGCACGCTGGTTTGTGGTCTTGCAACAGCCGGTACCGAAATTTCTTGCGGAGTCGGTCCTGTCCAATTGCCAAACGATTTTTCCACAAGCTCAAATGCTTGTGCTTCATCAATATCACCAACAATAGAAAGAATCATGCCTTGCGGGCTGAATTGCTTTTTATGGTAGTCGCGCAAATCCGCATCTGTCATACCTTTAATTTCTTCAATCTGCATTTCGAACGGTCTTGCATAATATACGGACTCTGAGGGATATAAAGTTTGCAAGATTTGATTTCTGGCACGCGAGCCCGTGTTGGTCATTTTCTCAGTGATGTAGGACACGAATTCGGTCTGACACTTTTCCAATTCGTCCTTGGCAAAAATTGGGTTGATCAAGATGTCACTCAAGACATCGAACAATTCCGGCAGATCGCTGGTAACAACTTGGGAGCCAAAGTTAATGGCAAAATTGTCGGCACGCAACGAGAGGCTTGCACCCATATTCTCTAGAATTTCAGCAATCACTGTTTTGGAGTACTTGGCAGAGCCGCGGGTAACCATATCGGAAATCACACTTGGGATGAGCGACTTAATTTGATCAGCAAAGTAATAGCCGGCGCGAAGTTTTCCAACAATGGAAACCGAACCGGTATTACGATTTGGCATGTAAACTACCGTCATGCCGTTTTTTAGCTTTTTGATTACTACTTGCTCGGCGAATGGCTTGCGCTTACCTGATTCTTGCAGCAATCCCTGACCGCTGCCGACATTCGTAGGGGCGAGGTGTGCCTCGCCCGCATTGCGAGACGAGCCGGAAGCCGATGACACTTTATGTCCTTCACCACCATTGGTGTCTGGTTTTACTTGTGAAGGTCCACCAACTTTTTTAGCACCACCTGCGATACCGGCTGCGGGCGAGCCATGGCTCACCCCTACAGATGCGGATTCCGCTTCGGCGGCTAATTCCTCTTCCGTTTTCGGAATGAAATAGCCTACAGTACGGTTGTCGCGACTAAAGTAAGTGCCGGCAACTTTCTGAACATCTTCGACTGTCACCGCATCAAAATTATCGTCGTATGTGACATACCATTTCCAATCGACAACCGCTTCCGATTCACCGATTTGTCTGGCAAGCATCATCGGATCGGCAGCAGCGAGAATTGTGCTCTTGCGATTGGCACTCTTGGCGCGCTGCAATTCATCTGCATTTGGCGGTGCAGCAGCAAGCTTGGATATTTCATCCAACATAGCTTCTTCAACGGACTTAGGATCAATGTCCGGATTAACAGTTGCGCTGAAAACAAATAGACCGGGATCATGCTGTTGATTGTGCCAAGCAGAACAATCGGAAGCAAGCCCGCTGTCAATCAAGCGCTTGTACAATCTCGATGATCTGCGTCCACTGCCACCAAGCACCGATTCCATTGCAGACAAAGCATAAGTGTCTGCATGCGAAGCTTCCGGCACGTGATAGCCGATCATCACGCGTGGCAAATCACCGGCGCGGCGAATTTCAAATCTTCTCTCACCTTGTTGCGGCGGTTCAATCGTATACACTTCCGGAATAGGCGAAGGCGATTGAGGAATCTTGCCAAAATTCTTGTGAATAGTTTTGAGCGCTTCACCATGATCGAAATCACCGACCACAATTGCACACGCATTATTCGGCCAATAAAACGTATTGTAAAACTCGCGCAAGCGATCCATGGGAACGCCTTCAACATCAGAGCGCCAGCCAATGGTTGGATGATGATACGGATGCTCGCGGAAAGCAAAGGCATAAAGATTATCCATGAGCACATCATCCGGCTCATTTTCGCCGCGCTCCAATTCATTGCGCACCACTGTCATTTCCGAATCGCGATCTTCTTGCCGCAATACCAAACCGCGCATGCGATCCGCTTCGATTTCGACGCAAAGATCAAGATGCTTCGAGGAAACACATTCAAAGTAATTTGTGCGATCGAACCAAGTGGTGGCATTATAAAGCGCACCGATTGGCTTCAACAAATCATCAATACCATTGTTCTTGTCGGGATTGCGCTCGCTGGTGCCCTTGAACTTCATGTGCTCAAGAAAATGCGTCGCACCGGTATATCCGACAGCTTCGTTGCGCGAACCAATGCGGAACAAAACCATGAATGTGACAACCGGCGCACTGGCATTGCGCGAGAGAAGCACACGCAAACCGTTTGAATTCAAACGATACTCGGTGATGCTGCCCGCCTCATCCACCTTGCTAATGTCAAGCTGCTTCAATAATTGTTCCAAGGTTTCCATGATAAAAGCCCCGCAGAATCGCCTGTGTTCTGTATAGAGCTTAAACTACTTGACCCGAATTTTTGCTAAGTCTTTGCTATGCCTGCAAAACATTCACATGACCTTGCTTGCCATACTGAAGAATCTTGGCATCGCGCGTGATTAGCGTTGCTTCTGCAAGGCGATCGGTGGCGACAATAATTCTATCTGCGGGATCGCTATGAATTTTTCCCGGCAAGTTGCAACTTTCTACAGCAATCTCAGGACTAAGACCTTCTAAATATATACCCGGTTGGGCGAGCGCATCCTGCAGCCACTGAAACGCACCGCCGTCTATTGCTATGCGTTGGGCAGAAACAAGCATCGCGACTTCCCATATAGAAAATGCGGAAACTATCGCCCGCGAGGTTGCCCGAGCCTGATGAA
>JAGVKG010000056.1 GCA_020050685.1 Candidatus Obscuribacterales bacterium | reverse complement strand
GAGCGTTGCAATTCAACCGGAGGGGCGAACTGGCTCGCCATCTCGATTCTGGGCTCACTAATTTCTTGAACCATGAATAGTCCTGAACTCGGGATAGTCGCCTCTATTCCGATATCGGCATAGAGGAGATTTCCATAGCGTAGATTATGTTGAGGCCTGGGTCTTAACTGTGCAGAAGTTTAGCGACTGCAGGTTCTGGTTCTATACGCGGAGCTTTGGAGATCCGATTTTACTCGATGCTTTGAGCCGTCTAGCGTCCTTGCCCAATTGCCAGGGTTGGCTTTCTGTCGACTCGGAGAACTACGAGCAGGCTATTCTGGCTAAGTGCAGTTCACCTGCATCAGTCTGGAATTTGGCTCTACTTCAAGACAGGGAGTTAGCGTCTGGTGTTGTTCCTTCACTGTTATCTCTCAATGAGTCTGTGAATATTGTCAATTTCCCGTATCATCGAGCTGGCCATCACGTGCAACCAGTGCGCAATTCAGCCATTACACAATGTCCTGCCATTGTTGGCGGGTTGGCTCTCAAAACAAGCAAGGACGTCTCGCGCCCTTGTCAGATTTGCAGCTTCTGTCTGCCGTAGAAACAGCTGGTACATACGGATTTTTTGAGCCAGAGAGCTGATTGGTTAGTTTGTTTGTCTTTTGCTTTTGACGACATTCTTGAATTCATTTTTTGTATTTGTGCATGCTGCTGTTAACAACGATTTGTCCATTTTGTATGTTGACCGTTCTTGTTTTGCCGGGTGCCCTGGTCCTGTCATTAATTTGGCTGTATGGCTTTACTGGTGAGTATCGTGCTGCGTCTGCTCTTTGCCGTTTAGTTCCGTCGGGAGTCGTGAGCTCGGGAAAATGCCTGGTACCATATGCGGTGTTAGTTATTCATATCTGTCTGCCCCAGACCTGTGTTAAACAAGTGCGAATCTTGGCACATCCTGCATCTTGCGCAATGGTTAAACCCCGTCGGGGCGCTATGCGACCATGCACCAGATTCAATTCGTGCCTATTGGGCTGCACTTAAACACAGCACTGGAGGTGCCATCTTATGAATAATCAAATCACTCTCGTTGGTAAAGTCGGCAATGCCCCAACATCAGTTACCTTCACCGATTCGGACAACAAACTAGCTAAGTTCTCGATCGCAGTACAAGAATTCTCTTCCAAAAAAGACAATCCAGACCCCATGTGGATCGATGTCGACGCTTGGGGCAACCTGGCTGAACGAGTGCTCGACCACGTTACAAGAGGACGCGAAGTTGTAGTTAACGGCAGACTGTCGATAGTCAAATACAACAAAGAAGTAAACGGAGTAACAATAGAAATCCAAAAGGCAGTGGTCAAACTCTCCGGATTCCACCTCTGTGGCCCAAAGCCAAAATCTGAAGATGCACCAGCTGAAAAACCTACGCGCAGAAAGCGCACAGCAGCTTGATCTGACGAGGCGGGGCACAAGCCCCGCCTCAGTTTTGTTGAATTTTACCTTCTACCTTTGGAGTAACTGTAATGGCTAAAATGACAACACTTCTACCACTCGATGGTCTCGAAACGCTCACTCTCAGTAGGGAAGAATGGCAGATACTAGACATGGCGCTCTGTGGATATATCGCTCTTTGCTCACTAAGAGCGGCTGCTCCGAAACAAGAAGTTGTGCAATCCATACTGGGCAGAATTCGGCAATTGTGGTTTGAGGACCGCCATGAACGCCGAACGACTGGCTATTGTCGAATCTGTGGTCACCATGGAAGCAACTGTACTGGTCGACAACGTCCACGCAACTAGTGAGTTCGTGGGGCAAGTGAAGTGCTTGTCCCACTAACAGTATCGAGGTTAGGGTGCTACTTTTTTGACAAATGCTATACCAATCATTTTGGACGGGTGATTGGGAAAGTCGCAGAAAACAAAAGGACCAAGATCATCGTGGTAAGTCCCTACCCTGAAGACGTTTCCGATGCCATATTCGGGATGCTCAACTTTGTCGCCAATGCCAACCATGCCACCTGATGGCAGTTCGATGGGACCTTCCAATAGGTCTGGAAGTTCAAAAAGCACTTCTACTGGTTTGTCGTTTTCCATTGCTATTACCTTATTTCCCATCTCTCAAAAATTTCATGAATTGACTATATTCTCAAAGGTCTTTTTGTAAATCGTCTATGTATCAGCAATTTCCTTTCGTTTCCTCTTTTTGACGAACGCTATGCCAATTGTCTGTGAAGGATTGCCGGGGAAGTCGCAAAAAAGCAAAATGCCGGCTTGGTCAAGGTAAGTGCCGATTCGAATGACTCGCCGATACCAAGTTCTGCATGATCGACTTTATCGCCGACAGCAACCAGGCCGCCAGATGGCAGTTCGACTGGACCTTCCAAGATTTCTGGAAGTGTCATATCAATTTCAATTGGAGGGTCGTTTTTTATCGTCATCGGCTATTTCCCTAGCTTTAAATAGAATCTCGGTATTGTCGTTCCATCATCTAATTTTGGAAGATTGTTAGCCCATCCACGTTCTTGCTGTGCAGAAGGCTTAGATCTTAAGGTTTTCAAACAGATTGAAGTAAACGGTTTGCCTTCTTCTCCAACTCCAATATCAATTCTTGAGGTTCCTAGGTGCCCCCATTGTGCTGGTTGGCCTTTTAAATAACTTGCCTCGGCATGGAGCAATTTATCACGCCCAATCTCATGACGGAGTGCCTCGTGGAGTTTGTTGCCATATGCTGCTGAGTTGCCATGAATATTGGGCTGGTATTCTCCGATACGAGCATAGGCAACTGATAGTGCATGCGAGATTTTGTCTAGTTTCTCCTGAACAGTTGAACGCGCTATCCCCATTTTCTCCGCTGCTTCAAAGGCTGATTCTGGCAGAACTATGTAGTGAACAATTTCGCCTTTTGCTGAATATTGACGGGTGGTCGTCAAAAGCTCGCTGGGCTCTACTCCTCGGAGACCTTTGTCCCCTTTCATCATGAGAATGTTGTCGGGCGTCTCGGCCATTCCGTCGAAATAGCCCCGGGGAAAACCAGCTGCTTCAAGTTCAGGTCCTGTGAGATTGAGTGACCGGGTATAGTCGCGTAGCATTTGCTTTGCCTGAAAGCCTAGCTCTGGAGCCGATGCAGACATTTCTTCGATGGCCTGCATCGACTTCTGAAATCCGGCAGTCGCTACTGCATCGACTTTAGTAGCAACATTGTCTGCTATTTTCAAGGCTAACTCGCCACCTTCTGTGGTGCCTCCTAAATTGGCGGTATAGAACAAAGTTTCGCCAAGGAACTCACCTTGTTTGCTTGGCGGCAGTTTCGAGTAGTGTTCGCTGCCGTCGACAATTATTTCTCCTACTTTCTCCATCGCCTTATTTACTGCATTTGGGTCGTTTCTCATCGCGTCAAATGCGCCGCCGACAGCATGGAAAAGCGGGTCATTAAGGGCGTTCGGTTTAGAAAGAAAAGTGGCTACTGTCCCATCTGTAAGAGCGGTCCATCCAGCCACAACAGAAGCTTTAGTGTGGTCTTTGGCATTGGTAAGTCCGCGGCCAATGCCAGCTATTTTGTCTATTTCGTCTTGGATGTATTTCTTCTGACCTTCTGGATCAGTCGCTCTCGTTACTGCAGCTGCAACAAAATCATTCAGTTTCTGTATACCTGTTCTAGTGTCATTTTCATGATCCATTCCCAGAGAAAAGGTTTTTTTGTCGTGCTGTTGGAATTGATAGTCAATAAATGTGCCAGTCTTGTCTTCCTGTTTTAATTCCGTTGCGCTATCTACCAACTCAAACTTTGCAGCTTTGTCTTTTGGTTTGAAGTTTGGATCGTAGAACAAGTCAGTGGCTGATTCGCCTTGCTCAAGAATATGTTGTGCTTGTGTCTGTCGCCACTTTGCCTGATTGACATTTTCGCCAATCACACCGCCGCGCTGGGCCGCTTCAGGAGGCGCTTGTACTTCCTTTGACTTGTTTATTTCCTTGGTGTCGTCAGCATTCGGAGTCATAGAGGAAGCTCCAGTCTTTCACCTGGTATATATACCCCGAAATATCTACAGCCTGAAAGTCAAAGACCGACCTGTGCAATTTCACAGGTCGGTCCTTGAGGGTTTGATGTCGCTGCTCAGAATAGCTAAGTGAAAAACCATTTTCGAGTAGATTCGCTATTTTTGGGAAATTGAAGCACTTGAGGCGGTCAGCAGGGCATTGTAGAACCGTTTTACATGGGGACTTTTCTACTTTGTGTTAATGTCGTATATTCGTGTCAGGCATCCCAGTTAGCAATTTAATGAGGATGCCGGCGTGTCTAAAAGTGTTGTTTCAGTTGCTTTATCGAGTACAGCAGCTCTGATATTGCTTTCGAGTGCCGCATATGCCAGAGGTAATGATGCTGCTGTAGCGCGCGGTATTGATTCTATTCGCGCCCGGCGCTATGACGCAGCCATTGTTGAGTTCACTAATCTGATAAATTCTCAGCCGAATAACGGCGAATATCACGCTCTGCGTGGATCTGCATACTACGATTCTCAAAGTTACTTGAATGCAGAACGTGATTTTGCGCTTGCAATAAGCCTGGGAGACAGTAGACACGTAGTCTATGAGCAGTTGAATAATGCTGTCAGTCGAAATGAAATGGCACCAATTTCAACAGCCGGCCAAACTGCTGACTCATTGATGAAAATGGGCACGGCTGAATTAAAAGCCGGCAATTACAAAAAGTCCCTCGGAGCGTTTACCATCTTACTGAGCAAGAATTTGCCAAAGGAAATTCTCTATGTCGCATATGCGGGTCGTGCTGAAACTTTTCTAAAAATGGGGCGAAAGGGCAACGCCAAAGTTGATGCGCAGTCGCTTATTAATTCCGGCTGCAAGGCTCCTGGTGCCTACGAGCTGCTAAAGCGCTGTACAGCAATGGCGATGCCTGTCTCTACTCCCAATAGGACAGTGGCGACAACTGGTTACACCGGTCGTTTTAAAATCGATCCCAACTACAACAAAGAAGCGGCCATGAATGGCGCACTTGGAAGTTTTCTAGATAAGCAATTCAAATAATTTGTTTCGGGTTCTTGAAGATTTTGCAGCTGTTCTCAAAGCCACTATCTAGGACTTGACCGCCTACTAAAACGCCCGACTACACACAGGGGTGTGATTTTGGGTGCATTACAGTATCGTCTCTGTGTAGTAAAAAAGCGCAGTCTTTGGCAGTTTTGATTGAGATTTTTTTGCTAAAGAGACTGGTTGCAGGGCCTTTAGCTCCTGTTCGCAAGGTTGCCCGGCATCGATAGATCACTCCGTCGTCATTGTATAAGTATGCTTTTGTCCTGCTTGCCCCGCAGGCATATCTCTTATTGGCGGGCTACTTGCTTCCTTTCCATGCCCGGCACTTGAGCCTACACGCCGCTCCCAAGTTCAAGCCCGAGCCTTCGGTCGCTTCGCGAGGCTTGAACTTAGGACCCCAGCTTGCGTGTTACCGGCATGTGCTGCATGGGGTGCGCGCGCATCCCTAGAACAAGAAAGGGAGAAAGGCACATGAATACTGAATCTGTGACGTTTGCTGGTAGCGGTTTGGATGTTGGGCAGAAGGGGGCGAAGAGTACGAAACGGGCAAACAGTGCAAAAAGTATGAAGGCGGTACAGGCTACTAGCGAGAAAGAAACTAAGACAAGTAAAGTGAGTCGGAGCGGGCGAGCGCTGAAGAAGCATTTTAAATATCTTGTGCCGCAGTACAGGCTAATTCTCATCAAAGAGCCTGGTGTTAAACCAACACCAATTACTGACCCTATTTCGTTCCATCACTTTGTGCAGCCGCTTGCGCACTACTCAGAAGAGCATTTTATTGCTTTTCACTTAGACGTAAAATTTCAAGTGATCGGCTATCACGAAGTGTCAAAAGGTACATTGTCAGCCAGTCTTGTCCATCCACGCGAAGTATTCAAGGCGGCGCTTTTGTCTAATGCGTATGCAATTATTGTGGCGCATAACCACCCGAGCGGCTCAGTGGTAGCGAGTCGCGAAGACATAGAGACGACAAAGCAACTAATTAAAGCAGGCAAGATAATGGGCGTGGAAGTTGTTGATCACTGCATTGTCACGTCAGAAAGCATGAACAGTCTCAGGGAGACTGAGCCACATTTGTGGGATGCCTAGTTAGAGGAGGGCGAGCCGCTCAACTGGGCGGCTCGTTTTCTAATCGTAGCTGGGTGAGCATTTGCGGCACTGCTGCGCGTTTATGGGTTTTAGTGAGATAATAGAGAGGTAGCGGAGAATATATGATGAGCGCAACACTTAAAAGGCCAGGGTCGGAATCTTCAGAACCGGATTACCGCAAAAACGGGACTGCCGTCGAAATCGAAGTGGCGACCGAGATCATGATGGGGTACGTCGGGCATCTTACTACTGAAATCATGAAAGAAGAAGCCCAGCCCAAGCCTAATCAAGAGAAAATCGATGCAATGCAATTGCAGCACGATTTGGTTTTCAAAGAATGCAAAGACGTAATTACTGACAGAAAGCTAGTCACCAAGGCACTTTATGTCTATGGTCCAATCATGAAAGCTCTCATCAAAAGTGCGTAGTTCAGAAAAATTGCATGACTAGCTACAAACTGCCAAGTGCTCAGCACAATCAAATTTATCAAAAAATCGAAAGCGCTCATTTTGCAGGCGTCAAGCCTGTGCAAAATCCGCAAGTAATTATCACTGGCGGGCAGCCAGGTTCAGGCAAGAGTAGGTTGATAAGTTTGAGCCGCTCGCACTTTCCTGATGGCAATTTTGTTGTTATCAACGGTGACGCACTGCGCACCTATCACCCGCAGGCAAAAGAAATGAAAACCTTGGGTGATAAATCCTTTGCCGAGCGCACTGACGCAGATGCCCGCGAGTGGACAAGGCAGCTTCTGCAAAGCGCGGTCGAGAAGAAGCTAAACATCGTATTTGAAAGCACTATGCGCGAGCATGGACCGATTGCCAAGACTATGGAAAAACTCAAAGAAGAGGGCTATCACATCACAACAAAGGTGGTGGCAACTCATGAGCGCAATAGCACAACTGGAATTTATGACCGCTATGAAAGCATGATTGCCAGCGAAGGCCATGGGCGTTGGACACCGGAAGAAAGTCACAATGCCGGTTATGAGGGCATGCCAAATACAGTTGAGCACATTGAAAAAAATGGTTTAGCCGATCGCATGGAAGTTTATGACCGCTATGGCGAGGTCATCTATGAAAACAACTACAAGGACGGTGCCTGGGAGCGCCAAGCTGAAGCAGTTGAAGCAATTAAAGCAGAGCGCGACCGCGAGCCAACAGCACAAGAAAAGCAGAAATTCCACGAAGACTGGCAACGCATCAATGACATGATGGCGCAAAGAAACGCTGACGCCAAAGAAATGCAGAAAGCGCGCGATGTCTATGAAAAGTGGCAGCGAGAAATGACCAAAGATTTCGAGCGCTCACAAGCCGATGCAAGAGCGGAAATGAGAGAAGCTCAGAAGGCTAAGCCAGAGCGTGAGCGCGACGACGATCTGACAAGATAGCACGATCTGTATATCGTTTGCGCATCCGGCGAATATCGAAAACACCTATTTTGAATGTGTGTTCTGCGCTGTACAGGCTCCGCCTGTGGCTCCCACCCGCCTCCCTGAACATTGGGGTGCGCGGGCTACCAACCCGCTTGGACCTACCCGCCCGCCACCCAGACCAGGCCGCCAGAGAAAACAGATTACTTTCAATAAAACCTAAAGCGTTTTGGGTTTTATGATACATTGAGGTCGTCAAGAGCCGCAGCATAGGAATATTTGACCATGCCAGACGAAAAAAGCAACAGCAAGCGCGCCGAGTGGGTGTACTAATGCAATCCTCCAGAGAGTGGCTAAAAATACGTCTATTGGACCTGAATTTGCGCGTAAAAATTCCATCAAAGTCGAGCAGCTAATTCTGTTCTGGAAGACACATAACATTTTCTAAAAATGCGCTTGAGTGCCTGCTTCACACCGTTTTCGCTAATTCCAATAATGCGGCCGATTTCTGCGTTAGTTCTTCCATGACTAACATGCACTGCTATTTCATGCTCTCTTGCGGTTAGTTGTCCCAGGGGCGCCAACAATCCCTTCCAAGTGGAGAGGTGAGCACAAATTGCACCCAAGTCTCTTACGTCGCTTTCGTTAAAAGGCTTATCGTCACGCGTTCTGGTCAGAGCAACTATGCCTACAATCACTCCGTCTCCTACGATCGGACCGGCCATAGCATGACCGTGATCATGTCTCGAATTTCGACTCAACCAGGCTTGCGCCGACATGACCTGACCTTCATGAACAGGAGAGTGCTCATGTAGTAGGTGTAAACCAATTGCTGAGCCACTCTTAGTCAACATCTTTGCACCTTCCGGTTCATCGTCGAAGAACAATATGCGATGTCGACTGGCACCAAAACGGGAAGCTATCATGTGGGACGCCAGACCCTTCAGCTCGTCACGACTGGTGGCAGAGCGAATAGTTGAAAATATTTCTTGGAGTTGCATTTTCCTTGTACCTGATCGAGTACTAGACGCTTCTGATCTGCCAACCTTATGCTCAATATTTTACGAGGTGTTGTCATGGAAAATCAAAAAGTTCTTTTGGATACCCATTCTTTGCTTCAAGAACTCAAATGGAACGACCGCCTTGTTTTAGTTGAGTCCGCAAGGTCTTCCCAAGAGTCTTATGACATCGAACATATTTCCGGTTCCATTTTTCTACCCATGCTCGGTTTTCTACTGAATCCAGACTATTCAATCAATCTTGACAAGCAGTGCATTGAACAAACGTTATCAAATAGCGGAGTTTTTCGGAATTCGTCCGTAGTGATTACAGGTGAGGATGCCCCTTTCGCCGGATTTCTATTTTGGTTTTTCAAATTGATCGGACATCACGACGTCAGGCTGTTAGATGGTGGTCGACAAAGATGGAAAGTTCAAAACCTACCGATGACTTGGGAAAAAACTGTCAGAGAAAAAACCAATTACAAAATTGAACGGCTGGAAACAGCCACATATTTAGCCAACAAAAGTCGAGTACTTAAAGTTTCGCACGGTAGTGGCAAGGTGCTCGATGTTCGCACTCGTGAAGAGTACACGGGTGAATGGTTTGCTCAAGGTCCGCCAATCCTCGGGCAACGATGCGGGCACATCCCTAATGCAGTTCACATCGCCTACGAAAGAGTCTTAGATGAGCAAGGGATATTTAAGAGTAAGGCAGATCTTGAACAACTGTTCATGGGTAAAGGAGTCACAAAAGAACAAGAAATTATTTGCTACTGTGCGGCGGGCTTTCGATCTGCGCTTAGTTGGTTTGTCCTTTCTCAATTGCTTGGATATACGAATGTACGTAATTATGCAGGATCATGGCTTGACTGGTCTTCTGATGAATTGATGCCCATAGAGTCAGGACTGGTTGCGTTTCACACTCAATGACAATTTCCAGAAATTATTGTTGGCGTGCACCGGTTGTGGTTCATTCACGATGAACGTACCTAAACACTACAAACAGGCATGGCGTCTGATGATTCGGTTTGCGCTGCTAATGATTTCCGTAGGGCTTTTGTTTGGAATTCTGTACAGAGAATCTACGCGGAGAGTAGCTATGCTCCCGCAAGCCGATCATTGGGCAGCGACCGAGCATTTGGTTTTGGTTCACGGACATACATTTTTGCTGGGTGTTCTAATACCTGTTGCGGTGATGGCGCTTATGTACCATTCGCTTTTAGTTGGTGGACGTGAACTTAAGGCCTCACCGCTGCTTTTGCATGTTCGTCTTTATCTGATCGGCGCATTTGCGTCAATCTGCCTGTTGGTCTACAAAGGCTACCACTATGTGCTCGCGGTTAGAGCCGGTGAGCTTGACTTTCAAATCATTGCAGAGAGCATGTTTGGAGGAAATGAGCTGCTTCGTGGAGCGAGTTATGCAATTTCGCACATTCTTATGGGCTCGGGCTTATCCGCCTTAGCGCTATCGCTTTGGTTTTCCTTGGAAAACAGCGAGCGGATTAGTGAATGAGTTCATCACAAGAATACAAAAAAAGAGTTTTACTCAGGCTCGCTAAGGCAATCGGACACTCGAATCACGTATTCAAAATGATAGATTCGGACGTCGATAGAATTGACACACTAAATCAACTTAAAGCTGTCCAAAAGGCTTTAGATCAAGTAGCGGAAATGCTTTTGATGGACCATCTTGATTCTTGCTTTGCGAAGTCCTCTTCAGCAAGAGCTGATGATAAGCGGGTTTTGGAGGAGCTGTGGAATTTAATTCGTAGAAGTGCTGAATATGGCGAGAGAAACTGAATTCCAACACAGCTCGACAATTTTGCGTAACTCCATACACCTATTCCTGCAGTTGTTCCGCTTGCCAATCGCAGCGTTGATAGCGGAACCGTAGTCCCGCTATCAACGAAAATTTGCCTAACTAGTTTTAAATGCCGCGCCTTGAACAAGCTGCTGCAATTCTTTCATGTCCATCTTTTGCAAATGGTTGAACTCTCTCAAAAGCTATTTTGGTCAATTCATCTCCGGCTAGTTCAGGACGTCCGACGCCGAATGGTGGTTCGGATAAATGCTCCAGATGAAGCTCTAGTTCTCGCGCTACATCTAACCCGCACAATTCGCCAAGAACCATTAAACTCGCATCGTAAGCACCTATAACTGGTCCGCTAGTGTAACGGTTGCGATCAACAACCACATGACCTCGCGTTGGAATTGCACCCGTTAAACTCAAATGGTTAATTGAGTGAAAACTACAGGTAGCCTTATAACCTTTCAAAAGTCCTGCGGCTCCTAAAGTAAGAGCACCGTCACAAATTCCTATCAAGTAAGAGGCCGAAGATCCTGCCTCGGCTACAAAATCCATGGCCTCGTCATCATCCATAAAAGAAGGCGGTTGCGCACCGATTGCTAAAACATCTAAAGGCTGTGGGCAGTCTTTAAATGTAGTCGTAGCACGCATAGGCCAAGGAGGAATAGCATTGAATTCCTCTAAATTTTTGCCTATAAAGTGGACGTTAATATCCGGGCGTAAACCAATAAATGGTGGCACTCCGAACACCGTGTATACGCCAAAAATATCGATGGCTCCAAATTGCGGAGATACGATGATTCCAATGTTTATAGGTCCTTCTTTTTTTGTCATAACAACTCCACGGGAAAAGACAGATTGAATCAGCTCAATTTATGACCCTAAAGTGAATCTGTTAAGTACCCGATAGAGTACACAATAAAAATGCGCGGCACGTTTTCACGGATTTTGCCCACTAGGCTTGTATGTGACTTCTCATAAGACAGGTCTTTGGATTTTTGCCAAACAATGCGCCCCGTTACTAGATCCTTTCTGCAAACTCTTACTTTTGGCCAGAAATCTTTCTGCTTGCCTCTACAAGTCATGCATCAAATAGGCGACAAAACAAATTGACTAAAATCTGCTAAAGCATTGATGATGGCAAGATCTTACGCCTTAGCTGAGAAACCTTAAATTGCATCAACACTGCTAAATAATTGGAACTATCGGTTTGCACAGAAGTCATAATCGGTGAAGTCAGCTAAAGGGTGCATTGTTATGAGTTTCGACGAATATCAAAATATGCACCCGCTACAAGAACTAAAATGGCTAGCAAATTACTCAGAAAAAATAGCCGGGACGACCTAGCTCAAGAAATTTTTCAGCAAGTTGGTCAATTAAGGCACCATGTTTCTGAATCTCCAACCAGCAGTATTAGTGTGACTGATGAAGAAGGTCGCCAATAGGCGGGAGAGAATAAGTGCCTCCAGATACTGTCTCACATCTTAATTTACTAATTGAGCTTTTGCGGCGAGTGCAAAAGGGCGAGAGACCAGCGAATCAGGACGAATGGTTGAACTTGTATTTTGATTTGACAGATGCACACGAAAGGGCTATCTGGGCTGTGCAACACCAAGATACGAAGTGGCCAGAAATGGAAGCGTTGAATTCATCGGAAATTTTACAGTGACACAGATTGATTATGTCGCAACCCCAGGTAGCTCCGGTATTCCAGTAAACTCTTTAAGAATGGCAGCTAATTCGTTAGCGGAGCATCCTTTCGTAAGATAGGCATCCATTCCCGCTTTGAAGCAGTCAGCTATAACATCTTTTTCAACCATGGTAGAAAATGCGATGATCGGTATGTGATAGCCAGAGCCAGTCTCAGACGTTCTAATTTTTCTTGTGCATTCCGTGCCACTCATATCCGGCATTTGCAGATCCATGAGTATTGCTGCACAGGTGTGCACTTTCAGTAGGTCGATGGCAACTTGCCCGCTAATTGCTTCAAGAGCGATGTAGCCGAGGGTCCTTACTGTCATTGCTGATCCCATGAGCCCCAAGGCGCTGTCATCAACAATCAAAATTTGTAGCCGTTTGGTTGTGGCGGTTAAAGCTTGGTCGACATCTGGCTTTACGACGGTTGGTGTGCTGAGCGATTTTACTTCTTCGAACTGAAATTCATCGCATGCTGAAAGCTCTGCGACTGAAGGTGGAATTTGCAATGGGTTACCTGGTGATAATTTGGTTTTGAAACCTTAAATGTGCTGAGAGCATCTAAGGCAGGACTCAGTTCTCCCGTCAAAGTTCCGTTTTAGTATTTATTAGAGCTGAATGTATGTTCTGATAATGGCCCATCTGTTTCATTCACAGTAGAAAACCCCGAGGACAAGCTTGCCGCATGTTCTCGGGGTTTTCGATCATGCTACCAGATTCAGCGAGCCCGCCGCAAATCAAAAACTACCAATCCCGAAAGCCCGAATATTATTGACTTTTCGAGATTGTCACTTATTGGTGAATTGGATATCAACATCCAGAATCCCTTGCCGCGCAAGCTTCGCTAGGTTCAGAACTGACATATGGCAAACCTCTAATGGCTAAAAATAGGCAACCTCAAGCTTAACTTAATGGTTAATCGGTAACGAAGGCGGTGCTAGATACCCTTGAAAGACGAGGGTTGAGGGACTCTCATTCAATCCAATCCCGCAGGCAATCTTTCCCAACACTCAAACAGGCAGCAAATCTCCAAACTTTTCTAGGCACCGTTGTGTCAGAGAAGCTTTGATCGCCTGCGCCCTGGTGCCATGAGAGCCTTTCAACAAACCAAGGAAACACAAAATGAAAATACTTAGAAAAATGATTGCCGGCATAGGAGCATTGAGCGTATTGCTCTGTGTTGCTTCAGCCGCCAATGCTGCTCAGTGGGACAACGATCCCGTTTACAATGGCGTCAGCTGCAAAGTTCGCAATGGCGGAACTTATCCTGAAGATGGACATGTGGTCTACTGTGGAACTGATGCCGTCAAAAGAGATGCCATTCTCTTAACGCTAACCACAACATTCAACAGTTATCCGCTGATCAAAACGAAAATGGCTAGTCGGCCAGTGACGTTCTTTGTCTTTACTGACGTTATCCAGATGGCGACTTACCAAGCATCGTCCCCACCGACAGATGCGCAGAAGAAACTTGTTTACGACCAATATCCTGATGTGGCAGGGGTATCCCTCAATGGATCGTTGAACGTTCCAGCGGTTCCATACAGCAGTGTGGTTTTCGAGAAGAAGGCTCACGGTACTTATCCAAGTTTGGTGAACCTGACAACAGGGGAATCACAACATGGAATCCTGCACGAAGTTGGACACCAGTTCGACTTTCAAGCGTCAGGAGCGCCTGATTTGTCAATCAACGAAGATTTTGTAAGCCTCGGAAGAGCCGATCAAAATTACATGACTGCTAATGCGATTGGTCCGACGGCTGCACAGCTGAGATCAACTCATGGTTATTTCATTGTTGCTTCGCCGCCCAAATTTCCCGAGTGGACCGAAATTTTTGCCGAGCAAGTAGCAAAACTTACTAACGAAGAAAATCCATCCATTGGAACTCCGTTTGCTGTAGACACAGAAGCTCTGTCGCCTTATTTCAAATGCACGCAGGTCTTTACAAAGGCCGCGATCACTACTGGAATGGCGCCCACCAAGGCTAACTTTGATGCTGTCAGCGCAAGTTTGTACGGACGGTGTGTTGCTCCGTATGCGCCAGTAGCTTGCGCTCGGGTCGAATCCAGCGGTAGCTATCCATACCGTTTCAATGGCTTGGAGCCAACTATTGGCTGGTACGTTTATTGCGGAAACAACCCTACCCGCTTCTCGACTCGCACAGGCAACAATCTCCAAAGTCTCCCGACTTCCAACCCTCCGGCGTGGAGATCAAAATTCCAGGAAGCGGGATGGGGACTTTATGTCTTTCGTGATGCCGCTCAAGCTGTATCACTTCTAGGCTCTGCGGCCGTTCCGGCTTCTGCACAGGTTGCGGGCGTGTTGGGGTTCACTCAACCCGCGATTCTCGGAAACGCAAAAACACCGTTTGTAGCGATGTTTGAGCAGGTAAAACAATCCAATGGTACTTACGTAGAACACCCGAACACTAACGATCTCTTCAACTACGATTCTGGTGTGTGGCGCGAATCCGGGCGAGTAATCGACAAGTTGGCTGGAGCGAATGGTTCCATCAATGCAACTTTCCAGTCAACCGTTCAAGGAGACATTACGCACTTTAATTCCCGCAATGGCTGTGCACTTTCTGGGACTGACTCTAATTTGTGGGGAAGTTTGAAATCGACAATCTGCAATACGACTACTGGAGTGAAAAAGGCTCCCTATGTCGGTGTGTCTAATATTGCCATTGTGCGTGGCTTCACTCTTGCACAGCTTGGTGGTGGTGCAGTCGCTTTTCCGCCGGATTATGCTGCATTCTTTATCGATGCTCCTACGACACCCAACTACAGCCTGATTTGGGCCGAATTGATTGGAGCAAAGAGAGCTGGTGGCAACAACGGAAACAACTTCAAGCAGCTAGACTACTGGCTTGCGACGATCTACTCCTGTAGCAAAATCTACACAGATAACTATTATCTCAATGCTGGTCCCCCGAGTGGTGGTTTCTGCTTGGCGTAAACCGTCCTGAATGAGGAAGGGAGGGGCGTTTGCCTCTCCCTTCTTTTTGCACATTAATACTGCAATACGTAGTAGTAATGTGCAGCCAAGATTGCGCATTTTGGGCTCGATAAAAAGTTCTGATGTAGGCTATCTAGTACTAGAGAAGAGGAATAGTTCGTGCAGCAAAGTTTGAAAATGTTATTCAGTCTCGGTTTCTTAGTTATAGGAACGAACACTGAGCCAGCCCTAGCAGCGAACAGAATGGGGGATTTTCCATTCGAACTTGCACAAAGTACGCCTGCTTTTAAGACTTATCACGGAGAAGTTGAGAAGCGCATTTATAAAAATCTAGTAGATCCTGACCGTAGCCTTGAAGGCAGGGGGGGCGTTATTGCCGGTTTTGCACTTAAGAAAGATGGAAAAATCAGAGATGTGTCTATTGGGCAATCGTCAGGGAAGAATTCATCAGATTTTGCTTGCTTTGAAGCAATCCTGGGTTCTTCACCTTTAAGACCGGCACCTTCACCAGAAAACCAACGTGATCAGTGGATAAGAATAGATTTTTTCGAATCGAAAACACCGTATTTTGAATCTAAAATTCGAAAAGCTGAACTCACAACAGACGAATTCTATAAAAACAATCATGCTCTAAAGACAACTGCTGTACCTCTGCACTTAATTCCCTTGGATGTTTTAACTCGTTATCCTGGCATATTTACTGAAACTGAGCTGACTGGATTGGGAAATCTGAAGGCTATCCCAATGAAAGGTCTAATCTCTGTTGATGAAAAAGCCACTACAAGGCGCTCTTTAGGCAATCCACAAGTCAAAGAATTCTTCCACGACTGGGAAAACTTTTTCGTAGCACACGAACAGCCTACAAAAGATGCCATAGTTAGCTTTCGAGAAGAATTGACAAAAAAATATGCCAGCCTTTTTGTTGATTAACAGAATAGGCTGCTTTTGTCAGAACCGCGCAGTGAAGCGAATAATCTAAACAGGAATCCGGGCGTCACTCTTATTAAAAACAGCCCCAGTTTAACCGCTAGCTTTGGGGCTGTTTTTAGCTACAGATATGAGCCCTAATAAGGCTTTCGCCATGGTGCCGGATTGTCGGTGTTGCTGGAGCCTGGTGTCAAAGGTGCTGCAAATGGGGAATTTATTCGGTTTCTAAACATCTCTCTTGTCGTTTGTGGACTGCCACCAAAATTGCCGCGCTCTTGTTCTAGCAACTCCTGTGCCTTTCTGCGCTGCTCTTCCTGCCCTGCTCTATACTTGTCTGCCATTTCTCGGTCATAAGCTTGGCGACGTGCTTGCTCTTCTGTGGCTCTCTGTCTAACTTGCGCCCTCTCTTCATCAGCAGCAAATTGTCCACAGCAGCAGTTTGTCTGGCTGGCCGATATCGTTTGTTATGTTTCATCGGAGTAGACCTAAACGGGCGTTAATGTCTGTTCAGGCTTTGCGCCTCTTGGCTTGAGGGTTCGCTAGCGTGCATAGCTGGCGCTAGTTTTTCGATTTCGTTCAGGTTTCGCTCAGCCCTGACCAATACCAGTGTTACGAATATGCGACACTGTGATTTCATATTTCTTACCAAAGTTACGAATGACTACGATTGCCACGGTGACTCGGTTTGCCATTGAGTTCAAACAATCTTATCGACGAAAATCGATCTCCCACTTCAACTTTTTTCCAGGTCCGGACATAACGCTCAGCGCAATATCAACGCAGAAAAATTTAGTGCAAACTGTCAGCTATGGCTGAAAGCACTGAAGCGTCCCCTGGTAATTTTGAGTGGCTCAACAACCGAAAGGAAAAATCATGAAGATACGAAGAGCATTACTTGCTCTCACATCGGCATTGATATTGGCTGCCTGCAGCCTGTTCAGTGCATCCCCAGCTCAGGCGCAAACTACAAACTGCCCGTATTTCGGGGCGAATATCACAGGTGACCTAGCTTTTTACGCGAACGATATGGACTGCGTCGTTAACGGAAACCTCACCGCCACCGGTAATGTCTCAATACTCGGTAGCGGTACTGGAAATATCACAGTCAACGGGGCGATTCTTGCCGGCGGCACGATCAGCGTTCAAATTGACAATGGATATTTTACTGGCCAGAACATAACAACGACTGGACTAAATAAGGGCATTTCGCTTATCGCAGCCAAAGATATTAAGGCTGGCATCATTCAGTCGAACAAGGGACAGATTCAATTCCATCCCAACTACTTGTCCGGACATGGTGCTGGAAGTAACCCCGTCGTTATCGGCGGTGTGAGTGCTTCTTCTATCCAATCCCAAGGTGGCAAGATCTATGTCACAAATGGCGGTAACGGTGGAATTCAAATTACTAACGGCTCAGCCCTTAACACTTTCAATGCATCTGGTTCCGGTAGTTTGATTGTTGATGCCTGTAATGAAAACGACACTACCGCCTGTAATTCAAACCTAACTTTGCCATCGGGTTTGATTTCAACAGACAGTACTGGTGGCCCTTCCGGGCTCCAGCTATACATTGCAAAAACGATCACGGCGAATGGAACAATCTTAAGCAGCAGTGATAGTGTCACTTCTGCCAGCTCGCCCGTTAGATATATTGTTCTTTCAGCTCAAACTTTGAATCTGAGTGGCAATCTCTCTATCTATGCAAATGGAGCACGTCCTGTTCCGGCCCCGACAACGGGTGGAAACATTTTTCTGCATAGCCTGGGGCAAAACTCAGCGTCAGACGGTTTCGTTGCTTTTGGTAGTATCAATATTCCAAGCGCAGTTATTGCGGCAAGTCCATTGACCATAAGCGGGACTGGTTCTTTGAGCCTCAACGCTCTTGGACTTAACGCGCTCGTATCGCTTCAAGGTAAGCCCTTCACTTATAGTGCTGGGGCGTTCAATTCCTACACCAATGACAAAACTGCAGTAACTCAGTTCTCGTCACCGACTGGATCCGCGATGTCTTTCACCGGCACATCGTTAATTGGCGTTTACGCTAGTGGCCCAAGCGGAGGCGGAGAGGCCGGAAAGATCGGCTTTTACCCAGGCATCGTCGGTACGATCACCCCGGCTATTCAGCTTTATGCGAACGGCACGGGGTCAGGAAAAGGTGGGCTTGTCGAGGTAATTCCCGGCAGTGGCAACCTTAAACTCGGCACTCAGCCAGGATCTATTCTCGCTGCTGCGACAGGTGGTAATTCTGGCGGCGGCACTGTAAAAATTCTGACGCCAGGAAACATCACTTTTGATTCGTCCGGTCAGTCGGCGAATGTTTTCGCAAATACGGGAAGCAACGGCGACGGCGGAAGTCTTGAACTCACGGCAGGCACTATTGCTACGACGTCAGTTCCAGTTCCAATCTATGCAACAGGACAAGGGACTGGCAAGGGTGGAACAATCAAGATAGACACAGGAACACTTCCTGGTCTAGCCTCAGGTACGAACCCCCTCTATTTGCTTGCCTATGGTGGCGCAGTTGGTGCAGGTGGCAAGGTTGAAATTCACAATGCAAACATTTCCTACAATACCGGCGGTATCGACGTCCACGCAGGTAAAGGCGATGGCGGAACGATTCAATTTACCGACACTGCGGGCGTCAATCTTAACGGTACTATGTCCGCTAACGCTGGAGCAACTGGCGACGGAAATGGCGGCACGATTAACATGTACGGAGTTGTTTTTGCTACCATTTCTGGAGACATTTCAGCGGATGGTGGTGGCAGTGGAGAAGGTGGAACGATCAGTCTTACCTCGGCTGCTCTCAACACAATGAACCTCAACGGTGCAGAATTTTCTGCCTCGGGTAATATCAGCGGCTCCGGTAAAGGTGGTGGAATTGACATTGCAAACGGCGGTCAAATTACAGTGGGCAATGCCACCTTCAAAGCGAACGGAGGCGGCACTGCTGGCGATGGTGGCGTTATCCTTTTGACCGTAAATCAAGGTACCACGCCGATCACTGTGACAACTGCTAAGTTTGAGGCAAGAGGCAATGTTGGATCTAACCAAACAGGCAAAGGTGGAAATGTAGTTATCAGCGATGCAAAAGGCACCGTGACGCTTACAGATCCAACCATTAAAATTCACGTGTTCAACGTGATTAACGTCGATGGTGGTAGTAGCCCCGGTGTGACTGACATGGGTTCAATTTCCTTGAACACTGTCACGTGCCATCAGTGGAAAACTACTGCTTCAGTTTATCCCTTGACTGGCTGGGACTGTATCACGCCAAACAGCGGTAGCAACATCTCAACGCTTGTGGCAGCGGCTGGATCGCTGTCACCAGCCCTCCAGGGACAACTCGCAACTTTGGTCACTCCGTTTCCCGCATCTCCTCGTGTCGGACTTTTGGCGATGAATAGTGTTCAAGATCATGAGAAGTTCTTTGGTATTCCCCCTTCAGGGATTTATGACAAAGTGTATGGCATCAGCTCCCTTAGCTGGTTGCGGGTATCATCAACCTTTGCACAAAGCCAAGGTGTATCTAATGCAACGCTGTCGGGTAGCCCCACCATCATGGTCGGTGGCTTGGTGCATGAGTTGGGCCATCACTTCAATGTGATCTGGGGACCTGCTGGCACTTTCAGGTCAACACTACCCGAGTGGACCAACCTAGTTACGTCGGATTTCGCAACAATGGACACTCGTCAATGCAATACAGTTTTTTATCAAACGACATGCGATGCGTACCCAGGCAAAACCAACAGTGAGCGCTTCGTCCTTCACTTTACTGGAATTAAAAAGCAACCCGAAGAGCTTTTCGCTGCGATGTTTGAACATGTGGAATCGTTTTTGACGGGCAATCCTGTTTCGTATCAAGTCGACCCAGAACTTGAGAAGGCTTTAGACACTATGCTTCTAATGAAAGCATATATGTCTGGAAAAATTGCCTCTCCTCCATCGGCAGTGCAGTAACAGCAGATAGCCGTTGAGTTAATGACAAAAGAGGGCGCACTGGAAGGTGCGCCCTCTCCTACAACAGGTCAACCGGTTGGCGATCTTTAAATCATCTATACACGTAGTCACAGCCTGATCGAATGTAACGATGAAGGTTTAGCGGTTTCCAGCTGTTATGGCATGCAAAACACTCATATCTCACAACTTCCATACCTGGGTAAGTAATTCCGGACATGAAAACATTCGATGACATACAGCGCAAGCAGAAAGGCTCAGCAGCAAGCCAAACAACAAAAAGTGCTATCCCGATTAACATCGGTAGCAATGTTGCTTTGAATAGCCAGTGAACTTTTGGAATAGTTGTTGTAAACAATTGATTGCTCGGTTTTAAGTACATCCTATTTTGCAAAAAATAATGCCTCTTGGCAATACGGTTTTTACACCCGGCTCTCGATTTGCATTCTCGATAATCAAAAAAAATTGTGTTTAAGAGTAGACCGGTCGATTAGTATGTGCTCTGAGTAGTCATTTTAGTGCTTAACTTGTATTGACCTCACGAAGCTCTAATGAGTTCTACAGACAATACGAACGAAAAAACAACTGCTTGACCCAGATGGCACTTTTGATTGCTAGTGCGAGGTGCTTGATTAATCGCATATAAGTTGTCATCAGCAGCCCTCATTTGGAGCTAACTTTTGACTGTAAGTCAAATCTGCGCTTGCGCGTAAAGGGGCGAGCGCTCGCTTTGCTTCGCGTCCTACGGACCCCGTTTACGCTTGCTCGATTTGCCTTTGAGATTTGGCGTTAGCACCAAGTAAAGAGGACAGCCGAATGAACTACCAAGCAATCACCGAAACCAGCAGCGAAAGCATCTTCGGCTTCGTCACCTTAGCAAAATCTGCATCGGAGCAACTGTTCGCTGACTTCTCTCAAAATCACGAATACGACAGCTGGAGCTTCGAAGGCGAAGTCATGTACTGTGAATTCCTCGACAATAAATTCAACGGTCACCTACCTTGCCCCTGGAGATAGGGCTTCTACGGCACCGTCGCCTCGTAGCGTTCGTGATTGTGCGATTTGTTTCTAACGCACATCATTGCCGAACGTCGTGGCTGGACCTGGTTTTGTCACAGAGTTCAACTCTTTTTCTATTGTCGTGACGCGTTTGAACACCGTTCGCGGGCTCTTCGGAAGAGGAATAAATCCATACTGCGTATAAAAACTAAGCGGGTCTCTCGTGCCGGCAGCAGCTTCTGCTTCACTCGGTTGTTCTACGTCGATGAGCATGACTGCAGATCCAACTTTGCTTGAACTTTGAAGGCAGTTTTTTTGAGCGTCGACAAGCAGAAGCTCTCCAAGCCGTGGCTTTTCGCCGCGCTCAATAAGGTCATTCCGGAATTTTTCGTCCACGCCAAGACGTCCCAGTAAAGTTGCCCCAATCTGCGGATAGCGAGGAAGTCGTTTCTGGACGGCGGCAGGTAAATCTTCAAAGGTGATGCCCTTAGAAGACAGTGTGTAATAGCCTCGAACCTTTGTGCCGCCCTTTTCAGTCAAGACAAACACAGTTGAAACCTTGCTAGACATGGCTCTGCCTGCCTGCTCTCGAATGAATTTTTGAATGCCCTGGAGACTTGAGGAAAATTCTGTCGAATCATGGTCGGGCGTCCAGAGCTGAATTTCAAAGTCCATGCTCAGAATTGACCAAGGGTTGCCCGATGGCGCTGCGCTGCTTCCATGGCCTTCTTGTTTGGTTCTGGTTCTTTTGTGAATGCTTCCGCGAGAGCAAGGCTGTCTTCGAGGCAAAGCTTTAGCACCATTTGTTGTTCGATGACCTGGGATGCCTGAGTGAGGGCCGCGTCCACGACGAAGTCAGACAAAGTTCGACCTTGGAGGTCGGCGGCTTTTTCAATTTGGCTCTTTGCAGCTGGAGGCAATCGTAAATCGATGCGCTCCTTTTTCAGGTGAGTAGACATGGCTTTGCCTTTTGGTTACTAGTTCCATTGTACGGTTTTTATCCGTACAATGGCAATAGTGGAAAGGTCAAATTGTTTTGTGGCTGCGGAGCAGCCGCGCGGAGTCGGCAACGACGCGCAACATGCAAAAACCCCGAACCGGAGGACGAAGCGAGGGGACCGAGCGTAGCCTCTCGGTAAGGCAGGATAAAAGGTGCTTTCCGAATGCGCAAAAACTAATATTAGTATAGGTTTTAGTAGTTTCCATTTAAAGAAAATACCCTCCTAATTCGTAGCAAGTTGGTGTAATATACAATTATACGGCAGTTTTAAGCGTTTCCATAGGTGTCAAAATGCCAAAACTTGAACGAAAAACACTTTTGACGACCAGGCTCACGGAAGAGGACATGGTTCGTTTTCGCGAGGTCGCTTTGGCGAACAAGGTCAAGCAAACCGAGTTGCTAAGAGAAGCGGTTTTGTTTTATTTGGACCACCATGACAAGGCGAAGCGAGACGAACTCGAAGGCATTTATTCGCAGCAACTGAAAGCGTCGACAAACCGAATTTGTGGATTGATGGCAAAGACCGCCATTGAAGTTCACGCTGTTCTGGAGGTCATGCGACGAGTCGACGGTGGAGACGAACTGGTAAATGACGCCATGGCGATAGCGGCTAAAAGGGTTAATAAGGGGCTCGAAATTCAAGAGAAGCGAGCAAGGGACCAGATGGCTAAATTAGTCACCTCAGAAGAGCAGTGAGGGGTCTGTGGCAGCTCTGCGTTCAGTGGTTAAGCACAGCTATCTGACCGGTCAGAACCGGGGGATGGCCCGAGCGCAGGCGCACATCAAATACATCCAGTTCCGGTCGGGGAAGGACAAAGACTCTGAAACGCGTAGCTTCTTCGATGGCGAGCGCGATGATGTCTATAGCGGTGAGGTGCGGAACGCTGTCAGTCAGCAAAATGAGCGCAGCACTGTCATGCACAAGCTCATTTTGTCGCCAGGTGTCCAGGGCGCCGACGTCAAGGAATATTGTCGTGAGGTCATGGCAGATCTGGGGTCTCGAAAAGGGCTGGAACTACAGTGGTATGGCGTCAGGCACGACAACACAAGTAATCCGCATGTTCATATCGTCATCATGGGGGCTGATGAGAACGGTCACAAAGTGCGGCTCAATAAAGACGATTACACCAAGATCAAAGAGGCCGGCGACCGGTATCTGGAGAGAAACAAGCATATCGACCGAGACGATAAGGATAAGGACAGAGAGTCTGAACGAGGAGCTGGACCAGCGCCGAGGGCGCCAGCAGCAAAAATTTTTACGGCATTGAAAGCAGCAGCTCGCGAGTTTAGCCGAGTCATGAAAGACGACAAGGTCGAAGCTAAGCCGGAAAACCGATTTGAACGTCGGCGGCGAGAAAAAGAAGAGGAGCGCCAAGAAGAGCGCGATAGATTCGGCGACCCGATTGACATGAACGAGTATTTGCAGAAACAGATCCGCCGGGACGAGCGCGGCAAAGTCGATAAGGAAAAAGACTGGAAGGAATATTGTGAGCCAATAACTGTTCCCGTTGGTCCTGAACAGCAGCCAAAAGCTTTTGAGCGATCGACGCCACTCAATGAACTCAGGCAGTTAGAGCGCGCGAGTCGTTCTGAAGCCGAAGACAGGACGGTGACACTGAGCGAAAAGGACCAGGAGCGATTAGTCGCCTGGATTAAGGAAAAGCATAGAGACGAAAAGCAAATTGAGGCGAAAGCAGACCACTTAGAGTCAATTGAAATTGGTTCTGAAGAAGAAGGTCGAATCAGTTGGACCCCTGATAGTTCTCTGGAGGAACTGCGAAAACTTGAAGACATGAATTCCAGAGGCCAGGTGTATCTGGACAAGGCTGAAATCAAAGCCCTGGGCAACTGGGTCAAAGAACAGGAATACAAAGAGCCAATATTTGTGCAGTTGGAGCCCGGCGCTGACCCGTTTATCTATGACCGGGATGACTCCAAAGAATCGCTGCAGTTTTTGACGAAAGAGTATGAGAAAGGAGAACAGTGGATTCTTCACGCTGTCGATGAGAAAGACTATCGCAAAGTAAAAGGTTGGATTCGAGACAAAGACAGAGAAAAGGAGCAGAAGGATCAAGACCGACCAGTAAACCTTATCGACGGTGACCCGTACGACATGAATAGCGACAGCTTCTATCGCACCGAAAAACTCGAGATGCTGAAAGCTGTGGAGGAGCAATATCGCGCCGGCGATGTCTATGCTCGGTCGATGGGTGAAGATGGCTATGAACGGCTCACAGGCTGGATAACGGACGCTGAGAAAGATCCGAGCGTCCCTGTCAAA
This sequence comes from Candidatus Obscuribacterales bacterium, assembly GCA_020050685.1. Lineage (GTDB taxonomy): Bacteria > Cyanobacteriota > Vampirovibrionia > Obscuribacterales > Obscuribacteraceae > JAGVKG01. The sequence goes on along the minus strand of JAGVKG010000056.1, from coordinate 5,717 downwards.
TTCGGTCAAACCGAGGATGGGAAAGATAGATATTTGAGTGCCGGGTTGGACAAAGAAGTCCTTATGGCGGCCCGTGAGGAGCTGCTGAAAGCACCAGAAAAACACGAAAAAGACATTCAGAAAATTGACCAGTGGATAGCCAATCCAAAGATCGCTGAGAGGAAGAAAACAGACAAGGTAAGCCGCGAAGAAGATATTTCAAGGATTCCAGACGACGAAAAAATTGAGTACGGTAAGCGAGAGTTTTCAAAATACACACCGTTAAAAGAGTTGCAAGATTTTCGTACCGAGTTAAAAAGCGCGAGCTACGACAATTGGCTGCCGCCGCAACAATTCAGCGAGCTATGCAGTTGGATTGGCACCAAAGAAAAGTACGGAGATGACTGTTTTGGCAAGCCTGGAGATCGAAAGGACAAGTCAAAGAACAAGTCAGAATCAAAAGAGAAAACCTATGGCGACAAAGAGCCACGGGTACAAAAGCGCAAGAGATCGGCTTTGGAAAAGCGGATGGAACGCGCCGTACGTGAAGACAAAACTGCACGCTTTACCACTTTCTACAACGAAAAGGCTCTGCATCGAGATCGCTTGAGCCAGGAGCGAGCGAACTTACAAGCGCAAGTCCGGGCTTTGAACAAGTACGAAAAAGAGCGTGAGACCGTTGATGGGCAATACTCAGAAATCTGGGGCGCTGACAAATCCGGCATAGCTGCTGGCGCACATGGGGCAGCATCCGGCGGCGCGAGACCACTCGGAGCCAATCAATTCGTTCGTTTGATAACTCAAGCAAAGAAAAACTTTGATGTCAAACAAAAGATGGAGAGAGAGAACGCTGCGAAAACACAAAGAGGTCTCGAAGAGAAACTAACTCAAGACAAAAAGACCGAAAAATCTGATAAGCCAGCTCCGATGAAGCCAATAGAAAAGCCGAAAGTCGAGAAGTCAGCAGGAGAATCAAAATCGGCAGAACCTTTGAAGGAACCACAGATGCCTGCGCTTGACAATGAAAAGGTGGAAACCGATACGAGAGAATTGGGCAAGGAAATTAAGAACAGAAAGAAAAAAGAGCAGGACCGCGACCAACGACCTGGAAGCGACAAGGGGCATGATCCATTCATTCACGATCCATGGGGACGTTGGTAGTTGGGTAGTTTCAAGTCAATCGTCATAACAGATATACCTATCGCGCTCTTGGCTGACGTGGCAAACACCACCTTACGACGCTTTGGCTGGGATTCTATTTTCGTCAATGATTCACTTCATACAATAACGGCCAATTTGAACCGCTCTGAAAACGTCATGGGCAAAGTTTGGCATTATCGGTTCCGAGGTGTTTTGCGTTGGCTAGCGACAGAAGAGTTCGCGAGAGCCGCTATTGCGCCCAGAGGCGAGCAAATCTGCCGAGTCGCCGATGGTCAATTAGTTGCTGTTGACCAGGGCGCTATCTGCTCGCCGGCAGAACTTGAAAAACTCAAAAATGGCTCAGTGATTGAAATTTCTGTTGAAGAGGATAGCTACGGCTGGACTGAAGAAGAATGCCGGAAGAAATTTTCACAGCTTGTGCAAGGCACCTGGGAAGATTCACGCATTGCTGTAGAAGCCGGCAAGAAGAGTCAAAAGAAGGGTGCTCGTTGGGCAACGACAGAAGAATTACAGGAAGCCGGTTATATCCAAGGTCAAGGTAATGACCGTTGTTTGATCATTACTCGCGAAGATTCTGAATTTTTACGTCTGCCGGAAGCCGACACCAACCGACATGCACTCGTATGCGGTCCAACTGGTACAGGCAAAACTACCGGCATCTTCGTGCCTAATTTGATTGAGCGTATTGGCACGTCAGCAATTGTCACGGAGGCAACCGGCAGTAAGGGACGAGCAGATCTCTATCAAAAAACCGCAGGCTATCGGGCAGCTAACGGACACGCAATTTATTGCTTCAATCCGGACTATCTGGGCAGTGACAGAATCAATCCGCTTGATAGAGTGCACACCTATCGAGATGCCAGACGCGTCACCGAAATTCTGATGCAATCAACGACGTTGAGCAGCCATCGTGGTGATCAGACTTGGGACATGGCAGAGCGGCTGCTTCTAACTTCGCTCATTTTGCACAGTGTGGGCGAGCGTGAAGAAGGCAATTGCAATCTCGGCTATGTTCTCAAACTGTTGAACAAGGGCGCTGAAGCACTACAGGCTGTCTTGAGCGAGAGCAACATTGAGGAAGCTAGAGAGGCTTATCAGGGCTTTTTGAACAACTCCACAGAGTCGTACCGTAACCTCGTCGCCGGCGGATTGATTACGCGCCTGGATCTTTGGAAGGACCCTCGAATCAGAGCGCTAACGGAAGCCACCGACATTGACTACAACGCAATGTCAGAGCAATTGTTTACCTGGTACCTAGCGACGCCGGCGGACAAGCCGGAGTTAAAGCCGCTCGCCGCACTCGTTTTCAACATCGCTCTTGATGTTGTCGGCAATGCCAATTTCAAATACGGCGTTGCATTATTCTTAGACGAATTCACGAACTTTGGCTATGTGCGCGGCATGCCACAGAAGCTCAGTATCATTCGCCACGACAAAATTCCTTGTGTATTGGGAATTCAAGACTACATTCAGCTTGAAATGCTCTATCAAAAAGAAGCGCCTCTGTTTTTGAGTCAGCCTGGAACGCGCGTTTTTTTTAGACCGAACGATCAGCAGACAGCTGAACGAATTAGTAAAGGGCTAGGAATTGTCGAAGAGACCCGCAGGAAAATCACCAGCTCAGGCCAAATTCACGACGAAAAAGATCGCTACCCGCTTCTGAGCCTTGATGAATTGCTCAATCTCGATGCCACCAATCTGATTGCGTTTACTCCCAAAACGCGCCCGCTGCTAAAAAAGGCGTTGAATTGGCAAGACTATGAGGCCGAAACAAGTGAGCGTGACTATCCACCGCCGAAGCGCTCTGAACTGCAGGTTGATGAGAAGCTCACCAGGCGCGATCGACCAAAAAAAGAAGTTCCGCCAAAGCCGAGGACTCAAGCACCAGAAGCTCCTGTCGAACCTATCAAACTAACACCGTTGCCAACAAAAATTGCGAATAATCCACTTTTGTGGAGCAAAGAAATTCGCATCGAATGGGCTCCAAACACTGGTTATCAGCCCAAAATCTACACTCCACATAGCCCACTGAAAGATCTGGAGCTTCTCGTTTATGCGTACGAGAATAAAGATCCTGACGCTCGCAAGTACATGAAAGACGAGGACTACGAGCGTGTCTGCAAATGGATGGAAGCCAGAGAAACTACCGAAACGATCGATCCTGTTCCTTCAGAAGAACAAGATGAACCGGCGGTGGCAGAAGAAAATGAAACTGATCCAGCAACTGCGGCAATTACACAGGAGCTTGAGAATAAGGGAAAACCGAAGCCTGAGGAAACCGATGACGACTCTGACTTTATGGGAGCATGGGGCTAATGAATTGGCGATTAATTGGTTTCGGCGGCGCATTTGTGGCATTCTTTGCCGTCAACATACTCATTAGCGCATTCATCATCCAAGACTTCCTGTTTACGACTGTACCCGGTGGCATCGCTGCTTGGTATATCTGGAAGTTCTGCATGGACAAAGAAAGCGCGGAACTCGAGACTTTGCTAAATCCCCCGGAAGAAACCTGGCCTGTATCGCTGCCGGTCGCTTGGGGGACCATTCGTGATGTGTTGGACACTTCAAAGGTGCATACCGGCGCCGCCGGAACCAGCGGGTGGCGAGTTCAGAGAGAGGACGACTCTCGTGGTCTCATCCTGGCGCAACTTACATTCAACGAACAGGTAGGCGGTCTCAATGGTCAAGTCCATCCGCGCACTGTGGAAGTGCAAGCACTTTTACGACCAGAAGGGAGTTCGACAGTAGTCGATACAAACTATCGAGTATTTTCGCCAATGAACTTTGACCGTGTTCGAACCATTGTCAGCGATACACAAAAGGCATTAACAGAAGCCGCTCAGCGCAACAAGGAGAGTTGAAAAATGAAATCGGGACTGATACTGACACTTCTGCTCACTCTGATGCTTCAAAGCGGCGTGAGCGCGCAAGGCGGTTTCACGGAAACGCTGGGAACCAAAGACCAGTTTCAAGTTAAGGATCAGCAGTTCTACAACGAGATTATGACTCTCGTCACTGAAAAGACAGACCTTAGAGCTGCTCCAAACGGCAATAAGTTAGACTTCGCCACCACCGCTGTGCGCGGTGGTTCCAATTCCGGCAGGCCTGTTGGTTGCTATTTCAACGGACACAACACTGAATATCGCTCTGGCTACGCGAAGCTTGATCCGAAAGTATGGGCACAGTGGACATGCGCTCTACGCGAGTTCCTCATCAATCACGGTGGCGGTTGGGAAGCTTACAAGAAAAATGCGCAGATGGGGCCAGGCACCAATGATCCTCTTATCGCTCTTTCTGCAGAACAACAGAAAGCAACCGACCCTTGGGACAAATCGTTTGTCCCTTATGCCAAGCAAGAAGAGTTCGCCAAGATGTGGTGGGCGCACTACAATCCAGAGTTTCGCAAAATGGGGTTCGTCTGGAAAGATTGGTGGCTGAACGACGCCATCCTCGATGGCAACTTGCTTATAGGGCGTGAGCATCTTCGTAATAGCGGAAGTGCTGACGGTGTTTCGTATGAAGATGCAGTATTGGCAAAGCTTTTGAAGAAGCAGTAGTGATTTAGATGCCGAAAATTGACCGATTTAAATGCGCAGCAGAGGACATCCCTGATGATCTTCGTTTGTCTATTGTTCCTGGATTTATCAACTACAACGAGTGTCTCAGTTTTCTCGATACTGAATCGAAAGCAAAGTTTTTAAAACTGCAAGACCTTAATGTACATCCATTAGCTCGATTGGCAAATTCACACCATATGCTCAATTTGGTTTTGGATCATTGCGAAGCCCGATCTGTCCAAGCAGCAACAGCTTCGCTTGCAAATCCCGTTGCCGGGCGATATTTATCTGGCTTGTTTACCTTGGCTGGTACATCTCTAAAAAAAGAGCGTGCACGCAATCAAGTGATTAAACCAATTTTCGACAGAAAGACTTTTTTGGATTTTGGATGCTCTCATTTTATCAATGACACAGGCCGACTAGATCAAACCCATAGAAACCGCCTGGCTGCGATTGCAAAAATTCGAGCATTTGATGATGAATCAATAATTTTGCAACCGTTGATAATGGGTCATTCCATTTTCGAGCCGAAAGATGAGGCTAACAGAGATTTACATCCGTGGGTCGAGTGCTTAAATGAGAACAACATGCAGGTTTATCCTCACGAAATTGAAGAATTTAAATCCATCTTGAATGTGCAAAGGCCGAAGGTAGCTAGTTGGCAGAAGTTCATGCAAGTGCTGCCAGAGGTGGAAGTTAAGAAGAAATTTGCGGAGCTGCTTTCGGTAGTTCCTGATAAAGACTGGGGCGGAGAAACCTGTGACTTAGTTTCAACGGATTTGCACATCGGACAGAAGCGATTTAGTGCCGCTTTTGCGTTTAAGGGACCCGGTAGCAAATTCAGCAAGATGCAATTAACCCATCTTGGTAAAAATGCTGATCAGGTAATGCGGATGGCTTATATGCCGGTGGACATGCTCGTTTTGCAACATTGTCATGAAATTACACCGACGGTCATTGACCATCTAAGGCGTACTGCTGTGTATCCTCCCACGCCTAAACGATTCTGCATAATCG
>JAGVKG010000049.1 GCA_020050685.1 Candidatus Obscuribacterales bacterium | reverse complement strand
TTTGTCTTCAACAAAAACTCTAAGACCGGATTCCTTTTACGCCAAATTAACTGAGAAATCTTAGCTCATGACAGGACATTCTCTGTGGTAAATAACACTTGAACTTTTTGACCCCCTTCTCCGTCTATATAAATGTAACCCTCAATTTGTAAGGAGAAAACTCCATGAAACATATTCGTGTATATGCAGCTTCACTGCTGATCATTGGTATCATCACTCAAGCCAAAATTGCACCGCCACTAGAAGCCAAGTGCACAAAGGCTAAACAGCCGAAAGGACTAATCGCTCAAGCGCAAGCTAAAAGCGATAGCCCCGATGGCAAAAAGAAAAAACGCGGTCGACCACGACATAAAAAACAGGCCGCGGAGACCAACGAAAAAACCGATGATCAAAGCGTATCTAAATCATAGCGGCGATTAAAGCAGGGGTTAAGGGCACACTAACAAAGGACATACAGTTTGTGTGTCCTTACTTCTGCATTTAGATCAATGGTTGCGTATCCAATTTCGAGCTAACCAGGCTGGCATCAATGCTCCTGATTGCTTGATCTCTCGTACATCAAGACCGGATAATCCTCTGCTCACAGCCAAAATATGTTCTTGCCTGCACATCTCTTTACCAAGCTGGCATAAAGCCAATAATGCCTTTCCAGCTTGGCTTTTACTTAATTGCATTTTCCTCAGCGAGACACCAATCAAATGCACACGTACATTTCCCGCGACAAAGGAACTTGTTCGCCCGCTTGCAGCAAATATAGCCTGAGCTTCAATTTTAGGTTTGTCAATCTTTCGAATCAATTTGGACAAATTTACTTGCATGGGAAATTCAATTCGAGTCTGAGATTGTATTTGTTTGCCGATTTCAAAAGCATGTTTGGCAATCTCCTTGCCAAAGGCTTTTGCCTTAACACTAGCGATTACCTCAATGTCTGGGACTTTCGAGCCGGCTCGAATGAACACGCCCCAAGCGATGCGAATAAGTATCTGTTGTTTAACCAACCTGGACAAAGCCTTGTCCACAGCCGCTCTAGTACCATAATTAAGACAATCGCGCGTTGTAAAGACAACATCCAGACGAACTCCAGCAACGTGCCGAAGGATGCGGCTTGTTGTACCCACCGTTGTTCCGACTCCTCTCATTTTCTCCTCCTGAGGCTGTCAGATTTTCCGCGAAAAATCTGACAGCCTGTTGAAACAAAAAAGGGGATTGCCCCCGCTATATTTAAAGACGCTCAAGGAGGCAAAAAGTTCAAAAGTGTGCGATTAAATTTTTACGGCTCCAGGCGAGCCAAAATGAAATTAATCATTTTCCTTTGAACTTTTTCGAGGGGTCAAGCGTCTATATAAATGAATACCCGCGGTCAACTGACAAGCCGGTTGGGGAGAGCTTGAGTTTGTTGGTTGACCAAAGGTATTAAACTAATTCGACTTCTAGTTGGTTTTGATTGTTTTCAAAACGTCTCTTCGCAAATTATTGAGGGTACCGATTTTCTCGAAAATATAGAGGGCCCTCTTGCCAATCTTCAAGTTATCGTAATTACGTTCATTTTCTGTCAGTACATTCAGCTCAGCAAGGCTTGATTGCACACCTTCCATTGTCGTGCGCATCTGATTCCACTTTTCTGATACTGCATCCATTTTGTCATCTGGAATAATCAAGGCATCCATTTCGTTTTGCAGCAGTTGCACCATGTGAGCTAACCTACCCATAAGGTACTGCATTTGCTTCTTGCGCGGTGGCAAATTGCCAAATTGGATTGTGCCAGAAGGATTTGGCAAAGCAGGAATGATGATGTTGCCAGAAATTACATTTGGTCCGCGCACAACAACAGTGTCTTTGCGTGTAACTTCGTTCATCAGCCCCGAACTAGCCTGACGAATTTCTTGTACAGCCTCACCCATTTTAACCAAACCATCTTCGGTTAATAGTGCCGCACCACGCACACCGCCTTTTAGAACACCAGGCGAAGCAGGGGTTTCAGGAGGTGCTGCACTATCATCGGCTCGACTGGGAAGCCAGTTTACCGTGAACAATAATAGAAAGGCAATTGCAAGACTATTCAGCTTGAGCATCGGTAAGTTCACCTAGAAATGGTAATTCGCGATATTTTTCTGCGTAGTCCAAACCATAGCCAATCACGAATAGATCTTCGATTGTAAAACCGACATAGTCTACGGGAACTGGTATCACACGGCGAGAGGGTTTGTCGAGAAAGGCAGCTAATTTTACAGACGCTGGTTTGTATTGGTCATGGAGGTAGTCCAAGAAAAATTTAGCAGTACGTCCGGAATCAACTATATCTTCGACAATTAAAACGTGACGTCCATAAATGTTTGGTAGCTCAAGATAGGGCGCATTTACTTGACCGGAACTTTCTGTTGCGCTGCCATAACTGGATAAGCGCACAAATTCAATTTGCACTGCATCACGACAAATGATGTTGCGAACCAGATCACCCATGAAGATCATGGCACCCTTCATCACACCAATGACGACTGGATGATAGATACCTTGCTTTTCAAAGTCGAGAGAGATTTGTGCCCCCATTTCGGCAATACGTTTTTGTATTTGCTCTTGGCTATAAATTTCTCTGACACCTGCAATTGTTCGTGTCATTTTGGTTGGCTCGTTTGCTAACATTTGGCTCTCCTTAATACACTAAGTGGTTACGCCGGCTAAAACTTGTTTTTCAGTTGTGTGAATCTGACGTCCTCTTACGTAGGACGCTACGACAAAACGATCATCACCCAGATAAATCATCGACGAAAGTATTTCGTCTGTCTTATGTTCGAGGATGTCTTTAGGAACACCCGTTCTGCACGAAGGATCAACAACAATAAAGTCAGCTTCTCTGCCGGGCTTGAGATTGCCAATACGATTGTCTAAGTTGATTGCACGCGCACCACCCAAAGTGGCATAGTAGAAAAGTTCAGTTGGCGAGATCCATTCATCCTTTTGCATGAAAGCCGCATTTTTCATTACATCGAACATGCTTACTTCTGGACCGCCAGCTACATCGCAGCCTAGGCCAAACTTAATTTGCGCCTTTTGCACTTTGCGGAAAAGAAATGTTCCAGACTTAAGAAAGAAATTGGAACTTGGACAATGAGAAAGAGCAGAATTAGTTGCCTGCAATACGGACAAATCTTGATCATCAAGATAAATCGCATGTGCCAAAACCGAATTGGTACCAATCAAACCATGCTCTTTATAGACATCCAAATAGCTGCGCGACTTGGGGAATTGTTTGGCGACAAATGCCACTTCATCTTGAGTCTCGGCCAAATGCGTATGCAAATAGGTACCGTGATTTCTTTCCCAAACCTGCCCACAACCGGCAAGAAGCTTTTCGCTCGATGTAATTGCAAAACGAGGAGTAAATGCATAAAGCAAGCGACCATTGTCCGCACCATGCCATAGCTGACATAGTTCTTCTGATTCGGCAAGAGACTTGCTTGTATCTTCCAACAAGCTCTGCGGTGAATTTGCATCCATCATCACCTTGCCCATAATTACCCGAGAGCCTTTAGCTAAGGCAGTTTGAAAGGCAATGTCACAAGCATCCTTGTGAATGGTTGTAAATACAACAGCACACGTCGTGCCATTGCGTGCCAACTCATCAAAATACCAGCGTGCCACTTTTTCCGCATGAGTCGTATTGCTAAAACTAGCTTCGGCCGGAAAAGCATAAGTATCAAGCCAACCAAGCAAGGTCTTTCCCGAACGCCCAGTAAAAGGAATTTGCGGCAAATGCGAATGAGTATCAACAAAGCCTGGCAAGATCAATCTCTTGCCGTAGTCAATTACACGTTTGTATTCCGAAATATTTTTTTCAATGTCGGACTTGGGACAAGCGGCGACTATCACACCGGCTTGATCGACAATCAGCGCACCATCTCGAATATCGGCGTATTCTGACTCACTAATCGGACTGACAATGTGTCCCAGATAGCAGGTAAGGCCTGCATTACCTTTGCCGGTTTGACCATTTATAGAATCAGGATTGGAAATCTTGCCAGACATGTTTGCTTTTAGAAGTAAGGACGGAAACCTCATATTTTAGCCTAGATTGCTTTTCATAACGAGATTAATGACGAGTAAGTTGCCGGTCCAGTTGTCTGTGTTATTGTCGTCTGATGACCATTTGCGAAATCAACTGGCATCAAGCCAACTGGACCGATCTGCTTGCCATTACCAAAGAGTCCCACGACATCTGGTCGGGCGGCATGGCTCTGGCAGACAGAATATCTTATATGTCCAGGCAAAGCAGTCATCCTTGGGCTAGAAAGCATATCAAGCGGTACATGCTTTATAAAAATGGCAAGCGAGCATCGTCATGCAAGGTCTTCAAATTGAGCTTTGCATTCCGCAATCAATCCATAGATCTTTATGGTCTAGGCGGAATATACACCGCCCACGAATTTCGCGAGCAAGGACTAGCAGGCAAGCTAATCAAAGAAATGATTGATATTGCCAAGCGGGATGAACAATCAGGCATTTTGCTTTTTTCCGACATTGGCACAGACTACTATGAAAGGCTGGGCTTTCAAGCCTTTGGTGGCAATAACTTCGAAATTGATCTTAGCGATTTAGAAGAGAAGATTGCCGCATCTGGTCTTTCTTATCAAATCAAACCCTTGGCTCAATCAGACATAAGCGATATTGGCTGCCACTACCAAAGATGGCTTCGCCGTGCTGACTACGGACGAATTAGAGAAGCTGATTATTGGTCGTTTCGCATTTGGAGCGAGAGGCAATTTCAGATCTATTCGCGCTGGGAATGGCCCGTGCAAGAATTAGTCACGGTTAGCATTGAGAGTCAAAACTCACCTGGCTATGCGATTATCGAATGTTCAGACCTGCGTCTGCGTGTTTTGGAAATCATTGCTTGCCCAGAGAAGACAAGTATGATTTGGGACGCATTGCTTGCAATTGCCCGCACGCGCTCACTCAAGCAAATCCGCGGCTGGGAAAGTACATCACCTGGCCAAACAACGTCGCGCGGTGCGGCACCAATTATCCATAACAAAACTCGGATGCAAGAAAGACCGTGGGCACACCCGATGATCTTGCCGATGGCAAAGCAAACTGAATCTTGGTTTGCCGGTACTACCTGCAAACTTTTAGAAATGGATAGCTTTTAAGCCTCTTGGCATGCGAGTTTCAAATAGTTATTGAATTTGTAATTTTTCTAGTTCGAGCAGAAGTTCTTGTTACACTTTAACTACTGCTTTTTTCTATATGAGAAATTGCAAAGGAACTTCCGCGTAAGGATTCAATTGTGAAAACTTTAGCTTCTGAAACTTCGTCCAAAGTTGAACAAGGACGCATCGTCAATAACTTCTCCATTCACGTTGCGACAATTAACGGCTCCGGCAGCCAATCATCAAACAATGTATTGATGAGATCGCTTTTCCAGATGGGCATTCCGGTGTCAGGCAAAAACTTATTTCCATCAAACATTGCCGGCTTGCCGACTTGGTTCACGATTCGCGTTAACAAAGATGGCTGGATTGCCCGCAAAAAAGAAGTAGACATTCTTGTGGCGATGAATCCACAAACAGCTTATGAAGACGTCATGTCGCTTCCTTCTGGTGCTGTTTGCATATCCCCAACCGAGCTCAACTTGGAAAAGGCAAGACAAGACGTCATTCATTACGTGGTGCCTTTTACTGAGCTTGCCAATCAAGCAACAGACCAAATCAAATTGCGCAAACTTTTAACCAACATGATTTACGTTGGTGTAGTGGCAGAGCTGCTCGGCATTGATTTTGCGGAAATCGAAAAGAGCATCAGACGCCAATTTGAAGGCAAAGCAAAAGCAATTGACCTGAACCTCGTAGCCGTGGATGCCGGTCGCAAATGGGCCAAAGAAAGTGCCGCGAAAAAAGATCCGTATTATGTTGAGCGAATGAACAAGACAGAAGGCAAAATCATCATTGATGGCAACGCCGCCTGTGCTATCGGCTCCATGTTTGCTGGTGTTTCCGTTATTACCTGGTATCCAATTACTCCATCGTCCAGCCTTTGCGAACAATTGATAGATTACTTGCACGAATATCGCCGAGACGAAGCAAATGGCAAGGCCACTTATGCCGTGATTCAGGCGGAAGACGAACTAGCGGCAATTGGCATGGCCTTGGGAGCCGGCTGGGCTGGCGCTCGCTCCATGACCTCAACATCCGGTCCGGGAATTTCCTTAATGGCCGAATTTGTTGGCTTGGGTTATTTTGCTGAAATACCGACAGTAATATTTGATGTACAAAGAGTCGGACCGTCTACCGGCATGCCGACACGCACCATGCAAGGGGACATACTCTCAGCTTACCTACTTTCCCATGGTGATACTAAACACATTGCCCTTCTGCCAGGCTCAGTAGAAGAATGCTACAGCCAAGCCCTTGATGCTTTCAATTTAGCAGAGCGTTTCCAAACACCAGTGTTTGTCCTGAGCGATCTAGATTTGGGCATGAACAACTGGATGTCCGATCCATTCCCCTACCCAGAAAAACCAATGGATAGAGGCAAGGTGCTAAACGCCCAAGAATTAGAAAAGCTAGGCAAATTCGAGCGTTACCGAGACGTCGATGGCGATGGTATTCCATATCGTACATTGCCTGGAACAAACAGCCCAATTGCTGGCTACTTCACCCGCGGCTCCGGTCACAACGAAGCAGCTGCTTACACAGAGCGCGCCGACGATTATTTGCGTTTGATGGATAGATTGAACAGAAAGTATCAAACCGCTCGCAAGTATGTACCGAAGCCGGTAATCGAAACTCAGGCAGGAGCAAAAGTCGGCATCATTGCTTATGGTTCATCTGATTTTGCCGTACAAGAAAGCCGCGCCCAACTGAATGCCGAAGGACTGGCGACAGACTATTTACGCTTGCGAGCAATTCCTTTTACGGAAGAGTTAAGAGACTTTGTCGAAAAGCACGATCGCATTTATGTTGTTGAGCAAAATCGCGATGCCCAGATGCGCGATTTGATCAGGCTGGAAATGCCGGATTTAGCAATGAAACTGCAGTCCGTCTTACATTATGACGGACTGCCAATTGATGCCAGATCTGTCACCGATGCCATTTTGTCACAGGAGAAGTAATCATGGTGGAATCCACTCTCAAACAAGACGCAAAAGCTCCGAACACAAACCGCATTGGCTTGACACTCGGTGATTACAAAGGCAGCCCATCAACACTTTGTGATGGTTGCGGACACGACGCCATTACAAGCCAAATCATCAAGGCTTGCTATGAGCTGGCAGTCGAGCCACACAAAGTAGCAAAACTATCTGGTATTGGTTGTTCGAGCAAAACGCCGGCCTATTTCTTGAGTCGCGCTCATGGCTTCAACGCTGTGCATGGCCGCATGCCGTCCATTGCTACTGGCGTATCAATGGCTAACAAAGATTTGACGCTTTTGGCTGTGTCCGGCGACGGTGATACTGCCTCTATTGGTTTAGGACAGTTTTGCCACCTAGTACGCCGTAATGTACCAATGATTTATGTGATTGAAAATAACGGCGTTTACGGACTGACTAAAGGACAATTCTCAGCCACTGCCGACATTGGCTCAAAGCTCAAGACCGGTGTATCCAATGAACTGCCACCAATTGACATTTGCAGCTTAGCCGTGGAAATGGGTTGCGGCTTTGTTGGCCGCTCTTTTGCTGGCGATCCTAAGCAATTGGTCGCTCTTTTGAAAGCCGCCATGTCACACAAAGGCACGGCGATTTTGGATGTGGTATCGCCCTGTGTCACCTTCAATAACCACGAAGGTTCGACCAAGAGTTACAAGTACGCCAAAGAGCATGAAATGCCCATTCATGAAATCGGCTACATCCCGTTTTATGAACAAATTGCCGTCGACTACGAACCAGGTTCAGCCGTAGAAGTAAAAATGCATGACGGTTCACACATTGTCTTGAGGAAAGCCGCCAAGGATTACGATCCACGCAATAAATTGGCAGCCATCGATACGATTCACAAGGCAATTGCAGAACATCAGTTCTTGACTGGCTTGCTTTACATCGATGAGAAGAAGCCGGATTTCACGACCATCATGCAGCTTGACGATCAGCCGCTGGCTTCATTAGGCCAAGATAAGCTACGCCCAGGTAAAGATGCGCTCTCAGCTATTATGGCTGAGCTGAAATAAGCCTGAACTAAATTTAACTGACAAAGCCTCAGGCAGGCATCTTGCTTGGCTTCGGGTGCTATGAGTGGAATTGAAATCATGTTAGAATAGCCCTTCTCTATGTGCATCAGGGCCTTTGAGCCCGGACCCCGGACTAAGAAAAATATATGAACATCCTAATCAAAGAAATTCAGGCTGACCGCCTCAAAAAGAATGTGCCAGAACTGAACGTTGGCGATACAGTCAAAGTATTCGTCAAGATCAAAGAAGGCGGCAAAGAACGCACCCAAGGCTACGAAGGTGTAATCATCAAACGTCATGGAGCTGGCGCTGACCAGACTATGACAGTACGCCGCGTCTTCCAAGGCATTGGCGTGGAAAGAGTATTCCCACTTCATTCACCTCGTGTAGAAAAAATCAGCTTGGTCCGTCGCGGCGATGTACGCCGCTCCAAGATCTACTACTTGCGTGAGCGCACTGGCAAAGCCACTCGTATTAAAGAAAAGATTGGCGCGAGACTCGAGCAAGCTGCCGAAGTTCCGGCAGAAGCAAACGCCTAAAGTGGCTCAGACAGCTTTCAAGCACTTACAAGATCAACTCAAATGGGTTGATCTTGTTTTTGAAGTAGCCGATGCCCGGCTGCCCGTTTCCAGTCGCCATCCCGACACAGATAGGCTCTTTTCTAACAAGCCAAGAGTTGTGGTTTTAGCCAAAGAAGATCTGGCCGACCCAAAACTGGTTAAGTACTTTCTGGAAGAGCTCACCGACGCGAATAAGCAAGCGGCAGTGGCTTGTTCGCTCAAGGAATCAAAAGGCAAAAGCAAACTGATTGATTTGGCTTTGGCTTTGACCGAAGAAAAACGCCTTGCCCAAAAGAAAAAAGGTTTATTGCCACGCCCAATGCGTGCCTGTGTGGTTGGCATGCCCAATGTCGGCAAATCAAGTTTGATCAACTGGTTGATAGGCACCAAAAGAGCAAAAGTTGGCGATCAACCAGGTGTAACAAAAGGCACTCAATGGATTCGACTACATCCGCAGCTGGAGCTAATGGATACACCAGGCATTTTGCCCCACACTTCACTTGCCAAAAATACAACTTTTAAATTGTCTTTGCTCAATTTATTTCCAGAAGCTCAGTACGATTTAGAAGACATCGCCGAGCAAGGACTAACCTTGATCCAAGAGCGTTATCCCGATGCGCTTTACACTTACGAAAAGAGTGCAAAAAGTACCGAAGATACTCCCGGTGGTGTCTTTACTTTGGCTCACTTGGCCCGCCTGCGTAATTGCCTGGCTGCCGGTGGCAAATTAGACGAACGCCGTGCTGCCACGATTTTCTTGAACGATTTGCGCACAGGCAAGCTCGGTCGCATTACGCTCGATGCGAGGCAAGAGTAGAATGGTAGTGAAATCCACGTCAAAGAGGGCCGGCAAAAGCCCTGTGGACAGAAGCAAAGCAGTGAAGACAACTCACTTGTCACAACTTCTGCAATTTGATCACAATCTGCTTGCCTTGGTTGCCGGCTTACCAGCACCATGTAATTTGAAATGGCCGCTGAAAAACAAAGCAATTATTCCTGGCTTTGAAAGTCCCAATAAACCCCCACAATCAGATAGCCAGATTATTGGCATTGATGAAGTTGGTCGCGGCTCTCTAGCAGGACCAGTAGTAGCAGCCGCCGTGGTTTTACCAGAAATAAAACCTGGCTCGCAATTAGCTAAAAGCTTAGCTTTGCTCAACGATTCCAAATTATTGAAAGCCGAAATGCGTGAAGAACTGGCAGCAATCATTTGCAATACCGCTCAATATGCCATTTGCCAATCATCAGTAGAAGAAATTGACGAAATAAACATATTGCAGGCAAGTCTTTTGGCCATGAAACGCGCCCGGCTTGAACTTACTTTGCAAACCCCACAAGTAGTCTTTGTTGACGGCAACAAACACATTTCTGGTTTGAAAGACAGACAAATTACCGTCGTCAAAGGCGATCTTAAATCGGCCTCGATTGCCGCTGCTTCCATCATTGCTAAAGTCTACCGCGACAAATTAATGGCCAAACTTGGCCTTGAGTTTCCTCAATATCACTGGCACCAGAACAAGGGCTATCTTGCACCTTCGCACATCAAAGCTATCCGAGAACACGGTTTGACTGATTGGCATCGCAAATCATTTTCTTGCAAATCTATAGAAACCGATTCAGAAGACTCTGTTTAATCCGACAAGAATTTTATACACACTTTCGTCTACATGCTCATGTGAATTTACACGAGCTTTCGTCCTGTTTATACTTTTTTCCCCCGACATCCCAGAGAGCAAAACTCTCAAAGAGGAAACTATGGATACAACAATAATGTTCACCGGCACCATCGTTCTAGTCGCCGGCATGGGTGCTCTTTTAGGACTGATTTTTTTACTAGCGAAAGCCGCTACCGGTTAAATTGTCAAACGCCTCAGCTGATTCAAGATCTCTTCATTACTATTTAAATTGTAGTTGCGCAATTGCCTTGGTAAATGGTTCACGGAGTATACCGGCTTCACAGATGATGCCGGAAATTAAATTAGCCGGTGTCACATCAAATGCAGGATTGTAAGCTTGAGTGCCAGCCGGCGCAATTGATTTACCGCCAATAATTGTCACTTCACTGGCGTCACGCTCTTCAATTACTATTTCAGCACCAGAGGCAATTTTAGAATCAATGGAGGAAAGCGGTGCACAAACATAAAAAGGCACTTTATGATAGTGAGCAAGCACAGCCAAACTATAGGTGCCAATTTTATTGGCCGTGTCACCATTGGCAGCAATGCGGTCTGCACCAACAAAGACAAAATCTACTTTGCCCTGGGCCATCAAATAGCCGGCCATGGAATCAGTGACTAGAATTGGCTGAATTCCTTCTTGCAGAAGCTCCCAGGTGGTTAAACGCGCACCTTGCTGGCGTGGTCTTGTCTCGTTGACATAAACAGTCAGGTCAGAGCCTTGCATGTGCGCAGATTTGATCACTCCAAATGCTGATCCCCAGCCACAAGTGGCTAATGGTCCGGTATTGCAATGCGTCATCACCGATGCGCGCTTGCCTACCAATGTCGCACCCAAATCGCCCAGTTTCTTGTGTATATTTGCGTGTTCGATAATGAGCGACTCAGCAAAAATAAACAATTCTTTGGCAATAGCTTGGGCTGACTCGCAAGTGAGCGAAAGTCCTTTAGCCTTTTCAAAAACGAGATTGGTTGCCCAATGCAAATTTACCGCTGTCGGACGAGTCTCGTCTAGTTTTTGCTTGGCTTTTCCAAGCCGGCAAAAAAATTCTTCTTGCTGATTAGCATCATTTTGTTTAAGTGCTTGAGCAATTGTACTTGCTTCTGATGCCAGTCCAAGAGCAGCAGCCACACCGATTGATGGCGCACCACGCACAACCATTTCTCTAATGGCATAACACATATCATCAAGCCGAGTCGCATCAAAGTAATCGAGCTTCTCGGGAATATGTCTTTGGTCAACCAGAATTACTTTGCCATCTTTGACAAAAACCGGCAAAGTGCCAAGCGAAGTTGAGGATATCATCACAGTGCCTCCCTGCAAGCAAAATTGTAACTCGGATTAGCTGGCTAAGATCAATTAGCGGACAACAATTCCGTTCAGACAATCCTCAGAGGCTCCCCGTGCCACTTTTGGCCAACCTTGAGGAAATGTCTCGACAGTTTTCTTGAAAGAGCGAAGGAAGGGCAAATACCACTTGTAGTGATGATCCCGCATTTCCTTATAAGCTTGGTCAAATGTCCAATCTTGAGCCGTGCGGCGATATAAGGCAACAAACATTCCTGTGCGATCTACTCCTTGCCAGCAATGGACAAAGACAGGCTGTTTTGCAGGATCTGCAACAAGGTCAAGGAATTTCCTGATTGTCTCGTCGTCTGGCGCCGAGCAGCCGACAGGTATATGTAAATAATCAATTCCGGCTTTTTTGGCCAGGGCTTCCTCACGGGCAGCATCATTTTTGTTCAGACGTAAATCAACAATGGTTTTGACACCCAATTGTTTGAGCGTTTGAAAATCTTCCGGCTTTGGCTCTGGTCCACGAATCAACTCATCGCTTACAACTTCAAACTTAGAGCCTCTTTTGTCGGCCTTGCTTCTGGCAAATTCTTGCTTCTGACATTGCCAAGCTTCTTCTGCGGCCTTATTTGCCGGTGTCCCTTTCAAGTTACACTCAAAGTTGGCAAAACATTCAGAGGCAAATGGCATGTTAGCAAATCTCCGTTTCTCTCATGCCATTATCAAGCTTGAGACTCTCAAGGTCAGTGGGGAAACTACGTAGACAGATGAAGGGGGGAGTCATGATTTATCGATGCCAAAACTATAAGGAGCCGCCACCTATAAGTGACGACTCCCTATTTTGACTTTCTGCTTAGCGAGGCTTAGCGTCCTTGTCTTGCTCGCAAGAACTCTGGAATGTCCAGAATATCAGAGGCGATTTTCTTGAACTCCGGTCCTGCACCAGCGGCTACACGCTCAGGCATGCGCGAGCTTTGTACTTGCTGAGTTACATGTGGTCTTGCTTGTGACTGGGAAGCCAAATCAAATCCAGTCGCAATAACCGTAATCAACACTTCACCGTGCAATCTGTCATCAATGACTGAACCAAAGATGATGTTAGCGTCATCGGAAACAGCCGAGTAAATCACGTTAGCTGCTTCTTGGACTTCGTGCAAGGTCAGGTCCGGTCCGCCAGTTACACTAAAGATTACGCCAGAGGCACCATCAATAGTGGTTTCGAGCAATGGGCTATTTATGGCATTGCGTGCAGCTTCTACAGCTCTGCCTTCACCAGTTGCCCGGCCAACACCCATGAGTGCAGATCCTGCAGTTTGCATAATTGCCTTCACGTCAGCAAAGTCAACATTGATCAAACCAGGCACAGTAATGATATCGGAAATACCTTGTACACCTTGCATCAAGACTTTATCTGCTTCCATAAATGCTTCTTGCATGGAGGCACGATGATCAACAACTTCCAACAAACGTTGGTTAGGAATTGTGATCAATGTATCAACACGAGACTTAATTTCTTGAATGCCGGTTTCTGCTTGATTGGAACGGCGCTTGCCTTCAAACAAAAATGGTCTGGTCACCACACCAACGGTGAGGGCACCAATTTCACGAGCCACTTCGGCGACGATTGGTGCTGCACCAGTTCCGGTGCCACCACCCATACCAGCAGCAATAAAGACCATGTCGGCACCAGCCAAAGCCGCAGCAATATCTTCGCGCGACTCCTCGGCAGCCTTTTGTCCGACTGTTGGATTGCCACCAGCGCCCAAGCCTCTGGTGAGCTTACCGCCGATTGACAGTCTGTTTTTTGCCGCAGAAAGATCTAGAGCTTGTGCATCTGTATTGCAAGTCCAAAACTCTATACCAGAAAGACCAGCAGCAATCATGCGATTGACAGCATTAGAGCCAGCGCCACCAACACCAACTACTTTGATGTTAGCCTTCATTTCTGTCCTGGCGTTCTTATCAGTTTTTTCAGCCACAGCTTGAGATCCTCTTCCAAGTTATACGAATTTGGTGCTTATGAATAAGGTGCTTAGATTTAGCGAGTCCAAATTTAGCAATTTAGATTTAGCAATGAGATAAGAGATAGCGAAATATAGCCGCCTCTTGTGTTCTCATCTGGGTAATCGTAGAGCCTCCCCCGGCTATTTGCAAGTCGCTAAAGACCTTATGTCGTTAAGCTTTTCAAAGGTGCAGACGTCCAAAAAAATGGACTCAAAAGGTTGCCAACACCTTGACTATCGGCGACTACCTGGCATCTCCGGCAACCAGCCAACCCAATAAAAATAGCAGAAAAACCCAATTAAAATTTTGTCAGGGGAACTTTACTTCTATCTTTATTTAGAACTTTTAGCTTGAGCCTTTTTCATCTTGCTCAAAGAATCAGCAATCGCCTTATCATTTGGTGCCAATTTCAAGGCAGACTCGGCACAGCTAATACCTTTAGCAAAATTACCTTGGGCTGCATAAGCTGCACCTAACATTCGAAAGGCATCAGCGTTTTTGGCATCCAGCTCGACACATTTCGTAAGATTTGTAATTGCCTCTTGGGCTTGACCCTTGCTGATATAAGCACCACCGAGGAAGTAATAAGCATCTGCATCTTTCGGATCGAGTTTCAAGGCTTCTTGCTCAGCATAAATCTGCCCATCCAGATCACCTGCCATACCAAGTGCAGCACCTAAGTCACGAATTATTTTTTCATCGTTAGGTTTGAGCTTGAATGCCAAACGCAACTCGGAAATAGCATCACGAAATTGTCCCTTATTGGTCAAAAGTAATCCTGCCTTGTAATGCAAGTCGGCATCATTGGGACAATGTTTAATTCCTTGGCTCAAGACATTGAGACCAGCATCAATATCACCCTTGCGTGAATAAGCGCGCGCCAATGCCAAAACACTTTCTCCATCATCTGGTTTAAGGCGTACAGCTTCCTTCAATTCCACAATTGCCGGTGCAAGTTGCCCCGTGGCCAAATATATCTGCCCTAAGGCAGCATGGTTTTTCGGATTTTCCGGATTGACCTTAATGCCTAACTTCCAACGCAAAATTGCATTCTGGATATCTTCTTGTTCTTGGCTTTGCTTAGTTGCCGGTTGCTTGTTCGGGCTTGGCTTTGTGCCACAAATGCCTGGCAGAACGCTTGTCAAAACAAGAGCGCAAAGGAAAATCGAAGCTCTAGCTTTCAAAAAAGTGTCCCTTATTTAGTTAGTGAGGAATTACCGCCGGTGTGGCGGCAGTTTGTGTATGACTCTGTATGTTCATTATTTTAGACAGCAAGTTTTTGCATAGCGGATCACGCGGATTGATTTGAATCGCCTTGCGATAGGCTGCCACTGCTTTATCCTGCGCGCCCATCTTCTCAAAGCAGTTACCAAGAGCGATATATGCCCAATAGTTCTTAGGGTATATCTCGATTGCTCGACGCTCAACAGCAATTGCCGACTTCACATCGTCTTGATTGAGCAAGCATTTGCCTAAACCAACATAAGCCATAAAGTGATTAGGATCGCAATCAATGGTTTTGCGATACGAGGCAGCCGCATCTTCAAACTGACCGCAACGCTCAAGGGCTGCCGCCAAATTGTAATTTGCCTCTACAGATTTAGGATCAGATTGCAAAATCAGACGGAATTCCTCAATCGCCCCTTGCATCAAACCAAGTTGTTCCATGCATATTCCTAAATTGCCCCGCGCGGCCTTGTCCTGCGGATCAATTTGCAAAGCTAAACGAAACTGCCCGCCTGCCTCATCCCAGCGTTCGTCTTTCATCAACATCAAACCAATTTGATAATGAATGTCAGCGTTTTTGGGATCCAAATGCAAGGCCATAAAAGCTTCAGTCAAAGCTGCCTCCTGCTGATTAAGACGGAAAAGTGCCAAACCCAAATTTAAATGTGCTTCGGAAGAGTTCTGCTTTTCAGTCACCGCTTGCTTAAACTCGTTAGATGCTTCTGTATAAGCCTGCTGGCGGTAAAAGTCTTTACCTGCCTGCATGTGGCGCTCATAAACAGATGCAAAGGATTGGGCTTGCTGACCGGCAAAAGCCAGTATGGCAAACGCATATACAAAGATAGTAGTTGGCTTTTTCATGTCTGCAATTATAAAGGAATTTACGCATATAATATGACTTGTTCAGCGCGGGACAGAAAAGGAACAAGTGGAATTAACTTCTCTTTTCACCACAACTAGTTTTTTCAAATATATCTTTCCGCCAGCCTTCTATGCTTTCCACGGTTGGATAGCCACAGAAATGGCCATTTGGGCTTTGTTCCATCCTTATGACGCCTGGTATTTCCCCGGTACAAAAATTGCCATTCCTTGTACACCTGGAATTTTTCCCAAGGGCCGTGCCAAGCTGGCCCAAGCGGTAGCTCAAACAATTACCGATACACTTTTGACCACGGAAGATATTAAGGCGCAAGCCGAGCAATTAGTGACGCAAGAAAATCTTTACCGGGCAATCGATCTGTTTTTCGATGCCATTTTGAAAGAGTTCCGCGACACGACAAAACTGCATAGACTGGCTCAAGATATTGCTGAGCTTAGTCCGGCTGTTCTTGAGCAATTAATTGTCTCGATTATTGATGCTGTGGAATCAGGCAAAGATCAAAGAGTGGCAATTGTCACAGAAAAGATTTTTGATCAAGTGGTTTTGTCTGCCCGCATCTCACTTGATCAAGCCAACGATATTGCTGCCCGCGTCATGGAAACAGTAGTCACGCCTCAGCATTTGCGCCAAGCCATAATTTCTTTGCTCTCACCACAAAACATTGTGGCCTTGGATGAATCTATTCAAGCTCATGCTTCCGGTCCTTACCGTCTTTTAGCTCGAATCATTGGCGTCAAACGTGTATGTTATGAATGGCGAAATTTTATTGAGAAAGAACCGGAAGAAGCTGATCGCATTCTGGCTGAGCTAACTAAAAGGTTTGGTATCAAAGATCAAATTGCTTTGCAGATTGCTAATTTCGATCTGAGATCATTGCCTTTGCAAACTATCGCTCACATAAAACAAAGCGTGATCAATTTTGTTGAGGCATTTATTCTCGAACGCAAAGTTGATATTCTCGATTCGGTTAAGCGCATTGAAAACGAAGCCATGTCAACTGTGCGTTCGGCAATTGTGCGCTTCAACCCAGAATCAATTCCCAGAGATTGGCTCGACCGAGCCAAACGCGATACTGCCAGTTTCTGTTATAGCTACCTGCAACGCGAACTGGGCGAACTTTTGGAAAAGGCCATTCCGCAACTGGGAATGTACAGCTTAATTGCACGTAAGATTGACCTGTTTACACCCAGGCAGTTGGAAGAAATTATTCGCCGCCTCTGCAAAACCGAACTTAAATGGTTAGCTTACTTGGGCGGATTTATTGGCGGCTGGCTTGGACTTGTACAAATAGCAGTGAACGTCGCCTTTTACTAAGATATATTCAACTTTGTCTCAAGCGACATTAGCCTCTAATGTGTAACAATTAGAGATTATGCAGAAGTATGCAACGAGATTAGCGGCGTTGGCCTTGGTGGCCTTGTGTTTGGTTTTCGCCCAACCACGAGAAATTTCCAAGGGCGAATGTCGCAGGCTGGCCGAACAGTTTCGCTTTTTAAAATTTCCTTTGCCAGACTTTGCCAATTATCCCCATAAGTCTGTCCGCAAAGTTCATCCCAGTCTGAGTCGCTTATCGGCTTGGGTTTCAGCAACCGGAGCAGCAATTGCCCTTGCCGATTTAGATAATGACGGTCTACCTAACGACTATTGCCAGGTAGATCCGAGAACCGATTTGGTGATTGTCGGACCAGTGCCAATTGATGGTGCAAGTTCCAAAAAAAGATACGAGCCTTTTATCCTAAATCTAGATAGCCTGTCTTACAGTCACGACACCATGGCACCAACCGGCAGCCTGATTGGTGACATTAACGAAGACGGTCTGATGGACATTGTTGTCTATTTCTGGGGTCGACAACCAATGGCCTTTTTGCAATTGCCAAAATCACAGTCTCTCAATTCTCAAACCTCCGAGCTTTCGGCAAGCAATTTTTCTGCTTGCGAAATTATTCCCACAAAAGAACGCTGGTACACAGACTCGGCAGTACTTGCCGATCTGGATGGTGATGGACATCAGGATTTAGTCGTCGGCAATTACTGTCCTGATGGTTCGCGCATTCTAGACAGCAAAGCAAGCGGCACCGAACAAATGTACGACAGTATTTCGCGTGCCTTCAATGGTGGTAACAAACATTTTCTCCTCTTTCAAAATGCCGAGACAAAAGATGGCAAGCCACAAGTATCTTTTCGTGATGCCGATTCCGGTTTAGATAAAGATGTTTTATGTGGTTGGACAACGGCCTTGGCGGCATTTGATTTAGACAACGATCAACTGCCAGAAATTTATTTAGCCAATGACGTTGGTCCGGACAGACTCTTGCACAATTTATCCACCAAAGGACATTTGCAATTTGCTCTTTTAGAAGGCAAGCGTGATTTTTCCACACCGAAATCTTGCGTCTTAGGCAAAGACTCATTCAAGGGTATGGGTGTGGAAGCCTGCGATCTCAATTCAGACGGGAAGCTGGACATTTACGTTAGCAATATTGCCTCGCAATATAAATTCCTGGAAAACCATTTTGTTTGGTTGAATAATGGCAAACCGCTGGCTAATTCCGCTCCCTTTGTCGAGTCATCTAACAAACTTGGTCTTGCCCAGAGCGGTTGGGCTTGGGACTGCCGGCTTGCCGATTTAAATTGCGACGGAATTCCTGAGGCCATGCAGGCACTTGGATTTATCAAAGGCAAAATCAATCGTTGGCCGGAATTACAAGCAGTCGGTTCAGTCAACGATCAAATGGTACGCAACCCTCGCTATTGGCCTTCGTTCCAACCAGGAGCAGATATTTCCGGACAAGAAGGTAATGCATTTTTTGTCAAAGCATCCGACGGGCGATATTACAATCTTGCCGATGTAATTGGTCTTTCGCAGCCAATGTGCTCACGCGGTATTGCTCTTGCCGATTGCGACGGTGACGGCGATTTGGATTTTGCTTTAGCCAATCAGTGGGAGACATCATACTTTTTTAGAAATGATAGTCCGCGCCAAGGAAATTACCTTGGTGTGAAACTTGTCCTGCCTTGTGAGAAAGACACCTTAGATAAGACCTGTCCAGCCATCGGCGCTCAAGCAATCCTCACTTTGCCCGACGGCAAAAGAACAATTGCTCAAATTGATGGCGGCTCAGGTCATGCCGGCAAGCGCAGCCAGGATATTTATTTTGGCTTGGGACAAATTGCTAACCAAACTAATTTAGATTTGGAGATTGCCTGGCGCGATCGCCATGGATTAAAACACAAACAAAAGTTCACCGTGAAACCGGGTTGGCATACAATTAAGTTAGGATAGACGATTATGGCAACAAAAACCCAGAATCAAGATCAAGGTCTAAAGACTGCGCAAGCTAAACCAGCGGCGAAGGCTTTGCCAACCTTAAGCTACTATCCAGATCAAAACAAAGACAATCGCAAATACGCATTATTCTCCTTTGCGGCTTTGTTGATTATTTGGAATATCCTCGGACACTTTGTCTTAGGCTTTGAGCAAGCCTGGCAACAGCCTTTAATTGCTGTCGGTGCAGCTTGCTTGACGCAATTCATCTTGGAGGCGGTTGAATCTAAGGCAAAAGGCAGAGCGCCACGTTATAAAGGCACAGCCACCGAGGTCATGCTTTTTTATGCACCGGCATTAATTTCCGGCTTGGCTGTCGGTATGCTGCTTTACCCTAACCGTTTAATCATGCCGGTTGTATTTGCCTCTGTACTTTCGATTGCCTCAAAAGTCTTATTCCGGGCACCGCTTTCCAATGGCAGCACACAACACATTTTCAATCCGTCCAACTTCGGCATCACCGTGACTTTGTTCCTCCTACCTTTTATAGGCGTTGCACCACCCTATCACTTTGTCGAAAACATTAGCGGTATCTGGGACTGGCTCACACCAATGATCATATTAATGACTGGTCTTGTCGTGCACGGTAGATTCACCCATCGCCTACCGCTTGTACTTGCCTGGCTTTCCGGTTTTGTTTTTCAAGCCTTTATTCGTCACCAAATGTTCGGTGTGCCACTGGAAGTACCGCTGGCACCAATGACCTCGTGTGCCTTCATCATTTTCACTCTATATATGATTCCGGACCCGGCAACCACGCCGATCAAATTCTGGCGCCAAATTGCCTTTGGATTATCGGTAGCTGCGATTTACGGGGCGTTACAGGTCATGCACCTCTTCTTCGGTCTCTTTGTTGCCCTAATTGCCGTCAGCCTGATTCGCGGACTGGCCCTCTATTGGGAAGCGATTGTTGTCACGATTAAAGGTCCGCAAAAACGATTAAAATCACTTGACATGAACCTGAGATCGGGTTAATATTAGCGTATACTAATTTTTCTGGCGGTATTTCCTTAGGACATCCCGAAATCATCGAGATTTTGGCTTAGCCCTGGTTTTACACTGCCTTGGGAGCTTCTTACTATGACAGCAATTTGGCTTAGACCAATAAAACCAAAAAGCGTTGAAGGCAAAGTCAATTACATTAAGCGGCCCTGGGCTCAAAGGACCATGGACAAAGTACGTTGGTACTGCCATTTGCTTTCTGAAACGTTTTCAGAATTTCAGCACGCACCAAACTTTGAGACAAGTGGTCACATTTCCTTACGTGAGCATCTTAAATCCGTCGAACAACTATTTACTAATTCCTGCACCGAAGCACTGAAAGACCAGGGTCTAGACAAACTGATTGAAAAATTTGGCGATGTCGATCCAGAATTTGCCGGTGTATTTTTTGAAGGCACAGCTATGGGTCTTGCCATAGTCGATTTTGTCTCTCCTTCGCGAGCAGACCGCTGGAAACGCTTACAAAAAGATTTTGGTGCCAGCCACGCATTTACATTGCATGCCGGTTTGGGAATGGCTATGGCCAAATTGGAAATCAGACTCGATCAACGCTTTGGCACACAAGGCATCTTAGATCAATATGATCCTAACTATCGTGCAGTAATTATCGATGGCTATGCGTTCTATCTTGGATATTTCGATCCAGCTAGATATATAGAAAAGCGTTTCTTGCCTGAGCCGTTTAGCAGCAAAAGAAGTGGTGCATTTGATCAAGGACTCGGCCGATCGCTTTGGTTTAGCCAGCGTGGAAATGTGCGCAAAATCAGAGCGGCAATCATGCGCTTTGCCGAACATCGTCAAGCAAATTTATGGGCCGGTGTCGGACTGGCTTGCGCCTATTCAGGCGGAGTGGGCGAGCGCAGAGTTACCCGATTAAAAAATTCTGCCGATACACACAAAAAACAATTAGCACGCGGTGCAGCATTAGCAGCTTTGGTTCGCTTACAAGCCGGCAATATGACCGACCACACAGAAGCAGCTTGCCAACTTCTCGGCGGTCAATCAGCGGACGAGCTTGCTCAATCAGTTGTCTCAGCCATATCGCTATAAAAGAAGTCAGCAGAAGTTCAGCGGAGCGCAGAATTCCGATGAGGAATTCGGAGTGGAGCGTCTTGTCGCGCGGAGGAGAAGCCGCAGGCGCCGACGGAGATGGTATGTAAAGCGCCCTCAAGTAATAGCGTGAGGTAATGGAGTAAAGATTGCCGGCAGGTGCAGAGAAAGCTAAAGCTATCACTGCG
>JAGVKG010000048.1 GCA_020050685.1 Candidatus Obscuribacterales bacterium | reverse complement strand
CTCAATTCCGCGTGTAAGCATACGCTCACGAGCATGATTCGTAATTATGAGTTCGAAATGAAACATGGTACTTGTCCCGCCTGACAATAGCCGATCGAGTTGCTGACATCCGTGGGCTGCCCTCAATATATAAGACGCTTGAGGGTGCCAAAAAGTTCAATGAAACCAGCAAATTTAATGAAAATATCTCTGTACTATAAAAAGAACATACTTACTACTGCAAGTAGCATAAAATGCAAATCAAAAAGTCCACCACTGCTGGCGAACTCAATTGATTTTCGTGGTGCTCTGTTGAAACGACTATCGCCTGAAGGCCAGGGCCATGTTGACACCGAAGATGCCGATTGCAAGACCGGCGAGTTCCCCGCCGATGGATAGATAGCCGCCTATGCAGAGTGGCACCGTGGCAAATCCTGCGATTGCCATGATCACCCCGAGCATGAAGATGGCGAACTCACCGGAGTCTGATGGCTGTCTAGCGACAGATGGCTCAGAGGACATCTTGTCTAGCAGACGAAAGCTGAAGAGATCCTTCCGTTGTTGCGGGCTCAGAGGCGGATAGATACCGGACCAGTGACGTTCATTCGCGGGGTTTATTCCGAGGCGCTTGAGTAGCTCGACACATGCGCAAACATTCGTCCAGCGTTTTGTTTTTTCTGTTCTTTTGAAAAGGTTATTCCAATTCATTGCTTTATCGCTCCTGTTCTTTTTATCTGTAGTATGTTTGCCACCGGCGTGCAGCAAGAAAGCCGAGTGGTTGGCTCGGCTTTCTTGTGGTGGTATCGAAGTGTTGTTTACGCGCCGCAACCATCTTGTTCGACGTATGCTTTGTCATCGTCGCGTTCCTCTGCTCCGATGATCGCAGCAGCCCACGGCAGTCCTCCTGTGTGGTCCGTTTCTCGTACTCGAGATTTGATTCCAAATGCCGCCCGTTTATTCGGTTGTTGGTAGCGCGGTTTTCTTGGCTTTGTTACTCTCGCGAGTTCCACGGTTTCCGATGTAACTGGTTTTTCTGCTGTCATAGATGCTTTACTCCATACAGGTGTACCCAATTTCTCGCACTCGTTTGCCAGACGAGTACTAGTAAACGCTTTGCCCTTGCGAGCAAAGCGGTGTGTGTCCATTTAGGTGGACATCGCTTCGGCGAGTTCGACAAGTGTCGTGACGCCGAAACCGGTTGCGCCTTTCGGATCGAATTCCGTTGGCTTCGGACTATAAGCAACGCCGGCGATATCGAGGTGTACCCACTTTGTGTTGCCGACAAACTCGCTGATGAAGAAGGCTGCTTTGATATGGCCGCCTCCACCTCCAGCTGAGTTCACGAGATCGGAAATCTCCGATTTGTGAGCCGGACGCATCTCTTCGAATTCCTCGAGAGGGAAGTGATGCAGTTGTTCTCCAGCTACCTTCGATGCGTCTATGAGTGTGTTGATGAACTCATTGTCGTTACCGAAGATTCCTGCTGCTGTATGACCGCATGCCATGATCATCGCTCCCGTCAAGGTCGCCATGTCCACGATGTGCGTTGCGCCTTGCGCGATTGCGTGCGTGATCGCATCAATCAAACACAAGCGCCCTTCAGCGTCTGTGTTGGTTATCTCGATCTTTTTGCCGCACATGGATGTGAGCACATCGCCCGGCATCATTGCATCCGGACCAATCATGTTGTCCGTTGCAGGAAGCAGGGCGGTCACGCGAACCGGTAGACCAAGACGCGCGATGACGTACATGGTATGCAACATCGCCGCGCCACCTGCCATGTCGATTTTCATCTTGTCCATGTTGCCGCTGAGCTTCATGTTGTGGCCGCCAGTATCGAATATCACGGTCTTACCGACGAGGAACAGGTGCACACCTTTCTTGGCGTTTCGCGGATTGTAGTCCACCTGAATCAGAACAGGCTCGGTTGTGGAACCCTTGTTGACTCCGAGGAAAGCGCCCATGTTCATGTCGATGAGCTGTTGTTTGCCGTAGCACCGCATTGTGAGCGCCGGATTCTCTGCTGCTTTGATTACCATCTCTGCTTCTCGGACCACGGTTGCAGCACTCATGTGACTAGCAGGTTCGTTGACCATGTCGCGCACCGCGTTCACAGCTCGAGCCAGGTAGTCACCTTTGTCGACGTACGGCTTGATCAGTTTGGAGAAAACTGATGACCTCATCGTTTCCGGTTGGAGAACGAGAAGCTCGTCGATGCCACGATATTCATGGCGGCTTACGGTCTTGTGCCGGTCGAAGCGATAGTCGATACGACCGGCAAGTTGGGTGACCGATTGTGCGATCTTTTGCAGATCTGATTCGTTTAGATCCCACTCTGTCAACGGCAATCCGACGCGCACGACGGACTCTTTCTCTTTCAGCACTGCTTTATACGCGGCAGCTAGACATTTTTTCCATGTCTTGAGAGAAGCACCCTCTTTGTTGCCGAGGCCGAAGAGAACGAGTTTGGATTTGTCCTCATCATCCAAAAACTCGATGACGCAAGTTTGTCCAACTTTCCCTTCGAACTTGTCGCGCTTCATGAGAAGTGCAACCGCTGTCACATCTGTGACTCCGGCCATGTCGGCGCAGGCGCGAGCGCTTGTACCTTCGGGTATACCAAAGAGCGTTGCTCCCGATTTTTCGGATACGTTACCACAAATTCCATATTTTCTTGCCATGTCAAAATCCTCCCATGGGGCTCGATGTAAAACGTTGTGATTAGTGCCAAATAGACAAGCTGCTAGTAAAGAAAGCCGAGTGGTTAACTCGGCTTTCTTGTGGGCATGTGGTGGCATCGCAGTGATTAGACGCCGCAACCATCCGGTTCAGGAATGCACGGTTCGTTGTCGCTTGTGTCCTGTTCATCCTCTGTAGAACATGGATACAAATTGGTGAAAGCTCTTTGTAGAGAGTCCGGTAACATGCCGGCTTTAGCGCGTACAAAGATTTCGACCAGCTGTCCTTCGTGGTGTACAGGCGACGACCTGAGTTGTTCACGGAATTGTTGCAGAACGATAGCGCCTACTTTTCCGTATACTTGCTTGCGGGGTAGTTTGCGAAAAGAATGAGCATGTTTTGAACTGTAGAGATCGTCTACAGAAGGCAGCTCAAGGAAGGGCACGGCGTCGATGCATTCCCACATTATTGCCTCGACATATTCTTGGCGAGACATGCCGGCATCGCAGGCTTGTTGTTCAAGCAGTGCGATGCCTGGAGTGGTTAAGGTCAAGGATATTTCCATCTGTCCACGAGATAGTGCACTCCTCTTATGTGCAGGAACGGCGGCAACACCAGCATAGTCGAAGACCATCATAAAAGACATGCGATCATTGCGGTTCTCGACGAGAAAATGCAATGGACTCTTATCGCCTAGCGCTTTTGCCGGCTTATTCATCCATGCTTTCAATTGGTGCACAGAGCAGTCGGCACCCACATATTGAACAATATCTGACAGCGTGTAGATGCGGTTCTCAGAGCCCCACCAAGTACTCCAAGGCATTTGTGATTTATCTGCTAAGAGCCTCTCAAGCTGCTGCTCAGTAATGCCTAAAATATTTGACAAGACTTGTTTGTCCATACCGAGACAGTCGAGTATTACCTGCAATTGTTGTTGCTGCGGAGAGTTTCTCAGTGCCAGGTATTTACCAATTGATTGTTGCACTTTTTCGTTTACTGATACCTGCCTGTCGTGCTGATTCGCATTATCGCGAAGCGCTTGGTCGAGTTCGTTGGTTGCCGGGCTAGTATATTCGCGTTGGGTCATTGTGTTACCTCATTGTTCCGATGGAATAAGTCTTGTAGTGTCGGGGTTGGAGGAACGCAAAGGGCTAATGCCCCAATGATGGCACCGCAGGTGGTGCTGTCATTGGGGCATTGGCCTCGCGCTGCTTTCTATTATGGTTTATGGCTCTTCATCCGGATAGTTGGCGCAGCATGGATAGTCCACACCGAAGAGCCAGAACCGCATGACGTGAATGTCGTGCAAGTATCCGTCTCTTAGGAGTACCTTGCAATAGAACACGCCAACTCGGACGCAGCGACCCTCGTAGTCTTTGCTGTCCTCTCTCCAGCGGAGGATTTGTCCGTAGTAGCACACCCAGGGTGTACATCTAGTGAACACGGAAAACACCATTGAGAGTGGCAGAGCCACCAGTGGTGTTAGCAGCCAGTTGTTTGTTAACAGGCTGCCGAGTTCCTTTCCATACGAGTGGAACAACACAAGCACGCCAACCAGCATTAGCGCAGCGCCGCTCCACCGCATCGCAAGCATGAGAGCATCACGCCGCTTTCGTTTGACGAAGAGGGTGTTGTGACGCTTCTGCTTGGCAGGCGATAACTGCTTGTGCTTTGTCAGGTCGACGCTGGTTGTTGCGCACCTCCTTGTGACGTATTGTTGCCAAACGTTAACCAATTGTTTGTTGGCTCGCGCCACAGCTTGTTTGTAAGACTCGTGTTGAGCAACACAAAGGGAAATGCGTGGTTCGCCGTACTTGGAGTACACAAGGAGGTACCCAATCCAAAAGACAAGCGCACCGGTCACGGTGACAACGATGTTACGGTCGATACGCAGCACTGCCTGCATGAGACTAGCGGGCACTACCGGACCGATCATTATGCCGCAGCAGATGGCGATGGTAGCGAAAAGAATCACCGTTATTGCGCCGGCAAACGCTAGGAAAACTTTCTCTGTCATATTTCTTGCCTCCAAGAACGTCTGCTTGCACAGACTGGATGTTGTGACGGGTGAACTAGTAAACAGAAAGCCGAGTGGTTAGCTCGGCTTTCTCGTGGGGTTATTGGACGGCGAGTGCCACCACTCAGTGGATACCGGGTGTCGGAATGACGCGGGCGTAGCCGGGGTCGGCGTAGACTTCTCGAGAAACCGGACCACCTACGCCGAGCTCGATCTGCATTTGACCACCTGGTGTGCTGTAGGCATTGTTGCAGTCAGATCCCGCCGAGCATTGGTTTGTACAGCCGGCGGTTTGATAGGACGAGTAGCGCTGGTCGATCTCCGCTTTCTTATCCGGCGACAGTGCGGACACCTGCTTCTCTCCTTGCCAGATGTTGTAGGCAAGGCGTGCCAATCTGGCGATTGCTTGGCGATAGCCGACCGTGGGCGATTTCGCTTTGCCGGACTTCCAGGCTTTGATCGTGGTTACGCTGCAGGGTATCTCGCCGGCGAGAGTAGCATCGTCGGTGAAAGTGGTGAATTTTTGGATGTAACCGATTTGCACACCGATCGGCTGATTGATCAGATCGGACATCTCGATTTCTTCCACCAGTTCCGCATGCTCATTGCAATCTTTCACGAACTGAAGCGAGGCGCGATTGCGGGACGCAAGATATTTTAAGTCGTCCCGTAACATGCCGGCCTCGATCGCCTGTCCGACTTTAGTGAGCAAATCTTCCAGTTGCATTAGCCAATGCACTTTCTGAATGTACCACCGGTCCTCTCTCGGTTTGGATTGCTCAGCGACTTTTACGCCGCGCGGGCAGAATCGGCCGATTTCGGCTCTGATGCACTGAATCCGAGATTCGAATTCTTTCGTCTGTTGGGAATTTATTTCTGGCATATAGTCTCCTTCAACTTGTCGTTGGGAAAGTGAACGTAAGCGTGTACAAACCCGCTGTCAGCGCGACAGGGTTTGGTAATCAGATGCCTACTGCTTGAGTGCACCATCAGAAAGCACGGCAAACCCCACGTCTTGAAAAGACAGTGAAATTTACTTTGTTATTCTGTTACTGGTTAGCTTTTAGGTGTTTTTCTCAAGCAAATAGAATTAGTCATTTAGCCGAAAGTATCAATTTCAGAGATCTAATTACAAATAGAACTTCAGGCTTTAATACGTGATGCCACCACTTAAACTGTCTGTTTGATTAATCGCACAGCTCGCGCGAACGCCTGGTGTTGTACCGGTTTATAGACGGTTGCCAGTTGGTTAATTTGGTAAAATAGATGTAAATTCGTTGAACTTTTTTACCCCCTCAAGCGTCTTTAACAATAGGACTACTCGTTGCTTAAAGGAGCGGTTAATATGAACATCGAGAATAGACTATTGGAAGTTGTTGAGCTGATAGCTGAACGGGTTGGGGAAACAAACATCCGACTCGGTTCAGTTGAAACTGGACTGGGATCACGGATTGATGAAACGAATGCCCGGCTCGGCTCGGTTGAAACTGGACTGGGATCACGGATTGACGGACTGGGATCACGGATTGATGAAACGAATGCCCGGCTCGGCTCGGTTGAAACTGGACTGGGATCACGAATTGATGAAACCAATGCCAAACTCGGCTCGGTCGAAACTGGGCTGGGATCGAAGATAGACGAAACCAATGCCCGGCTCGGCTCGGTCGAAACTGGACTGGGATCGAAGATAGACGAAACTAATGCCCGGCTCGGCTCGGTTGAAACTGGGCTGGGATCGAAGATAGACGGACTAGGATTGCGAATTGAACGGCAGCTTGAAAGCACGAATCTGCGCATAGATACATTGGTGGGAATGGTTGCCGAAGCGAACAACGCACTCATCAAACGCGGCGATAAGTTCGACAACAGGTTAACCACGCTGGAGCACCGCGTGGACAAACTTGAGGAAGCGGGCTAAAAACTATATATAAGGAATATGTGTTATAATATGACCATAGTCATATAACTATGGTCATATCTATGAAAACACCCAAACCTAAAGCCAAAGAAATGCCCGCTGGTGAATTTAAAGCAAAGTGTCTGAAGCTCATGGATCAGGTAAAACAAGATCGCCGGGAAATCGTCATAACCAAACACGGCAAACCGATAGTCAAACTTGTGCCGTACGAGGATGAAATACCAAGCTTGTATGGGTGCATGAAAGGTCGTGCCAAAATCTTGGGCGACATAATTTCACCTATTGATGTTAAATGGGATGTTTTGGATCAATGACAGTAGTGCTTGATACTCATGTCTGGGTTTGGTTGGTTGAGGGTCAAGAACTCAAGCCAAACGTTGTTGAAATAATTCATCAGGCTCGGGCAACCTCGCGGGCGATAGTTTCCGCATTTTCTATATGGGAAGTCGCGATGCTTGTTTCTGCCCAACGCATAGCAATAGACGGCG
>JAGVKG010000040.1 GCA_020050685.1 Candidatus Obscuribacterales bacterium | reverse complement strand
CTAGCCGTTTTGTGTTTTACTCCGGCAAGCGTAGTATCCAATCCTTTTTTGTACTGGCGCTGTCCCATCACCCAGGTTTCATCGACAGCACGATCGTCACCAACTGCCATGACACCGAAGAGCAATTGCTCAGCTTGTTTCATAGTTGTTGGTTTATCGCAAATCAGCGACTGGTGCCAAGCAGTTGCCGGCGGACCGCCGTTCCAATCGAGAACGACGAAATCTGCTTCTTTGCCAGGCGAGAAATTACCAATTACATCATCCAAATAAAGTCCTTGCGCACCACCAAGTGTAAGCGAGTAGAAGGCGCGATAAGCATTCAACTTATTACGCTCGGCTTCTGCTTCATTATGCATGCGCGGATCAACGCTGCCATCAAGCATGGTGTTGTTGCACATGCCGACCTTGTACGCTTGGTCAAGAACATTGAGCATGGAGAAACTATTGCCACCACCCATGTCCGTGCCAAATATTAGACGAACACGATTTTGTGGATCCGTTACCCGGCCCAAACGAAAGAGTCCACTACCAAGAAATGTATTGGAGTTTGGACAAAATGAAATTGATGCGTTGCTCTTTGACAAGCGAGCCATTTCATCATCCGACAACCACACTCCGTGTCCGGCAGTAAATTTCGGTCCGACCAATCCATATTTTTCATAACAGCCCAAGTAGTCAGAACAGTTATGCATTTGTGCTGCGTTTCTTGTTTCGGTAGGATTCTCAGAAACGTGCGTGTTCACCCAGCAATCCGGATATTCTTTGTGCAACTGTCCGCACTTTGTCATAAGCTCCGGCGAAGCACCATAAGCAAAGCGTGGTGTGATCGCATAAAGATTTCTGCCTTTGCGGTGGTATCTTTCAATCAGCATTTTTGAATCGGCATAAAATTGATCCGGTGTATTCAAAAAGTTCGGCGGCGCATTGCGATCAATGCCACCAAGTCCGCAAATCACGCGCATGTTGCGCTTGCTTGCCTCGTCAAAAAACGCGGCGATTGCCGGCGTGCACGATGTGCCAAAATCTTGCACCGTCGTCGTACCACCTGCAAGCATATTATCGAAGTAATGCTTCAGTCCTTCTTGTGCATAGGCAGTATTTTTGTACTTCAACTCTTCCGGGAAAATCCATTCTTGCAACCAAGGAAGCAATTGCAAACCATACGCACCTAACACGCGTGTCTGCGGAAAATGCACGTGCCCATCAATAAATCCCGGCACGATGATCCGTCCCGGCATTGTTGTAATCGCAAGCCCCGGATATTTTGCCGCCAAATCTGCATACGATCCAAAATCCTTGATCACGCCCTTATCCATGACCAAGAGACCATCGGCATAAAATCGCGCCGACTCTTCTTCATGACCAACGTGCTTCCATGGATCGTCAACAAAATCAAAAAACGCACCGCGAATGCCTGTGAGTTTGTTCTCCGCTGCCACGGCCGGCGTCATACCACTCGATGTTAGCAACAAAGCTGTAAGAACCAGAACAAGTGCTTTGGGAAAAATTTTCTTGAATTTCATTGCACGCCCCTCTTGGCTGAGTGAAGTTATTAACGATGAGACTCCGCTTATAACTTCATTCCCAAGGAGATTCCTTATATCTGTCCTTCCGCCAAATCGTCACATTAGTTACCTGCTATTTCCGGCTAATTTCAACGGTGGCTAGTATTTCCACCATCGCTTGGCAAGCAGAAACCCGCACAATACACTGTTACAAATGGACACTATTTATGTGAACTGCCATTTTTGTCAGCTCACATATTGACAAGCGATTTTGAACGCAATACAATTATGTATATACAAAATTGTCAGGTACAGAAAAGGTATTAGAACATGAGCCCACGATCCGCATCATATCGGCGCGCAAAGCCACCAAAAGGGAAGCAGTCAACTATTCCAAGAGAATTGGCCGCTGAGCTCAAGGCTTTGGAAAATGTTACCGACGAAGAAATCGATATGACTGGCATGCCGGAATATTTGAATTGGACATCCGCCGAAATCGGAAAGTACTATCGACCGCGCAAAATTCCAGTAAGCCTTCGAATTGATGCGGACGTGCTCGTCTGGTTTAAGTCCAGCGGCGATGGTTATCAGTCGAGAATGAATGAGGCGCTTAGGCTTTACGCCCGCGTTCAACAACGATCTCAAAGCAAGCCAACGATCCGAAAAAAGAAAAGCCGCAAAACTGCTTAACCAAATTAGAAACCCGATAGAGTAAAAATGTACACAGACAGAATCCCGAAAGCTGCTAAGAAGAACGAAGAATATTTGCGCAGCGATGAGATGCGAAAGATCAAACTGCCACCGGCTCAACCGGCGCGAAAGCATGCGCTTAGTATCAAGCAGGCTCTGGCGGATGAAGATCTCAAAGCTGCCAGTCTTGCCTGCAATGCTCTAGCCGCTGATTTAGCGAAGGCATACAAAATCAAAGCACCCCCAATTCGTGTGCTCAGCGTCAGACCGCGCGAGGAAACTGAGGATTGGGTGGTGGAGACATTTGGCGATTACGATCCCAACACTCAGCGCATCAGGTTATGGATGCGCACGGCCATAAAAAAGAAGGCAACGTCATATGGTACATTTCTCAGTACACTAATTCACGAATTTTGTCACCACCTGGACATGGTGGCACTCGAGATGCCCCATTCATATCACACCCGTGGCTTCTTCGAGCGCACTGCTCTCATTTACCACCACGTGCAAAACACACCCGTGCGCAAAATCGTCTGGAAAGAACACAAGGACGGAACCTTCACCGTCGACTGGGCCGCCACCATGCGCAAATAATTCTCTCTCGATGACCATTTGTCCTCAAGCAATTTCAACAAGATTTGCCACAACAATTCATGCCAAACTTAATGATATCGACCCCGTCACCAGTTAAGTATCGACAGAAAATGGGTAGATCGGCCAGGGAGAGAATTCATGGCAAGCGACAAAGAAATTGGATGCCCAGAAGAAACAGCCGGCGAAGGTGCCGACCGGTTTCAGACCCCAATTGGAAACGAATTGTTCAAGAATCTGCGCACCGAATTTCAAGATCAAAGAGATGTGCATCAACCATTAGGCACCATTACATTAAACGACGATGGCAGTTTCGTTCTTGATTTAAGCTCAGGCAAAGATCATGTTTTAGGCGATGTATCTCTGCAGTTTTCGCCTGGAGATCCCGAATACAAAAGGATAATGAACCTATTCGGAACACTACAACGTGGTGAAAGCACCAAACTTTATCTGCCAATTCTGCAAGAAATTGGAATCGGCAAACTCGATCAGGGTGAGCAAGGACTAGACCAGTTCGATTCCATGGGCCGCGACCGAGCCCTGGCATTGCGCGTCGAAAAATACCAGTGCACACCCGAACATGCCGAAAGAGTGAAAGATGCCGCGGAAGGCTTAGACGACAACGTTAAGCGGTTTCTCTCAAAGCGCGGTTATGGTTTTATCGCAGCGGATAAAGTAGTTGATATTCGCGCCAAATACGGATATGACCCGAATGAAATTCCTAACGGATACCCGAAAGGTTGGACCTGGCAAAACGCCGATGGCACCGTACTTAAAAGAGAACACTTAATTGTCGTTGCCGAGCACGTGAAATCCGGACCATGGGTGAAAAGCGATAGGGTCGAGGGAGTACTTCGTCATGAAACCGGACACGCCGTCGATGATGCACTCGGTAATTACTCACACTCCGCTGAATTTATGACCACTTATCAAAAAGAAGCAATGAGCATGCCTCCAGAAATTCAGAAACGCCTTAGTTATGTATTGCAGTCTGGATACAGAGGATACGAAGAAGCCTTCGCCGAATTTTTTGCCATAGTCGAAGGCGGAAGTGCCAGGGCCCAATGGGAACCACTGCTGCGACAATACTGCCCCAAGACACTAGCCCTCGTTGAGCGAAAGGTAGCAAGTCTCGGATAGCACATTGAATCATGTCTATCATTCGATTTTGAAAAGTCATCTAATTGACGTGGAATAAGAACGGGTCAGGTCAATCCCACTCACCATTGGTACACCACATCTGACACCATTCCAGATTGTCGCCCCAACGTTCATACACTTGCCCATTTGGCTTGATGCTAAATTTGTAGTTGCTATAGATATCGTTATAAGGAATTTTGTCTTTGTCATCCATCCAGTATTCATGCCACTGATCACCGGATACCCTTTCAAACACTTTCGAGCAGCCACCATCACAGCAAGTTCTTTCAATGCGTTTTAACTGTCCATCATCTCCATATTCAAACTTGGTTTTGCTGAACATACTGTTAGTGGTCTTAGCGTAGTCAATTTCCGTTACCCTGCCCTTATCATCAAAGTGCACCACACTACCGTCGGGATTAGTTTCCACTCGCGCATCAGTTTTTTCCGCATGCCCGGGACTTTCAATTGCCTGCTTGCTTTTATCGCCTGGAGAGGCAACGTCTTCTGTTCTTTCCTTTTGCCCATCTGTCTTAAATTTTTCATGACGCCAGGTGTTTGTCCCGGGCCGCTTTTCATATAAGTCAACTTCTCCGTGCTTGCTCTTATCCACCAACACTGCCGACTGTCCTAAATCTATTGGCGCGGCTATTTGCTGTCCTTTCAAGTCAGTCAAGCGTTTGATCCAGGTGCCATTCAAAGGATCATTTTCTTTGCCCGAAGTCTTTTCGTAAATTTCATGCCAACCGGAATTTTCATCGCCCCGCCAAAAATCCAGTTTTGCAGGGAGCCCATCTGTACCGTAGGATATACTGCAGTTATCACCGTTCTTATAGTCAATCTTTACGGGCTTTCCCTCAGCGTTATAATGCACCACGCTGCCATCCGGATTGGTTTCGGTACGCTCAACTGCTCCCTTCGCCCGGTCAGCATTTTGGTCAAGCTCGTTTGTTTGATCAATTAACTCCCCCGGCAATACCCCGCGCGGTAACCAGGCAGCTTCAGTCAGGGGCAGATCAGCAATTCTGCCATCAATGCTGGTCAAATACCCAGAGACCTGAGCAGCAAGCGAAGAGGCCTTTTCTTCCGTATCCTGATCACCCATATCGGCATCACCAGGATTTTTCGTTTCTTCCGGCAAAGACTCA
The DNA here is from genome assembly GCA_020050685.1 of Candidatus Obscuribacterales bacterium. Lineage (GTDB taxonomy): Bacteria > Cyanobacteriota > Vampirovibrionia > Obscuribacterales > Obscuribacteraceae > JAGVKG01. Next base: position 197,567 of record JAGVKG010000040.1, on the reverse strand, counting down.
AACTTTTGGTTCTGGTCAACCATGATTGCCTACCTACCTTTGCCCTTGTCAGATCTCGTCGCCATAGCTATGTTTCCAAACTTGCACCCCGCGGCATTTAACCGTGACGCCTCTAAGTGCATTTGTGTCTATCTCTTTAGTAGGACGCCCGTTATTGTCCCTCTTCATAGGAGGATCGGCACTTGTAACAATGGCGCCGGTGACCTTGTCGTAATAAGTATATTGCACGTCTACAGGCATGTCCTTTCCAGCTAACTCCTTAGCTTTCTGGCACACTTCGACTAGTTTTGCTCTGGCAGCGTCATCATCGGGTTGAGTTAGGCTGTCGAGACTTTCTCTTACTGAAGCAATCTTTGCGTCACGCAGATCTCTTACTATGTCCCGGGCAAGTTCTTTAATTTCCTTTTCGTGCTGGCTTTCTTGTTTGGCTTCTAACTTGCCCTCATCTCCCTTTCGCTCGAGGGGCGGTTGTGTGCCTTCGGATTTAGCGGGAGTACCATCACCACATTTATCTTCTTCACTTTTTGTACGCTTGCCGTCTGGATCTAACTTGAGATGAACCCATTTGCCACCAACTTCCTCGGGTCTTTGTGCATAAATGTCGATAACTCCGTCTTTATTTATCGTAACTTTGCAGCGATCAAAAGCGTTCAGCAGTATTTCATTCCCTTGGCTATCCCTTTTCTCAATCACCCAAATGCAGGGCTGCTCTTTGCTACGTGTGTCCCTGTCCAGTCGGAGAGTAGAGCCATCTGTGTTGGTGAGAGTCAAGGTCTTTGGTAAACCATCATCTCCATATTTGATTGTTGCTTTCTCAATTGCCGGTTTTCCATCGGTTGGCTTGGGATAGTCGACTTCTATTGGTCTGCCGTTTTCATCACGCTTAACCTCAGCCTTTCGCTGAGACGCTTCATCACCAAGGATCTCCAGTTGCGGCAGGCTAGCATCGCTAAAGCTTTGCAGCAGATCGGCAAAGGATCTGCTTGGATCCATTTTCTCCATTGGCTTGAAGGGGCGATCAATTTGCTTTATTTGATCAAGCAATTTCTCGCTTTCCGGCAACCAATCGGGTGGTTCTACAACTTTCATATCCTGCTGACTTTCCAGAACAGCCGGATCTACCAGTTCACGAGCGGCCTGCCTTGCCAAAGGCGTTACCCCAGTGCTTTTTTCCTTAATTGTGTCCTCTGGCATTTCTGGATTTTGATTATTAGTTCCCATGACTGCCTCCAGATCGATATAACCAAGATCATACCCCGTGAAACTCACTAACTAAACACCATCATCTACCACCTTTGGTTGAATCCAAAACAAGAAAGCAGTTACTTTGCTTCAGGCTTGCCCGCCATTGTCGTCATCCGCAACGGTACCATTTCTAGTTTATTAAGCTGGACTGTATCTAGTTTAATATGATGGACTATCTATAGTTTGTCACGCTGGATAGTTTCTAGTTTTTTGTGCGCAATAATTGCGATAACAATAATCGGTTAACTAATGACACCGCACGCCTTCCACTGGCATGCACCTACTTTTTGAGTTGATTGGTTAGCTAATCAACTCTATTTCTGGCCCATTACCAGGAGGCTGGCTTCACCAGCCTATTTCCATTGGAAAGTATTACCGGATCTGGCAATTGATCCTTTTCATAACGACCCGCTTTTATTTTGAACGTGAAATCAGCGATTTGGGTGAAATGATTATTGACTCGCTTGAATGGAAAACCAATGGCCACTTTCTTTTGAGGAAACAATAACTTTGCCATTTTGAGAGCAGGAATCAAGTCTGTATCACCAGAAATAATGACGGCGGTATCACATTCGTCTTCAAGGAAAATCTTGATGAGGTGAATGGCTATATTCACATCAGTTTCCTTTTCCTCGTGAGCCACGTATTTCGTTTTACAGTTACCACAAGTAGGCTTCTTTTGTTTAAAGTTCCCTAGAACAACTTCAATTCCCAAGAATTCAAGCGCAGCGATAAATGTTTTGTGCCGGGGCACCACATCTGGCTGAGTATTAGATAGATATGAGGCAAAAGCAGTGAAATAGCGAATCTTGGCAATTTGTGCGTTGGGCTCGAAGTTGCCGACATCTCGGAGAAGACCTGCGCAAAGAGCACGATAGTCTAACCACTTACCATGCGTAATCTGCTTGGCAGCAAGCGCATCTTTGACTGAATGGTAAACATTAAAACCATCGATCAGAAATGAAACTCTTTCCGGCATAATCCCTCAAAAAAGTAATCCTCGAGTAGGCTTGCGCCCTCTCGAGGGGCCTCAGAACTAAGCCTGAGGGATGACACTACTATATTACTCATAATTTGCCTGTGCTAGCACTTAACAAACATTAAATCGACCTATAACATGGTGGCACAATGATTTGTCATTGACAGTGCCGGATCTTGTGCCTAAAGCCCTTGCAATCTCGTTCACCTATTTTCATAACAAATCATAAATGATCTGCTAAGTTCATAATATCTAGTTAGTAGATCATTTATGATATACTACACATATAATCCAAGGTTTACAGTTCATTTGTGAGCTTTTATGGCAACCAACCTACCGGGTCCTAATATATTGGAAGATCTTGGCGAGCGAGTCGCTCGTCATAGACTGAACAAGAACCTAACGCAAGAAGAATTGGCCAGGCAAGCTGGTGTAGGTTCAGCAACGCTGAAGAGAATTGAACATGGCAGCACTTCTACACAGCTAGTAAATTTCCTCAATGTCCTCCGCGCTCTTGGACTTAACCAGAACTTGGAATTACTAGTGCCAGATGTGCCACCAAGTCCGGTTCAACTTGCGAACATCCAAAAAAGAGGCGCACGACAAAGAGCGCGTGGAAAACGCAAGCCGCCGCCAAATGCAGACGGCCCTACATGGACATGGCTCGATGATAACCACAGCTAGAGTCAAATTGTGGGGACGCGAAATCGGCGCGGTATCTTGGGATGTACGCGAACAATACGCATTTTTCGAATACACGGAAAAATTTCAAAGAAGTGGAATAGAAGTGGCACCACGAACGATGCCGCTCTCGAATACGATCTACTCGTTTCCGGGTCTGTCCAAAGAAACATTCCATGGACTGCCTGGAATGCTACGAGATTCTTTGCCCGACAAATTCGGCAACGCACTCATCGATACATGGCTTGCCACTCAAGGTAGAGTCCCTGCCAGTTTTAATCCCGTCGAGCGTCTTTGCTATATCGGTCAACGCGGAATGGGCGCGTTGGAATTTGCACCAGCGATCGGTTCGCGTTCTAGCAATTCCAAAAAGCTTGATCTCGCAGCTTTAGTAGACTTGGCCAGCAAGGTGCTAACTCAGAGGGAAGCTTTTGCAGCATCATTGTCTGGTCGAGAAGCAGAAACCTTGCAGGATATTTTGCGTGTTGGAACATCCGCCGGTGGCGCCCGGGCAAAAGCTCTCATCGCATGGAATTCGACCACGAATGAAGTGCGCTCCGGACAAGTTACGGCTGAGCCCGGATTTACCTACTGGTTATTGAAGTTCGACGGCGTGTCTAACAATAAGGACAGAGAGCTAGCCGATCCACATGGATTCGGTCTCATTGAGTACGCTTATTACTTAATGGCGCGAGATGCCGGAATAGAGATGACAGACTGCAGGATTCTTCCCGAGAACGGTCGTCATCATTTCATGACGAAGAGATTTGATCGCACCAATGATGGTGGCAAAATTCATATGCAATCATTGTGCGGAATGGCACACTTCGATTTCAATCGAGCAGATTTATATTCGTACGAGCAAGCGCTGCAAATAATTTCGCAATTAAATTTGGGCGCGCCTAGCCTGGAACAACAGTTCAGGAGAACCTGTTTCAACATTGTTGCACGCAATCAAGACGACCATGTCAAAAACGTCGCCTTTCTTATGGACAAATCCGGCAAGTGGTCGCTGTCTCCAGCGTTCGATCTTTCGTACAGCTACAACCCAAATGGCATTTGGACGTCTCAACATCAAATGTCCATGAACGGAAAAAGAGATGAGTTCGTTCTTGCTGATTTCGTTGCCTGCGGAGAAAAGGCATTGCTTCGGCGCGCACGGAGTATAGAAATTCTCGATCAAGTCATGACGTCAGTGCGCAAATGGCCGACATTCGCTAAACAAGCCGGAGTTCCTAACAGTAAAGCATCAGCAATTCAGAAAACTCATCGCTTTTTTGACCTTACAAAAACAGCTTGATCGGGTGATGAGAATGCTATCATGCCACTTTTCTTGCAATTATCGATAATACTTTGCTATAGAATTGCACTTTTAGCCTCCAATTCATCGACAAAATGCTAACCACGCCTACCGTCAACATTGCAGCCTATAAGTTCGTCGGCATCCCGCAGCCGACGGATTGGACAGCGCCGTTGAAGGATAAATGTCAGCAATTGACTCTCAAAGGCACTATTGTCCTATCCGTCGAAGGCATCAATCTTTTCCTGGCAGGCACAAGAGAATCCATTGACGAGTTTCTTCACTATTTGCGCAGTGACAGCCTGTTTCAACAGCGTTTTCACGACATTGATATCAAAGAGAGCCTATCGGACAATCAACCTTTCCGTAAAATGGTGGTGCGAGTCGCCAAAGAAATCATCACGATGCGCCATCCGACAATTCGCCCCGAAGGAGGCCGCGCCCTGGCAGTTGATGCCGTCACCCTGAGGCAGTGGCTGGAGCAAGGTCACGATGATGAAAAGCGAGAGATAGTTTTGCTCGATACGCGCAATGAGTTTGAAGTAGAGTTTGGTACATTCGAAGGTGCCGTTGATCTGGCCCTTACTAAGTTCAGTGAATTTCCGGAAGCCGTTCGTGCCACCATGGACTCCGATAGCGGCCTCGAGGATAAAACTATAGTTTCATTTTGTACTGGTGGCATCCGCTGCGAGAAAGCCGCTCTTTTTTTACAAGAACTTGGACATCCCAAAGTACTACAGCTAGACGGCGGTATACTGCGCTATTTCGAAGATGTCGGCGGTGCGTACTGGAAAGGCGAGTGCTTTGTCTTTGACGAAAGAGTTTCACTCGATCCAAAGTTAAGTCCCACTAGATCCACAACAACTAATGACCGCTAACACTCAAAGTGTCTGATGCTATTGCCTTTCGAGCGGAAATTCGCAATTTTCCCGTCAATTGTGGATAATGGTATGGGGCAGGTAATAGGCGAAAAATGGGGCTTAGTTCATCCATGCCTAGCAGGTCGATGCGTTGGGGCGTTTTTGGACGCTTGAATTTCCGCACTGGTTATTGGACAGCCGTCCTCAGCTGTATCTTACAGCTACATATCGCTGCCTTCGCCGAAACTCCCGCCAACTTTGATTTGTCTTCAACTGAACGCAATTTTAGGGCCGATAACCCTGCAACACAGCCAGTCTCGGTTACGTCTGGAGCCAGGACCCGCGCAATAGTGCCAGGCAGCATGCTAACCGCAGCCGAATCAGTAGCCGTTAATCAGATTTTGGCAACCGGACAGCAAAGCATTATGTTGAGCCGAAATGGCGCTGCAATTGGTGGTCAACTAAATCTTGGCCGCGATTTAGGTCAAGCCGTGCAAAACATGGTCATTCCCAAGGGAGTGATGGCCCTTGGAGATTTCAGCGCCATCAGCAATCTGATCTTCTCAGGCAATTTGAATAACGCCGGAAGTCTATATGCCTACTCAACATCTGCCAATGGCAGCGGTACATTCAACGCCAATAATATTAAAAACGATAGCGGCGCTCTCATAAGCAGCATCCTGCCGAGATCACTCGCCACTACTCTTGGCACACCGCGACAATCATTAGACTTATCCTTGATCGCCAGGGAATCAATTGTAAATCACGGAATGATCGAAAGCTCCGGCGCTCTGAGCCTGGCTGCAAATAATATCGTTAATGCGTCTTCTGCGAATAACATTGCATCTCTACAAGCAGCGAATGGTATCAATCTACTATCAGCTAATATCACCAATAGCGGCACGATTACCGCACTTGCCGGCAACATAAACGTAAACTCAGCTACGGCAGCCAATCTCAATTTCAACAATACCGGAGGCACCCTGAGCGCACTTGCAGGAGATATTAATTTCCGCGATTCAACATTTACAGAAAAGTTTGATGTGAATCTAAATGGTGGTAATATTTATTCGCGCGAATTGAATTTGAATTCTGGATGCGGGACTGTCTCCGCAAGTATTGGCGATATTAGCAGCAAAGTAAATGTTGGAGCTGGACAAGCTTATGTCAGTGCCAACAGTGACATCTTAAATCTCGGCACGCTCAAGCTTAGCGATGATCCGATTTTTTACAATATTGGTGGAAGCTTACACTTAACTGGCGATATCACCACCTCCGGAAATTTTCTTGCGCTCATTGCAAAACAAGACATTATCCATACCAGTGGCGTTATCGACACAAGTTCATCCACGGGAGGAGGTCGCATAGTTATGGTTGCGGGATGGCAGAACAAGCCCGCAGGCGCAAACACTCAGTTCAACAATGTCAACAATGCTGACCTGCTTTTTGTTGGTGCCTCACCAACCGGAGGAAAAGTTGATCTCACTGGAACTACCTTAGTAAACGCATCTGGTACCTCGGGCAACGCAAATGGCGGCGTTATCGAAATAACCGCTTTCGCCGGCACGAATGAAGAGTCAGGTAGAGTGACAATTCCCTGCTCAGTAGATATCGGCGGAAGCGGAAGCGGACAAAATGGATCATTGAGGATTATCGCCGGCAGTCCTCTAGGTGTTTCTATTGCTGTTACCAGTGTAAATGCTATTGGAGGAACTCGCGCCGGATTTATTAGCTTAGAGGCGGCCACCCCGGTGCTGAGCGGAAGTGGACAGCTACTCGTTCAACACGGCAATTTATTATCCTGCCCTACATTTCATGGAGAATCTCTCCAACAAGCCAACATTCAGTTTGAAACCATAGACACGATTGGTGTAACCGTAAATATACAGTCAAGAACTGTCATATATGCCGGCGTAATAAATAACTATCCCAGTCCATCGCCATCGATTCCGATGTCGGTAATCAGCCTAGATCTGACGGACCCAATCATTGTTCGCCAAATTGCCAATTTGCAACAAGTTCCAGATTCCGGTATCGGCGGTTCTATGTGGGTAGCCAATGGTGACTATGCTATCGGAGGGAATCTAACGCTGTCTTCGTCGCTTGACCTATCTAACTTATCAGCGTTGAATCTAATAGCAGCAGTAGCAGTAAGCTTTCAGGATTTTCAACAAGCCAATCCGATCAATGTAAACATTGGACCAACGAGTCACTCACCTCGAGCATTAATTGGATCCACAACATCATTTGTTTCGTCTAGTGGCAACTCAAATCCTGTGATTACCGTGATCGGTCACAGCATCGACACCACTTCAGAACAATTAGTAGTTTATGGAGACACAAACAGTGATGGCTCATTGACCTTCCTAAGCAATGGAACGATAGCAGTCACGAGTAATCACTTGACTGTTGGCGGAGATCTTCTTCTTAAAACACTTCCCGGAAGCAACGCCAATATTTCGGTTGGCGGACTACAAACCAGTTTTGGAACTACGACCCTTGAAGTTGACGGTAGCGGTTATATTTTGCAGTACAACTCAAGTTCGCGAGACAACATCATCACGGCCTCAAAAGTTATCCTGAAATCAGATACCGGTGATATTGGTAAAACACTGAATTCAGGAAGTATTGGACGTCCTCTCTACCTACGCACGCCAGACATCCTGATAGAAAGCGATGGCGGAAATAGTTATATCAAAGCTTTAGAGGATGCAAGTCTAACCATAGAATCTCAGGGAGGGCTGGAGCTGGAAGGCCTAAACAGTTTAATTTGCCACACCTCAGAAGTCGGTGGAAATTTTAAAGTAACAGCCGCACACAACCTCTCGCTTCAAGGCAATTTAACAAGTGTAAATGGTGCACAAACATTTATTGCAGGACATGGTGGCTCGGGAAATCTCGATATCGGCGCCGGCTCATCACTAATGTCAAACGGCGGTTCTATCATCCTTCAAAATGACAATGTCACCAATGGCACAATCTCAATTGGAGCCAATTCAACCTTATTTGCCCATGGGAAAGTAGCAATTTCGATCGGACAGGCGCCCTCCACTCCCAATCCCGGTACGGCGCCCGACCATGTAATAACAAGTGAATCTCTTGGCGGTGAAATTTTCTTTGGTACTAATGGCATTACTACAGCTGCACCAGATAATCAGATTACGGCATATTACTCTGACGTCATTTTTGACACGAAGGGTCTTGATGCCACCTCAATCTCACTAGATGGAAATGTAACTATCAGCTCGAGTCATCCTGTTCTTTCAAATCTCAACTTTAGCAACGATTGGGCAACTTGGACCACGATTCAACAATTGCAGGCCGCAGGTTTACTTGGTGGAACACTTGAAATTGTGCATACGATTTTCAATACACTTCCCCAGGGAACGGTAATAATTGGCCCGGACATGATCACTCCGGTACTAGGCTACGTCCACATCATCCAAGGTGTGCACGTCACTTTTACAGATTTTGACTCCGATCATCCCATTAATGTTGGTCCGAATGGATTAAATACCGGTATTCAATTTTCACTGGACGGTCAGCTTGATTTTGTAAATACGAATTCTGCCATCATCAACATCTCGAATCTACCCTGGGGGGTGAATATCAACGGAACGCTCACCAGCTCCGGGTCTTTAACATTCAGCACCCAAAGTCCATTACAAAATTATGGAACGATTACCGCAAATGGAGCCTTGACGATGAACCTCGGGCAGTCATTCCAAAACGGTAATCACTTTGGGACGACGAGCCCGCCGGCTTACTTAAATGGCACAACCGTAATGATCAATTCTCAATCGGCCGATCCATTCTTCTTTCTTGGCGTGGGCTCAATAACCTCGCAATCCGGGACAACAATCAGGTCAGCATCAGGTAGCATTATAATTGGAGAGCAAGGTTGGAACGCGTGCAGGCAGACTATCACTGGTCCTGCAAGACTCGAGTCTGCATTCGTCTACATATCCAAAGATTCATTCATTCACGTCAGCAATTCATTTACAGTGACGGCAGATTCCATAGTAAACGAGGGAGGACCAAACGCTCTTGTCGGTCATCCTCTCATATACGGGTACGATGGCAGACCTCTTGCGAATCTGAATATGGACAATCCAATTGTCGCAGCCAAACTTCTGGATGCCCAATCCCAAGGAGCAATTGATGGGACATTGATCATCCGGAGCGGCAAGATTGTTGGCGGCACACTTATTCTCCATCCAGATGATCTCACCAGCTCTCTTACATCCTTAGTAATTCCTAAGGGCGTGCAGGTGACTTTTGAAGGATTTGACACTGCAAATCCACTTAGTATCAACATTTCCTCTGCTAGCTCGAACAAACAAATTGTAATCAATGGACAGACTATATTCTCAGATGGCACTGCAGCCAATGGTGTCATAAACATAATTTCGGATTTTGGTGGCACTGTATTGAATGTAGGCAGAAGCGGTCTACTTAGCAGCACTGGGACACTCGCTCTCAATGCCAATGGCAATATGATTATTGCTGGTGGACTGGTTGGTGAAGTATCACTTTCCACAACGGGCTCTATTATTCTCAATGAAAATATAGGTTCTGCTGACAAACCGTTTTCAATTACATTGAATGGCACAGGCAGTGTAACTCAGATGGCGGGCAAAGTTCTGAGAGCAAGCACGCTGACACTAGTAGGATCAAATGGAAATTTCGGTTCGGCTAAGTCCGCCATTAAAGTTGAGACGGAGAATCTTGCTGCCACTACCGGTGGTATCGTCAACATTGCAAATACAAAAGCATTGAATTTGTTGGACTCAACGGCTTCCAGTTTATTGGTTTCAGCGGTGGGCGGCTTGACGGTACACAATGTACATTCAACTGGCGGTCCAATGGATCTTGTGTCCAAGGGTGGAGTCTTGCAAGTGGCAGCCGGCTCCGAGGTCAAATCAATTGGCGGCAGCCTGACGATTCAGAATACTGACCAAAGGTTTGGATCCATTTCAATTGCAAGTGATGTTGCGCTTCTGGGAACTGGCATGGGAAGCAAGCACCTGATGGCAATAGTCATTGGTCCGGTCCCAGGGATGCCAGTGGTCGGTAGTCTTGCCGGAAATACCGTTACCCTCCTCAATGAAGGAAAAGTTTATTTCGGTAAATCAGGCATAACATCCACAGACAATTCCTTTACGGCCGACGGACGCAAGCTCATATTTTCAACCGGCAGGCTCCCGGCATCAGCAATCATCTTCGAAAACGACATTACAACCACAGCGACCTCGCAAAATATTGGCTATGAAGTCAATCAATCAGACTTAGATATTTATATAGACACCGGCGATACATGCGATGAAGAGTCCGAATCTGGACCAATTGCCCAAAATAGTCAGTAATTTTGCTAGCGATAGACGAGTACCTTATAGTGTAATGTAAGGTACCCGGACGGGTACTATAGAATTGGGCTGATGTCAGTTCGCGCACCGCTAACCGGTGATGTTTAGCTGGAGCAAGCATCGCCGGATTTCCGCGGTTCTCAATCGCCGATGACACATATAAGACAAGGCAATATTTACAATATTGTATATAAAAGTACAATATTAGCATAAAATCATACAATTGCAAATCATATGTTAAAATGAAATTGTACGTTTTTATACATTTATTGAGCTTTCTTATGCAATCTAATGAATATCGAATAAATTCAACCCGGCTTTTTTCAGTTCTGGAGGATTGGGACAGGTCTCTCAGAACAAAAATCCTAGCAGTTGCTTGTGGTGGAACGGCACTTACATTGAAGGGTTACAAGGAATCGACAAAAGACATTGATCTATTGATACCGGATCCCAACCATCACAAAGCACTGATTCAAACATTACAGCGGCTCGGCTACAAGCAAGCAACCCAGTATGGATGGAAGCACCCGGATAACACATTTATCTTCGACTTATTTCCCGGTAGTCAAATTTACTGCACAGCCCTACTGGATTCACCTCACCTTCCCTCAATGCATACGCTTATTCGCAAATTCAAATACTTTCAATTGGGTGTGTTGAATTCATACGATCTAATCATTTCCAAAATGTTTCGAGGAAGTGGAGTAGATGTGCAAGATTGCCTGTGCCTTCTGAGGGCTGAGAAAAACGACCTCGACTTGCTTCACCTAACCAGACGATACATTGATACTGCCGGTTACGATACCAACCCTGAAAAATGCAAAAAGAATTTCAAATATTTCCTAGAAGAAATGAACCGCGAAGATTTCGACACAACAAAAGCCACAAAGGAACTTGAAAAATGGATACCATAAAAAAGCGCATCCTACTTAACGATCTTGCATCATTTGGATATCCACTGCTTGAACAATCCGGCACGGAAGATCCGGCTACCACGCTATCGGAATTGATCAAGACTGGCGATATAAGATTGCTGGAGGGATTTCCAATTGTTCTAACTACCTGTCTCCAGAACAAAGAATTATCATCGCGCTTTGACTTAGACATACTCGAAAAACAGTTACCATCAGCCACGCTTCGCAAACGCTTTCGACTCCTGCTGGCTGTCACGCTTTACCTTCTTGCCTTAATACCGGAAAGCGCGCAATCCAAATTCAAACTTGCTAGTTACTTGCGAGGACAAGAGCCTGGATTATCCGAAAAGATTGCCGAATCATTCCAAAAGCGTGTTGATATCAATATTGGTAGCATCAAACTCAGCCCAGATCGTTTGATAAAAACGTTTACCAACTATATTGTAAATTCTCAAATCAAAAAGGAAGAAAGCCTTGCGCGGCAGTTGGAACGCGAGCGCGATCAAACTTTGCGAGAAGCCCTCAATCAGATCTTCTCAATTAAACAAGTCGACATAATAGAAAAAATCATCGGCGGAAAGCCCTTAACAAAAACAGAGAGGGAATATTATTCGCGTGTCATCAAACACCGACTCAAAGCAATCGCCAATCGCGATCTTCAAACACTCGCCTCCAATATATTGGCAGGGAAATAATCGTAGAAAAACATTGAGCTCTCGTACAGCCGTCAACAATCAATAGACGTACTTGACCAAAAAACTTAGCGTTCATTATTGTGGTTGTTAAAGTTACTTAAGTCTATGATTGTGATCATTAAGCATCCGCAATCAAAGGATTATTCAAAATTGACTTATCGTTCATAATTCTATACGCTAATCAATATAACGACCACTATAATGAGCTTTATATGGAAAACACCTATTCATCAGTACCAATCCCATTGCTTCGGATAATGCGGAAGTTCGGCCACGATATTCGAGATGCTCGTCTTAGGCGGCGCCTACCTATCGCCGTGGTAGCGGAGCGGGCATCGATTAGCCGCACGACCGTAAACAAGATTGAGAAGGGCGATCCGGGCGTGTCGTTTGGTATTTATGCTCGAGTTCTCTTCGTAATGGGACTGGCAGACCGGTTGGCTGATCTAGCCGATCCAAGGCACGACCGACTCGGCCTGAGACTAGAAGAAGAACGTCTACCTAAGCGCATCCGGCTCCCGAGACAACAAGAGTCTGCTCAGGCAGACAATAGAAGTGAGGCATGATGGAGCGATCCGTATTTGTCTACGTAGATCTTTCCGGCGTTGCGTATCTAGTCGGAAAACTTTGGACACGCGTGCGGAAGGGAGCCGAAAGCGCTACCTTTGAATACGACAAGAGCTGGTTGGCACGTACAAATCGCTTTGCCCTTGAGCCTGCGCTCAAACTTACCCCCGGACCCTATCACACTCGATCGGACAAACCATTATTTGGAGCCATTGGCGATTCGGCACCAGATCGCTGGGGTCGAATTTTGATGCGCCGGGCAGAGCGGCGGCGGGCAAAGATCGAAGATCAAACGCCGCGCACACTTTTTGAAATAGACTTTTTACTGATGGTAGACGATGAAGCGCGTGCTGGCGCATTACGCTTTACTGAAAAGGAGGGCGGACCCTTTCTTGCTGAGTCAGGAAAAATGAAAATACCGCCGCTAATCGAATTGCCTCGTTTGCTTTCAGCAGCTGAGCATGTATTGGATGATACCGATTCGGATGAAGATTTACGTTTGCTTCTCGCTCCCGGCTCATCCCTTGGTGGTGGCAGACCAAAGACATCTGTGCGAGATCACAATGGACAACTTGCAATAGCCAAATTTCCGTGCAAAACCGATGAGCACAACACGGTGCGCTGGGAGGCAGTTGCGCTTACACTTGCGAAAAAAGCAAAGATCCTCGTTCCAGCCTGGAGATTAGAAGTCATCGGTAACAAACCAGTGCTTTTGCTTGCTCGATTCGATCGGAAAGACGGTATGAGGATTCCCTTCTTGTCAGCAATGAGCATGCTTGATGCGAAAGACAATGAACAACACAGTTATCTGGAATTCGTTGACATTCTTCGTCAATATGGTGCGGCATCCAAAGAAGACATGCATGCGCTTTGGCGGCGAATTGTCTTCAATATACTGATCTCAAATACAGATGACCATTTGCGCAACCATGGATTTATTTATGCAGGACAATCAGGATGGCGGTTATCACCGGCATATGATTTAAATCCGGTGCCGATTGATATAGGTCCTCGCGTGTTGAGCACTTCCATCAATCTTGACGATAGCACCGCTTCATTAGACCTTGCGCTAGAAGTTGCTGAATATTTTGAACTTGCGGCAAAAGATGCGAGCCGAATGGCAAAAGAAGTTGGAAATGCAGTTTCTTCATGGCGCACCGTTGCAAAAAACTGTGGACTTACAAACGCTGAAATCGAACGGATGGCATCTGCATTTGATCATAGAGATCTAAAGGACGCACTCAGTTAAGCGCTTGCGGCTGGACGTATCTCGCTCTTCTCAGACGCTTATGTACCCAGGCAGCCAAAGTTTGCACACGGACAACGATGGGATACGGCTGCCCGTTCTGCGCAGGTCGGCACTAGCTCTCATACAGCTGTCTTTTTAAGCGGCCTCACCTGCTGGTTGATCTCTGCAACCAAATCACCTTCAGCCATCTGCAGGTCATATAAATTTTGTAGATTCATCCAAAATTCAGGAGTCGTTCCAAATAAACGCGACAATCGCAATGACGTGTCGATACTTATTGCTCGTTGTCCATTGATAATTTGCGTGATCCGACCAGAAGGAACGCCCAACAACAAACTAAGGCGATTAGCAGACATCTCCAAAGGAACCATGAATTCTTCCTTCAGAATTTCACCTGGATGCATAGGCGCTATCTCTCTTTTTCTATTACTCTTCATCTGTCACTCCTGCGTATCAAACAACCTTTTCGAAAAGACTTTATCATACGTTCAATATACTACGTCTCGCGTAGTACGTCAAGCGCAGAACAGGAGCCCTCACTCATCACCTGCTCAAAACAGCCCGTGAAAAATCATCAAGGTAGGGAATATTTATCAATGAACACTCTCTAGGTTCATATGCCATGAGCTCGTTTATGTCTCCATTCCACAAGCACGCTAAGGTAATCGGTGCATTTCTTATCCCAATTTGTGCGTCATTCATTTGCCTCACTTGGGCTGAATATGCCTACCAGAAAAGCGCTATCGCCATTGAACTTTTGCTACCGCATGCATTGGCCACATCAGTACCCTTTGCCATCTTAGGTCTCATTCTGACGCTTGCGCGCCAGCGCACGAATGGTCGCAAACCCTACGCAAGTTTTGTTCATTCGTACTTGACGGCCTGGTTCGTGTTATTTGTTCTGGGGCTTTGAGCTACTCAGCCAGTGTATTCTGATTTTGCTGGCGCCTGTACGCCAATATATTGCGTTAGAATTGTCAACTTTTACGCACTCACGGGTGCAGTGATATTTGGCGTGCTATACAAAGCGATCACGGATTTCAACTTAGCAAGCCCTTTCTTAATTGCATATTCTTGCGCCGCTATATTGTTCGCTCTCACTGTTTGTTTAACAGTTCCCGGTGATTCAATCCCGAGTGCAATGACTATTTTATCCGCATTTGGTATGTTCGCCATTTTCATAGGCTCCTGCTACTTTTTTGTCTCATTCCTAGAATATTGGTCCCGCCGCAATGAAGCCTAGCCGATCAGAGCTTTGATCCGCCCGTTCATTATAGTATGCATAAGCTTCCTCAATGACTGTCCCAGGAGTTGGAACATCTTCTGATCCAATTCAGAACTTAGAATTTCGCGACCGGGCGGATCAAATCGGTGACAGTGATGTGCACTTCTGTGCCGCTTGGATTTACGCGCGGATATTGGCTTTATGTGTGCGCAGCATCATGTAGGCTTTGCGCCAGTCAGCAATATCACCCCTGTCGGCGAGTTCCCCCAAACAAACAAGATCAAACATCTTGTTTGTAGACATATTGAAGTGCTTCTCAAATCCTGCAATTTCTTTGCTTAGTTCTTTCATTCTTTTCTCTGAACTAACTGGCTGAGCAGCATCGAGACAGCGCATGAAGGCTTTCTTCTTTTCGGCTTTGCTAAGTCCACAAAGGTCTGATGATTTAAGAATCTTGCTCATATCACTTTCGCTGACCGTATTCACGAATCTTGCCCCGCTGAACAACCCACAATTTACCTCTCACTTCACTTTGCTCAAGTCCAGCTATCAACGTTTTCATGGCATCGTCAATTTGCTCAACAACAAATTGTTGCGGCAAGCGAATAACTGCAATCCCGCTGTAATCAGCAGGAACAAACGCAATTGGATTTGCAAAACCCATATCGAGGGTGACTAAGCATCGCCCCTCTCTTGTGCATATTTCAATCAAATCACGATCATTTGTTGAGCACAGTTGTTGTTCGGCCACCGTGGCCACATCATGACCAAACTGCCTAAGCAATTGAACTCCGCGGCTTCCCAGGTTTTCATCAAGTTTGATTTTCACCGAGCGCAAATCCGAAGTAGATTACTAAATCTCTAAAACACGATCATTACTTAGCTCAGCCCCATACGCAATGCAAGCTAAGATATCGTCACGATCCAATCCGGGATAGTCAGCCATTACCTCTTCTGCAGTCTTGCCGCTGGCAAGCAAGTCCAGAATTAAAGATACCCAGATCCGATGCCCCTTGATGCATGGTTTGCCAAAGCAAATCTTCGGATCAACTGAAATTCTCGCTAGTAGCTCGTCTCTATTCATGTTCTTCGGTCCCTTTAATTAACAGTATAAGGGACACCTTACCTGTGAAGTAAGGAGACAAAGTGCACTCAGACTAAAAGATTCCTGCCCGGTAGGATTCGAACCTACGACCTCATGGTTCGTAGCCATGCGCTCTATCCAGCTGGGCTACGGGCAGAAGGTTTTTAATATTAGCATATCGAGGGGTGATCAAGCGGTGGTCAAGGGAAAGGGGTTACGACTTGTTGCGCGACAACAACTCGGGCGATTTTGTACTGATTCCTCGCGGTGCGCAGAATCACATGAGGCGTTTGACATACAAAACGCGAATGAGAAAAAGTTTTTAATACGCTTTCTTGCTGCGAGCCCAGTGCAAGATGTTGCCTTTTACGTTTGTGGTCGTTTGGGACCCACCGGAAGACACAGCAGCGCCGGTCGGGGCACCGCCGTAGCCTTGATAGGGCTTGTAAGCTTTCGGTGCAGCCGGTTTGGCAGCGGCTTTAGGAGCGGATTTAGTCTTCAATTTGCCGGCGTTTGCTTTCATGCCGGACACAGTGGACGCAGATGGCAGCGGTGCTCTAGGCACACCGTTTTCCACCTTAGGCAACGGACCCATATTCGTCGGACGCGCGGGAATAAAAGTACCGAATCCGGCTTTCGGCAACGCTTGCCGCTGATTCATCCCTGCCTGTGCTGCCGGATCGCCCGTCTGATTGTTGATTATCGGGCTGTCATCAATAATTTGTATCTGTTGCCGCGCCATATAAAAGTTCCTAAGGTTCGGATTGTCCGTCCGGTAACCTCCCTGCGCGAAAGCGGGACTACTCGCACCTATCAGCCCACTCGCGAGAACACTGCCACCCAGCACCAAGCACAACGCAATCTGATTTTTAGTCATTAATAACTCCACGAATCTCTTCTGACTGATACCATTTCCTTTTATATAGATAATAGGGTCAGCCTGAAGTCAGTTTAATCCGACGGCGAGACTGATGTCAAGCAGATATCAAGTAGATCCTGGCGATGACCCGAAATGATAAACTGACAACGCTTTTACGACCATTTCCCACAGGCAAAAATGACGAATCAAATAGCAGAAAATCAAGCTGAAACAGCACCACGCAATATGCACCTTCCCACAGGCAACCGCATCGGGCTTGTCGCAGGTGAAGGCAAGTTGCCGGCATTGCTCGCCAAATCCGCCAAGGAAAAAGGTTATCAAATTGTCGCGATGGCGCTTTCGCGCATGGCGGAAGAACACGTCGCGCCGTATTGCGAAAAAACCTATGTGGTGGCACCCGGTCAGTTAACGCGCAATCTCAAACTGGTTAACGACGAAAAAATTCACGAAGTAATTTTCATCGGCAAAATTCCGAAAATGGAACTTTTGCGCAACGTCCACAAACTCGATTGGGCTGCGGTGCGCGAGCTAACTCGCTTGCCGAATTTCAACGATGACACCATTCAGTTTGCTATGGGCGATTTCCTCAAGACGCACAACATCCGCGTGCTCTCGCAATCGCATTTCTTGCGCCATCTCTTTCCTAATATCGGAGTGATGAGCAAGCGCGAACCGACCGTGGAAGAATATATGGATATTCAGTTTGGTTTTAAGGTCGCCAAAGAAATTGCGCGCTTGGACATCGGACAAACTGTCGTTGTTAAAGATCAAATGATTCTGGCAATCGAAGCCATCGAAGGCACAGACGAAGCGATTCGCCGTGGTGCACAATTGGCCAACAAACCGGTTGTTGTGGTGAAAGTATCCAAACCCAATCAAGACCAGCGCTTTGATATTCCCACAGTCGGCATGCGCACTCTCAATGCGATGAGCATCAAAGAGTTTGGTGGCGTGCTTGCCATTGAAGCAAACGAAACCATGGTCGTTGAGAAGGAAGAAATGATTAGCTTCTGCGACGAACACAATATTGCCTTGGTGGCAGTTTAATTGGAATTGGTAATGTCGCACACAGATACAAAAGAATCTTTGTCCACCTTGAGCAAACACATGCTCTTGGATTATCTCGAAATTTTTACGGAAGAAAAAGGCAAACTCGATTCACTTTTGCAATTGCTTACTGAAGGCGGCGATGTTGGTTCACGCAAACATTCGCCTGGGCATTTGACCGGCTCTGCATTTCTTTTGAACAAAGAAAAAAACGCCGCGCTTCTGATTCACCACAACTTTCTCAATCGCTGGTTGCAACCGGGCGGTCACATGGACGCCGGTGAAACACCATTTGAATCTGCCACGCGCGAGCTGGCGGAGGAAGCAGGTATAACCGGCTGCGATCTTTTGTCGTGGCACAAGTCACATATGCTGCCGATTGATATTTCCTCCCACGCCATTCCTGCCAATCCGAATAAAGGTGAGCCCGAGCACACCCATCACGATTTCCAATACGTCTTCGCTATGCCGGAAAGCGCGAAAGTAGATATTGTTACGCTGCAAGAGGAAGAAGTGTCGCAATTCAAATGGGCACCACTTTCCGAGCTCGCCACTGGCGAATACGGAACAAGACTGCAACGCACCGCAGTAAAACTAACTGCAATTTTGAAACTAGACTCAACAAAAAGATAAGTGACACTATGGACCTGATGATGCGCCGACTGCTTTTGACGTTGATGGTAGTGCTTTCAATGGCACTGGCAACTAACATATGCATTTCCATTTCTTCCGCTCAAGAGCAACAGGAAGAATCCAATTTGCCTGCCTACAGCCCGAAGGAAGAGCAAGCAGAAAAAGTTGAAACGTCTTCCGCAGTCACCGTCAAAGCCACTGACACCAAAGCATACAAAGAAGGTGAGGCAACAACGCACTTCAACCTTGCCAGTTTTTATTTACACCGCTGGAAATTGAAACTTGCGGAAGTGGAACTGGAAGAAAGCATTGCTTATTGGCCAACTCTCAAGATCGCTCACCGTGATCTCTGCATAACCAGTTTTCTCCAGGGAAATTTCTTGCGCGCAATTGCCGAG
Source organism: Candidatus Obscuribacterales bacterium (assembly GCA_020050685.1). Classification (GTDB taxonomy): domain Bacteria; phylum Cyanobacteriota; class Vampirovibrionia; order Obscuribacterales; family Obscuribacteraceae; genus JAGVKG01. Next base: position 178,444 of record JAGVKG010000040.1, on the reverse strand, counting down.
TTCTCCGTTGTTGTTGGCTTGGCTGAGCCCCTGCCGTTAAACGAGGCCGAAATTGTCGAGCTGAATAAGAAAGCGGCGAAGTTGCATTACAAACAAGGATTAGAATACGGATCGAAAGCTAAGTGGCAGCAAGCCGTTTTCGAATACCAATGGGCATTGAAATATGCACCGCAAAATAGTGCCATCAGCCATTCACTCGCATTTGCTTTTGCCAACACCGGGAATTTCGACAAAGCAGAAGCACAGTATCAAACGACATTTGATCTCAACCCACAAGATCCATACGCGCATGCAGACCTGGCTTTCTTGCTGTCAGACAAAGGCTCGCAAGAACTGGCAATTGCACAAATGACTAAAGCTGTTGAACTTTCACCGAACACTGCTGCCTTGCATGTCGATCTTGGTTGGTTGGCAGAAGCGCACGGAAACTTAGCCGATGCAGAGCGCGAGTTTAGCGAAGCAATAAAACTGAGCCCGAACCACGCTGGACTCTGGGCGCATTTGGGAAAAGTTCTCGAACAAGAAAAAAAGATTCCCGAAGCAATTGCGGCATATTCCAAAGCCGTGGAAATTAGTCCAACTGAACCTGAGTTCAAAACAAAGCTCGAAGAACTTAAGGGACAAAAGGCAGAGGAACCGAAAGAAGACACCGCGAAAGACAAGGTAGCCATAAATGCAAAAGCAAATGAAGGCAAACACAAAATATCTAACTTTCAACACAGAAAAGCGCTTCGACATCGTACGCATCACAGATGAAGTCGAGACATTTTGTCAGGAGTCTGATATCAAAGATGGCTTCATTCTCATCTCGGCTATGCATATTACCGCCGGCGTGTATATCAACGACTGGGAGTCGGGACTCATTTCAGATATCGAAAAGTGGGTCGAAGAGCTAGCGCCGGTCAATCCGAATTACAAGCACCATCAAACTGGTGAAGACAACGGAGATGCACATCTCAAGCGGCTTCTCATCGGTCATCAAGTCACAGTACCCGTAACCGATGGCAAGCTGGATCTCGGTCCATGGGAACAAATCTTCTACGCCGAATTCGACGGCCAACGCAAAAAACGCGTCATCCTCAAAGCGCTTGGGATCTAGATAGCTTTACAATGTCCTGATTTAACTTAGCGTCAGAGCGATTTAGATCAATAATGTAATCAAATCACCAATAGAGGAGTTTTGCACATGCCCAAGACCACTCCTGCAACAACGCATCGTTTGAGCGAGACCAAAAATTCCATGAAAACATCATCTCTTCGCAAGCAAGCAATCGAAGCAATTCAAGATCGCGAGCCAACAAGAACCACAATTGATTATGCCGATGTCCCCGTGTATGAACTATTTGGACAAAATGTTTTCAGCCGACAGGTCATGCGTGCACTGTTGCCAAAGAGTGCTTACAAGGCAGTCGTCAAGTCTCTTGACGAAAGCGAGCCACTAGATCCGGCTGTTGCCGACATTGTCGCCAATGCCATGAAAGACTGGGCGGTCGGCAAAGGTGCTTCTCACTTTACTCATTGGTTTCAACCGATGACCGGCTTTACCGCAGAAAAACATGATTCATTCCTCACTCCGGCAGGCGATACACAAGCGGTTGTAGAATTTTCCGGCAAATTGCTTTTGCAAGGCGAACCCGATGCATCGAGTTTTCCTTCTGGTGGCATTCGTTCTACATTTGAAGCACGCGGCTATACAGGCTGGGATCCAACCAGCCCTGCTTTCATCATGGAAAGCATAAACGGCAAAACACTTTGCATTCCAACCGTGTTTTGTTCTTATAGTGGACACGCCTTAGACAAGAAGACACCTCTTCTCCGTTCAATTGAAGCAATCAACAAACAAGCAGTTCGCTTGATCAACTTGCTCGGTAACAAACAAGTCAAACGAGTGATTTGCACCGTTGGACCAGAGCAAGAGTATTTCTTGATTGACGAAGCTTTCTATCTGCAAAGACAAGACCTCATCAATGCCGGTCGCGCACTCTTTGGTGCTAAGCCACCAAAGGGGCAAGAAATGGAAGACCATTACTGGGGTTCCATTAAAGAACGCGTCTTAGCCTTCATGATGGATTGCGAATACGAGCTCTACAAACTCGGCGTGCCAGTAAAAACCAGACACAACGAAGTGGCACCGGCACAATTTGAAGTAGCACCGGTTTTTGAAAATTCCAACGTAGCAATTGATCACAATATGCTTTTGATGGAAGTCTTCCGCAAAACTGCTCAAAGACACGGCTTGCGCTGCTTGTTCCACGAAAAACCATTCACTGGTATCAATGGTTCCGGCAAACACAACAACTGGTCCTTGGCAGACGATCAAGGCAACAACTTGCTCGAGCCGGGACACACTCCGCACGAGAATACGCAATTCCTGGTGTTCCTGACAGCAGTGATTCGCGCCATTAACGTGCACGGTAAGTTGCTGCGCGCTGCGATTGCATCTGCCGGCAACGATCACAGACTTGGTGCAAACGAAGCACCACCGGCAATCATGAGTGTTTACCTGGGAGAAAAACTTACAGAAGTAGTTGAAGGCTTGATCTCTGGAACCATGAAGGCAAACAGCAAGGCCGGCTCCATTCAGATTGGCGTATCCACATTACCCGATCTGCCAAAAGACGATTCCGATCGCAATCGCACCTCACCATTTGCTTTTACCGGCAATAAGTTTGAGTTCAGAGCTGTTGGCTCAAGCCAATCCTTGGCTTTCCCAAATACAGTTCTCAACACAATTGTGGCAGAATCAATTGATTACCTGGCAAGCGAAATTGAGAAAGCTGTCAAATCCGGGAAAGATCTCAATTCCGCCATTCAAACAGTGGTGCAAAAAACGCTGGCAGACAATCAACGCATTCTCTTCCACGGCGACAATTATTCGGAAGACTGGCACAAGGAAGCTGAACGCCGCGGCTTGCCAAATTTGAAAAACACAGTGGAAGCGTTGCCGGTAATTGTCGACGATGAGTCGCGCAAACTCTTCACCAAATACAGCGTGTTGAACGAAGAAGAGTTGATTAGCCGTTACAACATCATGTTCGAAAACTATTGCAAGACCATCAACATCGAAGCCTTGCTGACAATCAACATGGCATCGACAATGATTCTGCCGGCTGTGATTGAATTCCAAGGACGTCTGGCATCAACAATTGTCTCAACAAAAAATGCTGTCAGCAACATCGATCTGAGCGGACAAGAAAAGCTGCTGCATGAAGTGTGCGAGAAAGCATCGAAGCTAAAACTAGCAATTGACGATCTCGCACATTTGAGTGAACAGGATGATATCCACGATCTCTATGAGCATGCTAAGTATTATCAAAGCAAAGTGATTCCGGCCATGAATAATGTCCGGACAATTGCTGATCACCTCGAGACAATCGTTGATGATGATGTTTGGCCGCTGCCAAAATTCCGGGAGATGCTCTACATCTACTAAGAACAAAATGCAAGCAATACTCAATGACCTTAAGGGTCCAAACAGCTTACTTTGGTTATTGGTATTGCTTGCTGTTGTTTTTGGCGTTTTCTTTCGCTTCCACAATTTAGATAAGAAGACCTATTGGAACGATGAGGTCATCACTTCCTTGCGCGTGTCTGGATACAGCGCGCAAGAAGTAATCGATCAAATAGATAGAAAGGAATTGACCCCAAAAGATTTTCTCTGCTTTCAGACACCAAATGCTGCAAAAACCGCAGAGGACATAATTGAAACGGCAAAGGTTGAAGACCCCCACATTCCTCCGCTTTATTATTTGCTTGTGCACTATTGGGCGCAAGCATTTGGCTCCGGTCCAGGGCAAATCAGAGCCTTCTCCGCAGTTGCATCCTGCTTTGTGCTGCCGGCAATGTTTTGGTTTTGTTGGGAATTATTTGCCAATAGATACATTGCCGCGCTCGCTCTCCTCTTTGCCGCGCTTTCTCCTGTCAATGTTCTTTATGCGCAAGAAGCACGCACTTACAGTCTTTACACAACGGTAGTCTTAACTGCTTCGGCACTTCTTCTGCGAGCTATCAAGCAGAAGACCAAGCAAGGTAAATTTATTTGCTGGACACTTTACGCCATCGCTTCTGCGTTTGGATTGTATTGCCAGCCATTTTTCACGTATGTGATTATTGCTCACGGCATGTATGTTTTCTTGCTAGCGCAAAAGAAATTGGACAAAGCGCAAATCAAGCCATTCATGTTGGCAGCACTTGGCACTGCGATTATCTTTAGTCCGTGGCTATTTGTGATTCTCACTGGGGCAAGAGAAATTGCCAACAACATGGCATTTGTCAATTCGACAATTGCCACTGCCACTTGGTTCAAGATTGTAGCCATGAATTTCTGCCGCATCTTTTGGGACTTCGCACCGGAGCATACTTTCATTTTCACTTACTTTGCAGTTCCCCTGGTTGTTTTGATGGAGCTTGCCAGTATCGTCGCGATTTTCAAAGCGAAAGAAGAGCGCCTTCGCCTCTTTTTGATTCCGCTAATTGCTGTCAATTCACTTGCTTTAATGATTGGTGATCTTGGCTTCGGTGGAGTGCGCGCCATAGTTGCCCGCTATTTCCTTGCCAGTTACATGGGCATCATTGCTACTTGCGCCTATTTTTTTGCCAGCAAATTCCAATCGGGCAATATTCGTCAAAAGATCACCTGGGGTATTTTGCTTGGTTTGCTTATCTTTGGTCAATTCATTTCGCTTTGCCACCAAACCAATGCAACTCATTGGTGGTCAAAGGCGGCCAACCGATTCACACCATCAGTTGCAAAAACAATCAGTCAAGCTCATGTTCCCCTTGTGGTTTATTGCTACAACGGACAGCTTTCGGATCTTGCCGATGTTCTGACTTTGAGTTATTTAGTTGATCCAAAAGTAAAAATCAAAATGTTGAAACAGCCGGAACAAGCCGATTTCTCCGGCAACTTCAGTGACATTTTTTTGTACATGCCCACAGATCAAATGCGTCAACATTTGGTGAACGATCTCAATCTCGAAGTCAAACCAATGGATAACGTTGGCGTACTTTATTTGGTTCGCTTGAAACTAATCCCAGTAAATTGAGGGCACTCCCCATTTAACTCATCTGCGCAATATCAGCCATTCGGGAGTCTTGAACCCTAAGATTAAAAGGGGGAATAACCCCCATGAAAACGCCTCAAATTAATATCGTCCTGACGTTTGATGGGTAGGATCGAATTAAGACTTAGCAATTCAGACTTGCCTGCAGGAGGTTTCGCTATGGGTGGTAAATCGGGAGAACAAGACCTTCCCAAAGGTCCGGAACAGCCAGAAAAACCAGGGGAAAAAGTTACCCAGAAAGCCGAAGATCGGCTTGGCCAATATGTTGCTGACGTTTTGAAGGAGGGTATGCATACAGTCGATGCCTTCAAGAAGCTATCAGACACGGTTGGCAAGATACCGTTTGAGCAAAAGTCTCCTGAAATTGTCGACAGCGGAAAAGATGGTAAAAAAATCGCCCTGCCAATAAAGGACGACTGGGAAGTAAAGCCGCATAACAAAACCGAAACCAAGGATAATACCCTGCACCCGGGAAAGGTCTTTCGAGTTGATTTTCCGGCTCACGAAGGCCAGCCGGGCGGCAGCCGTACCATTGATCGTGACAAGGAAGGCAAAGTGACAAAGGTCACCGAGCCAGACGGATCCTCTTACGAAAAAGGAGGAGACGGAAAGTGGCATAGAAATCCTAAAGCAGGAGCCAGGGAACTTGATCCGCGCGAGTACAATGTAAGCGCCGACGATAAAGGCAACGTAAAAATTGAAGACAAAACCAATAATACAAGCCGCGAAGAATATGCAGACGGGCATTCTGTCGAGCGTGACAGCAAGGGGCGAGTCACAGAAGTTGATTACTTGAACAAAGATCCTAATGATCTGAAAAGTGGTGGCGACGGTAAGCGGCACTATAAGCATGACGATCAAGGGAACATTACTGAATACACGGCACCTAACGGCTCACACTGGAAGAAAGATGGTGATCATTGGCAGAAATTAGGAAAAGATGGACAGCCGCAAAAGCCGACAGACGACAACAAGAATGTTATGTATGGTGACATGTCAGTCGACGCAGCTGGAAATTTGACCATCAAGAACCACCATATGAAGGGACAGGAGGCTCATTCAACGACGGTAAGTGCTGATGGAAAGCGAGTCGAGACCAAAGAATTTGAAACAGCCAAGCCGGTCGACGAAAAGGAAAAACCAAAAGGAGAGCCGGCAGGGTCTGAGGCTGGCAAGGTCGGACAAGCCGTTGCTGATTCTACCAAAGACATGCATCTAAAACCCGAGGAAGTGAAAGCAGTGCAAGCAAGTGTAGAAGCTGCTATGAAGACTGACAAAGAGGCATTGCAAAACTTTTTAAAACACGCTTCACCAGCAGAGGAAGAAGCAATGATTAAGAGCCTGAAGGTACTTGGTTATAAGGTCGATGTAAAAGAGGGCCCACTTACTTTGGGTGGACCGGTGACTAAAGAGATCACCATCACCGGATCTGATCCTAAGAAGGTGATGCATATAAGAGAAAAATCAAATCCAGCTACTGGCAGCATGGATATAGGCGTCGAGATTACCTAAAATCTCGGACTAGCAAATCATTATTACCAAGAGCAATAATTCGCTCGTGATTTCTCAGGTTTAAACTAGGTCTTACTGCCAATCAGGGTGATATTAGCGCCAACCTGATATTTCAAGCCGCTCTTTGGATTGGTTACTTTGCCATGAGCGTAAAATCCGACAGAACCGGTCTTGAATTCGCGAGCTGAGGCAATAATCGTTCCCCAGAGCTCGCCCTCCGGCGTGCGAACTTCCAAATTTACCGCTCCTGGCGCGGTTTCATCGCGAACACCCTTATCTGCCATAACGAACTCCTTTGCCAAAGCTTCTGAGAAAGGAGATCATCATAGCGTGACTAAGACGCAAGTAACAATATTGATTTGCTACTATATTTCGAGAAGTTAGATTAATTCCTCAGGAATCAACTCGACCATTTGTACAATTGGGCGCAGCTACCTGTATTGGTCCAGAAAATATCGGCGTTGTAAACTGCCCAGATATTGTATAGATAGCTATTGCCAGCTTTGCTTGGCACTTGCGCCATGTTGTAGAAGTAAGAAACCAGAGAGTTGCCAAAGTGCGTGGCAAAATTCGGGTAATAGTCGGTCATATATCCTGTCCAGGTTGCTTGTACATTTCCATAGTCTCTGCCAATCTTGCCACCACCTAAAGGACCGGTGCCAGTAAAGAATGTGTTGTTGGCCGATATCCAGGTATTGTAATCTTGCGCAAAGTGCATCGGTTTGCCCTGGAAGAAATAGCTCAAGTTGCCGGCAGCATCCGTCGTGTAAGTAATATCCGTCAGGTTATTGTGCAGTCCAGTATCGGCACCAGTAGTGATCCAGATTACTGGTGCTGCTGAGCCATCGGGATTGGTGCAGAAGTTCGGACCACTGGGGGCCGGACAACGCAGGCTCCATTCCGCAATCAAGGGTGGATTATTTCCAGAGGAAGAAATACCGTTGTAACCAGCATCGTTGGAATTACCAAAAAACGATGTGTTCGCCGCATAGTTGGCGCCGTTGTCGCGCGAGATACAATTCCACGATTCATAAACATCTGAACTATTTGGCGAAGTTGTTATCAATGACGAAGTATTTTGATAAATCAGTTGTCCTTCAATCACATTTACACCAGACGTAGTCGTCGCCGGATTGTTGACTGTCACAGTGCCACCAGTGTGATCACCGGCCGTCACATCACCGGTTATAAAAATATCTCGAATATTATTTTGCGATTGTGGCACGCTTGTCGCAGCCAATACCGGTTGCAATCCAGTGTCAAACCAAGAGTCGCGCTCGCGTCGCACACCAATTGCTGGTTTCTCGCTATCCACAAAAATTTGCAGCTGTGGAATGCCTTCCTTGGTCGGCACTAGCCAGTCCGGCTTTTGCACCCCACTATCTTGTCCGGTCGCTACCGGTCCATCGCCCAGGATTTCTTCCAGTGTACCTGCTTTAGTAGGAGGATAGAACGCACCACTAATAATTTCAAACTTGCTTTTGTTCACCTTGGTAACACCAAGACCGCTAAGTGCCTTGCGATCATTTAGCACCGCAAGTGCTAGCGTATTTACGTAATAAGCATTTTTAACCGCTATCAAAGGTCTTTGCACTTTATTTTCCAACGCTTCTAATTTTTTCTTGGTCTCGGCAATTCTTTCCTTATTGCCGGATTTAAGAGCTGTCTGGTGCTCCTTATCTGCAACCTTAATTTCCTCGGCTAACTTTCTCATAGCCGCTTGCCCGTTCTTGAAAGTTTCAATAGCAAGCTTATTGGTATCAATTAAGGCATGGAAAAAATCCACCAAAGTACTGGCCGGTTCACCATTGGTTGTCACCACATTGCTGTTTCCATCCATGGCCACAACCAAGGATTGATCCGGCAATGTTGCTTCTGCTGCTAGATAACCAAAAACATTTGGCAGTTGACGGCGATAAGCACTTGGATCGTCGGCAAAATTTCTCAAGTCCCGAGGATCGCCTTGACCATCTTCAGGTACTTTGAAAAGCCCGAACGTAACCGGAAATTTCGGTGTGACGCTGGCATAAGCCGCCGGCACAAAGGGCGAATTTTGATCAAACAAACGACCAGAAACCGTGGCACCATAAAGACCAAGATCACCGCTCAAACCATTGACCATGGCTTCGGCATTCGGTCTCAAATACATTGCATGCAGCCAATCATAAACACAATAGGACAAAACTACACTCGGGTCATCGGTCACGCGGGCGCGATAAGCAGCATTGGGAGCAAGCGTTGCCGATGCGTTTGCCGGAACCGCACCACCTTGTGCTTTCAACCAAGCACCTTTATTGAGGATATTCCATGCCGGCTTATAAGTGCTCGGCGTTCCTAGTATTTCTGCACCAATAATATTGTTGTTACCAGCATTTATTTCTGGTGGCACATGCGTAAGTTTGATTTGCGTTGCAGTGATCATGGTTTTTACCGATGTGCAATCTGGTCCTTGCCCTTTTGGTGGCACACCACCAGGAAATGCTAATTGCAAAAGACCTGTGCCAAATGTTTGACGTGGAGCACCACAGTGTGCCACCGCCGCAACATGCATGACGCTGGCTCTTTCAATTTTGGTGGAGTCTCCCGAATTTGTCTGTTGATTCTGTCCGTTCTTTTGATTTGAACCTGCACCAATTTGCGAGGCTGCCACCACTTTCATATCGGCTTCCACTTTGACCAAATATGGCGGGAAATAGCCAGGCGAATTATTTTGCGTGGGCGTAAATCCACTTGCCGTTGCATCGGATATGGCAATGCGATCGGAAACTGGTATGAATTTGAAAACCAACTTGCCCGAATTTCCATTGGCGGTAAAATTCACTGGCGCATCTACTAATGGTTGATAGAAACTTGTGGCACCCTGTTGCGCGGAATTGGTATTGTCGACTTGCGCCCAGGCTTGGGGAGTGGGAACAGGAATGTTTGTTGTGCCATGCGCCGATGTGTATTCACCAGCGGTAATAATTATGTTTCCTTGTCTTTCACCTTGGCTTAAGCGAATCGAATTAGCATCGAACGTCTCCGTCACGTCTTGCAATAAATTGATCTTGTTTCCGTCTTTATCTGCAAATTGACCATCTGTCATTGCCTGTAAAATCTTTTTTCTTAAAGTCAAACTATCCGCTTGAGCTCTTTCCAAATCATGTGCCACTAGAACCAACATGGTTGAGCTATTTAACTTGTTAGCAATAATTGCATCCAAGCGAATTGTCGCCATCACTGTGTTGATACCAAGCACGGGGCGATTGTCCTTTTTGCGTGGAACATCGTCCACCAATGCCACCACACCGAAATGAGAGCCGTCTTTCTCGTCAATCACAACTTTGGAAATATCTTTGGCAGCCGCAAGTGCTGCTGCATCAATTGCGGTTTGAGCTTCCTTGTGCGTGCCTAACAATTGGCCAAAGTTGATTACAAAGTAGGCAATTACAAGAACTGCCATAACCACAATCAAAACGAGAGCAAGAGTATTGCCCTCTTGCGAATTTCTTGTACGCATTGTTATCCAAGCTCCCTACGTTAGAGATTGCCCAACCCAAACACGGCTGCAAAACCCGATATTTGCACCGCTTTGGATTTTTTGTGGGATACCATCCCAATTATGCCACTTGACTACTTTGTTTAAACCGATTTAATCAAAAGATTTAAACAAACGCTGTGGTTTTTAATTCTGGATGAACCGTTAGCTTAGCGTCTGGGCAGTTCGCGCTTGCGCATACGAATGGACTTAGGCGTTACTTCCACCAGCTCGTCAGCTTCAATGTACTCCAGGCATTTTTCCAGACCCATTTCCATGGGTGCCTGCAGCGTGACCAAAACCTCACCGGTTGACGAACGCATGTTGGTCAATTTCTTGGTCTTGCATACATTTATATCTAAATCCTGCGTGCGGCTATTTTCACCAACAATCATGCCGGCATAAACGCGAGTTTGCGGCGTGACGAAAAAGACACCGCGATCCTCTGCACCTTGCAGAGCGTAGGCAGTAGTTTCACCAGCTTCCCAGGCTATCAAGACACCATTACGCTGGCGGCCGATTTCGCCGGACCAAGCACGATATTCCAAGAAGGCATGGTTCATCACGCCATTGCCGCGCGTCAGGCGCAGAAACAGCGAGCGGAAACCGATTAGTCCGCGTGTCGGCACAACAAATTCAAGCAAAGCTTGCGTGCCATCAATGTGCATATTTTGCAATTCCGCGCGGCGCGGTCCGAGTGCTTCCATGACTGCACCAAGATATTCTTCCGGCACATCAATCAAAAGTTTTTCAAACGGTTCGCTTTCTACATTGTTGATATTTTTGAGAATCACTTCCGGACGTGAGACTTGAAATTCATAGCCTTCGCGTCGCATCGTTTCAATCAAAATGCCCAAGTGCAATTCACCGCGACCGGACACCATAAATGTATCCGTGCTGTCTGTTTCTTCTACGCGCAAGGAAACATTTGTTTCCAGTTCGCGCATGAGGCGCTCTCGTAATTGTCGTGATGTAACAAACTTGCCTTCTTGTCCAGCAAAAGGACTGTCGTTCACCATGAAGGCCATCTTCATAGTCGGCTCATCCACTTTAGTGCGTACAAGTGCTTTTGGTGCATCCGGCAAACAAATGGTATCACCGACGTTTGCCGTAGCAAATCCAGCAATGGCCACAATCTGACCAGCCGATGCTTCCTTCACTTCCAAACGCTTCAAGCCGTGGAAGGCAAACAATTTAGAAATCTTGCCTTTGATCTGCGTGCCATCTTCCTTGAGCAAGACAACTTGCGAGCCATCCGCAATCTTGCCGTTGTAAACACGACCAATGGCAATTCTGCCTAAGTAATCGCTGTAATCGAGAATCGTCACTTGCATTTGCAAGTCTGCCTCTGAATCACCATGTGGTGGCGGGCAATGATCAACAATTAGATCCAACAATGGACGCAAGTCTTTGCCTTCGTCTTCTGGCTTCGCAACAGCGTAGCCTTTGGCACCAGCCGCAAACAAATAAGGGAAGTCTAATTGCTTATCGTTGGCACCAAGCTCAACGAAAAGATCAAAAACTTTGTCCACAGCCACATGCGGATCGATGTTTGGTCTATCAATTTTATTGATTACCACAATCGGGCAAAGTCCGCGCTCAAGCGCTTTACGCAAAACAAAGCGCGTTTGCGGCATTGGTCCTTCGCCGCAGTCGACCACGAGCAAGCAAGAATCAACCATGCCCAAAATACGTTCCACTTCACCACCAAAGTCAGCGTGACCAGGTGTGTCGACAATGTTGATCAAATGATCTTTGTATTTGACTGCCGTATTCTTTGCCAGAATTGTGATACCACGCTCACGTTCCAGATCGTTTGAGTCCATGACGCATTCGACCACGTCCTGATTTTCGCGGAACACACCGGTCTGGTGCAAAAATCCATCGACAAGAGTAGTCTTGCCGTGGTCAACGTGGGCAATAATCGCCACGTTGCGAATGTTCTGCACGCGTGCTGCGTCCTTAGCAGTCAATTGACTTTCTAATTCGGCTTGGCTTGTGGTTTCCGGTCTTTCCATTGTTAGGCTCGTTTGTGACATGTCTTATTATCTCAGGTGTTATATTCTAGAATCGTACTTGGTCGGGAATTTGGAATGGGCATTGAAGTGAAGAAAGAGACGGATTAATTTGAAGGCAACTGGCTTTGTGGTGAGAAGCCATGCTGGTGGCTATTTGGTTTACGCAAGTGACTTGGGTAAGACACTTGCGTGTCAGGCACGGGGACGTCTCAAAAAAGAAGGGATGTCCATCGTCATTGGCGACCGCGTCGAGCTCTCGGAAATTAGTGAACACACAGATGGCGTCTCTGCCGTTATCACTAAAGTTTGCGCTCGGCAGAATCTGCTTTCGCGCCCACCGATTGCCAATGTGGACCAGGTAGTAATTGTACAGTCACTCAAGCCCCAAGAATGGGATCCTTATTTATGTGACCGCTACCTCGTACACTTCCAATTGGAGCTCCGCTCCGGCAAACCCGTCCTCTGCTTGAACAAGTGTGATATAGCTTCTCAAGAAGATGTCAGGAATTTACAAAGTATTTATGAGCCGCTTGGCTATTCCGTTCATGTGGTGTCGGCATTAACGGGAAAAGGGGTGGAGGAACTGGTCACGCAGTTGGCTGGAAAGGTCTCTGTCCTGGCTGGACCATCAGGTGTAGGTAAGTCGAGTCTCATAAATCGCATTGCACCCGGTCTGGATTTGCGCGTCGATGAGCGAGAGGATGAATTCGGTTTTGGGCACCACGTAACAACTTGCAGCGAGCTTTATGAAATTTCGATCGAACAAGTGACTGGTAAAAAGATCTCGGAAGTGGAAAGCGAAAACAAGTACTGGCTTGGCGATTCGCCAGGCTTCAGGATCTCTGAATTAACACACCCCGAGCCTGTGGATGTTGCAAACCAGTATCCCGAAATTGCCAAGCTGGCAGAGAATTGCAAATTTGCAGACTGCCTGCACACGATTGAGGCCGATTGCAATGTGCTTGCCAATCTCAGTCACATAGCTCCGCAGCGATACAAAAGCTATACGCAAGTGGTGCAAGAAGCTCAAAATGAGAATAAGTTGCAAAAAGGTACGCCACACAAGGTAGAATCAACAATTAAAAAAGTTGGCAGAAAACAAGGCAAAGACATAATTCTGCCGAAACTAAAGGGTGAATATCGCAACGAGTCCCGACGCAAGAATATTCAATCGCTGAAGGACTACACCAAGATGAAAAGCACGGACTTAAAAGAACTGCGCAATCTTGATGATCAGGGAGAAAGCAATGACGACAACGCAAGATAGAGTGAGTTTCCCACAAGGATTTCTCTGGGGCGCGGCCACAGCCGCCTATCAAATAGAAGGCGCCTGGAATGCCGATGGCAAGGGTGAATCAATTTGGGATCGCTTCAGTCACACACCAGGCAAGATTGCCAACAATGACACGGGCGACATTGCTTGCGATCACTATCACAAGTTTGCCGAAGATGTTGCCTTGATGAAAGAGCTGGGCATCAGAGGTTATCGTCTTTCCATTTCCTGGCCGCGTGTCATACCAAATGGTCGTGGACCAGTAAATTGGATCGGGCTTGATTTTTATGACCGGCTCGTCGACACATTGGTGATGCACAACATCGAACCTTTTGTCACTCTTTATCACTGGGATTTGCCACAAGCCTTGCAAGATATCGGCGGCTGGACTAATCGCGACGTTGGCGATTACTTTGCTGACTATGCTGCTTGCATGGTGCATCGCTTAGGCGATCGCGTGCGTCATTGGGCAACACTTAATGAACCGTGGTGCTCTGCTTTCCTCGGCAACAGAACCGGCGAAATGGCACCAGGCATCAAAGACGAAAAGACAGCGTTGCAAGTCTCACACAATTTGTTAGTCGCACACGGCAAGGCCGTGCGCGCAATTAAGGCCGATTCGTCAAACACTGAAGTCGGTATCGTCAACATCTGCTCACCTTGTGTGCCAGCCACAGATACTGAGGCAGATAAGCGAGCCGCCGAATTGGTTTGGCAGCGCGACATCGCTTGGTTCCTTGATCCATTGTTCAAGGCTCACTATCCAGTTGATGCGTGGAATTCTTATGGCAATCTTGTACCGGATGTGAAGCCGGGCGATTTGGCTTTAATTTCTCAGAAGCTCGATTTCCTGGGTGCCAATTTCTACTTCCGCAATATTTGCAGTGCTTCCGGTCCAGCACCGAAACCAGCCGGCGCTGAATATACGGAAATGGGATGGGAAGTGCATCCACAAGGTCTGCGCGATGTGCTTGTGCGCATGAACAAGGATTATCACTTGCCACCAGTTTACATAACCGAAAATGGTGCCGCCTTTGCCGATACAGTATCGGCAGATGGACATGTTCACGATCCACGCCGCACACACTACATAGCAGAGCACCTGAAACAATTGCGTCTGGCAATTTCTGATGGTGTAAATGTACGCGGCTACTTCGTCTGGTCACTCATGGATAATTTCGAGTGGGCACATGGATTGGGCAAGCGCTTTGGTATCACCCACATCGATTACAAAACGCTCAAGCGTACAGTAAAAGATTCAGGACTCTGGTACTCCAAAGTAGCCAAAGAAAACGGCTTCGACAAAGCCACCACCCTCACGGAAGCGACTGTTAAATAACCTTACTGTATCGTTTCACCGGTGCGGTTGGTTTTTACGATTGCGGTTGGTTGCGTGTGATCAATTGTCCAGTCGGTGACGGCTTCGACAACTTTCGGATCGGGATTGGCTACTTCCAAATGCATGTGCCCGCTGTTCTCTAGCATGAGCATGTGCTTGTCGTTGCATTTCAGATTAGCGTAAAATTTTTCCACGTCATCTGCGCGAATCAAACGATCTTGTTTGCCATGAATAAAGAGCACCGGTGTATCCGGATCAAGTTTCTTGGCCATCCGGATGCCATCGCCCGTGAACTTGGCCATGGAATAAAGCTCGCCTGCCCGAAAGATGAATCTGTTGAGCGGATCATCGCGCATCTCTTTGGCAATATGCGGACTTTCTGAAATGCGAGATTTCAAATAGGGAGAAATATTCATGTTGCGTCTGGGATTGGTAAACCATAAAAGACCATGACCGACCATGCGCGGCTGAAAGAACAATCGCTGCTTGGGCGCATAGCTTGCCAAAATCAAGCCGCCACCTTTTTTCGTCGACATACGCAAAGCGCAGTTAGCACCAAAGCTTTCACCCATCCAAACAATCGGCAAGTGATAGGTATCTTCCAGTTTGTCGTAAATCTCTTTTAGATCGGCTTCCGTTTTCTTCAAATCAATTTTTCGATTTTGCGGAAAACCATTCAAGCCGTAATACCAAGCACCGAAGCCACGAAAGTCCGGTGCCACCACCATTACACCTTCGCCTGCCAACTTGCGGGCAATTGTGTCATAAGCGCGCCCATGCAGCACTGCGCCCTGCAAGGCGATGACAATTGTACCCGGGCGATTCTGCGTGTCCGTCCAAATATACACAGGTATTCCCAGCTGCAAGCTCAAGAAGTTTTGATCTTGTCTAATTACTTCAGCAGAAACTGTCTGGCAGTGGCAAGAAACCACAAACAAAAATGCCAGCAGGCAGACAAATTTTGCAAGGAAGGAACGCATGGTACTAGCGGAATTGCCAGGCAGGTTTTAGGAATCAAAATTTATAGCATGCCAAGCAGCCCCTGCTTGTATACCTTAACGAACACTTATTTAGCTCTTGATAATCTGTAAAATACGAGCCAAATTAGCCGAATTTATGAGCAGCATTATTTCGCCGAACCCAAGATTTTGATGCGCTCTTTGGCATCGGCGGCGTTTTGCCCGCCAGCTGCCACTTGCAGGTACTTTCTGTATTGCTGCAAAGCCAATCCGGGCTGTTTCATTCCCTCGTAAACCGTGCCCATGTAGTAGTAGGCATCGACTTGCTTAGGATCAAGTTGTACGGCACGCTGGTAGCACGATAGCGCCTGCGGCAAATTGGCATTTGCTTGATAGGCAGTACCAAGGTTCAAACGTGTCGTTCCATCCTCATACAATCTTAGAGCTGCTTCATAGTCGGCAATTGCTCCAGCCAAATCGTAATTGCCAGCTTCATTTTTAGTTGTCTGTTTCTTGAATGCCGACTCTAGATATGGACCAGCCTTAGCTTGCTTCAACTGATTAAGCACTTGCTTGTATTGGGCCTCTTTCGGATTTAGTTGCACAGCCTTTTGGTAACTGGAAAGTGCTGAGTCAACATCACCTTTTGCCTGATAACAAGTCCCGATGCTGTACCAATAAGAAGGCTCATTTGCATTGACGGCAATTGCTTCTTTATACTTTGCCAATGCCTCGTCAAATTTATTTTCGGTTTGCAGTTTCACTGCTTCGTCAAACGCACCACTGGCCGCAGCCGATTGCTTTTGTTGTGCGGCAGTGACTAACTTTTGCACGGCGTTGGGATTTTGATAAAGTGCTTGGTAGCGTTGATAGGCCAACTGGTAGAAATTACCCTTTGGTGCAAATTGCAAATATTTTTCGTATTCGGAAAATGCTTTCTTGCCCTGACCTGAATGCTCATCCAATGCAGCCAGGTAATACCAGTTATCTACTTCACCTTTTGCATCCATATCTAATGCTTTTTGATAGTTCTCACGTGCACGAGCAAAATCATCTGATGCCTGGTACGCAGCAGCTAAATTTGTCCAGGTACGAGCGTTCTTCGGCACCAGGGTCAAAGCCTTTTGATAAAGAGAAATGGCAGTCGCGTAATCGCCTTCACTATGCTTCTTGATTGCATCATTGATTAGCGGATCGGCTTTGGCTGCCTTCAATTGTTCAACATATTGTTTGTAAGAAGGTTCTTTCGGATTGAGACTTGATGCATGAACATAACAATCGATTGCATTGTCGATGTCGTTATTGGCTTGGTAGCAAGTTCCCATGCTGTACCAATAGGATGCTTCATTTGGCGCCATGCCGACTAATTTCTTGTACTGGGCAATTGCCTCATCATGCTTTCCTTCTTGCTGCAGCTTAACTGCATTTTGGAAAAGATCATTTATGGCAGACAAATTCTTTTGCTCATGGGAAGTGAGCAACTTTTGGGTTTGGTTTGGATTGATGGAAAGAGCATGAATGCGATCGTTGGCTTCCTTTATATATTTGCCTTTTGGTGCAGCCATGACATACTTTTGATATTCGGTTAAGGCTTTGCCACCAAGTCCATAGTGTTCATCGATATTACCGATGAAGAACCAATCATCGATTTCGCCTTTAGCATCAAGATCCAAGGCTTTCTGATATGCATCACGTGCCTTGGCAAAATCATCCATTGATTGCAAGGCACCACCAAGGTTGGTCCATGTACGCGCATTTTCTGGCATTACCTCCAGACCTTGCCGATAAAGAGCCACGGCACCAGCCAGATCGCCTGCTCCATGTTTAGCGATGGCTTGATCAATAATTGGTCCAGCCTTCAATTCATAAGCAGTGGTCAAAACCTTGTGATAATCTTTGTTTTTCGGATCGAGTTGCAGTGCCTTCTTGTACCATTCAATTGCCGAATCAAGATCGTTCTTTGCCTGATATGCCGTTCCCAGTGAGTAAGGGAATGACGATTCTGTCGGCATGCCTTCAATGGCTTTCTTATATAAAGGAATAGCCGCATCGTACTGACCAGATCCTTGCAACTTGACCGCTTGCTCGAAAGCATCGCTTGATTCTTTAATTTTGCTGGCTTCACCGCGCGTCAATAATTTCTTGGTGTCATTGATGTTGGCAGTAAGTGCAGAAACTCGTTCTTTCGCTTGTCCCGCCAATTCACCGGCCGGCAAGAGGCTCAAATATTTCCTGTACTCTTCTAAGGCCTTTGCGCCTTGACCATAATGTTCGTCAATCGCTGCCATAAAATACAAGTTGGCTTGTTCTGCTTTTGGATCGAGATCCCAAGCCTTCTGATATGCAGCACGTGCATTGCCAAAATCATCACCATGCTGATAAGCCGTACCAAGATTGCGCCAAATCATGGCACGATTTGGCAGCACAGACAAAGCCTTTTGGTAAAGATCAATAGCTTGCGGAATCTCACCGGCTTGCTGTTTTTGCACCGCTTGTTCAATTAAGGGAGCAGCCTTTAATTCAAAACTTTGTTGTTGCGCCAACTGATAGGTTTTGTTTTTCGGATCAAGATCAATGGCTTTCTGATACCAGTTGAGAGCTAAATCGATATCGCCCTTTTGCTGGAACAATGTACCAATGGCAAATGGAATGTCGGCATCTTTTGTATGGATCTGCATCGCTCTCTTGTACAAAGCCAGTGCTTCATCCCACTGTTTGTTTTTCTGCAGCTCAAGCGCTTTTTGATATGAATCAATCGCGTCCTTGTCCATTGCCATTTCTTTTTCAGACTTGATCTTAAGCGTGTCGGCAATATTGATTTGCAAAGCCTTGATGCGTTCACGGGCGGCTTGCGCGTATTTACCTTGCGAATTCTCCGCGATGTACTTCATATACTGAGTCAAAGCTTGTTGACCGCGGCCGAAGTGTTCGTCAATCACTGCCACCAAATAGCGATCGTCAGCTTGACCTTTGGGATCAATTTCCATCGCCCTTTCATAAGCATCTTGTGCCTTGACGTAATCTTCGCGCTGGTACAAAGCACCAGCCAAGTTGAACCAAAGGCTGGCGTTTTTTGGACGAATCGCGAGCGCCTGTTGATAATAATCAATTGCCGCTGTGTAATCCTTTTGTTCGTGCTTCTTCACACCAGCGTCAATTAAAGGTTGAGCCTTTGCATCAAGCGCCACTTCCAAGGCACGCTTGTACTCTTCGCTTTTCGGATCGAAGAAAGTCGCTTGCTTGTATTCCGTAATCGCCTGATCGATATCCTTCTTAGCCTGATAAGTAGCACCAAGATTGAAGTGCGTCACGGCATCTTTTGGATGAGCCTGCAAAATGAATTGGTATTTGGCAATTGCTTCGTCATACTTACCAAGCTTGAACAAATCCATTGCTTCGGCCACAGCATTTTCAATTGCCTTGTGTGCTTTCGATTCAGATGCCGCTTTGATGCCCTGTTGAGCCAGTGCATTACTTGGCTCAATTGCTAAAGCCTTGTTATAAAACTGTACCGCACCATCGAAATCTTCTTTTGCTTGATAAACAGTACCAATATCAACTAACACTTCCACCGAACGCGGATTCAAATCCAAGGCTCGCTTGTACTCTTCTAAAGCCGCGTCATACAATTTGCGGGTCTGCAAATCCACACCAGCGTCAGCATGTTTTTTAAATGCTGCACCTTTTTTAGCTTCACCAATTCCGTCCAGCAGCTGCTTAGCCATTTGGTTGCCGCGATCAAACATCAAGGCTTGCTTGTATTCGGCGGCTGCTTGATCATAATCACCACGATATTGCAAAGCCTTACCTAAACCAATATGGTTTTGTGGCGCAACCGGATCGGCCTTCAAGGCTTCTTCCCAGCCAGTGACCAGCGCGTCCAATACATCCGAATCGTCTGGTTTCAACGCCAGCGCCCGGTCAAAGGCCGCCAGTGCCGCGGGCAAATCGCCCTTTGCTTGATAAGTTTGACCAAGACCAACTTCAATTTCGCCACTATCACCAGAACGTGCCGCTGCCTGATAGGCTTGAATCGCCTTGTCGTTGTCATTTAGTACACGATATACTTCACCCAGTTTAAAGTGGATTTTTGCATCGTCTTTCAGTTTCAAGGCTTCGCCATATTCAATGGCCGCACCAACTAAGTCCCCGGATAAGCGTGACTGATCGCCAAGCTCAACGCGATCTTTGAAAGCCCGCGGGTTCTTGTTCATGATGCTGATGATCGCATCCAAGTTGGCCAGCGTTGTCGGATTTGTCGGATTAAGAATCAAAGCTTGATGAAATTGCTTAATTGCTTCCTTGGGATTGTCTTGCAACTTCAAGCCATAGTTGTTATAAGCAATCGCCAAATTCTCTTTGGCCAGTCCATAAGGATGCTTTGGATCAATTTTCAAGGCTTCGCGAAATTTCTGAATTGCAAGTTGATAATTTTCAGCTTGCAATGCTTTAACCCCTTCATTATTCAGAGCAATTTCTTGCGAGGAAGCAGCCAAAGCCGGCATCATCGAGGCAGAAAAAGTAAAAGTGGCAGCCATTAAACCCGGCACAACCCACGGCAAATAATTCACCGGTGCCAAATTTACGCTCAAAGCAATTGGCAAAATTTGGCTAGCCCAACTACCTGCTAGAGATAATTTCTTGCCCTTAACCACTTTGCCTAATCCTTCCTTTTATCTTCTCCCGAGACCCAACCAAAAATCACCTACTCAAATCTACACCATTGATTCTAACTATCCTATTGGAAAAGATGACAAATTTTTGCCGAATGTTCCCATAATTCAATCGGGAAATTGCTCACCGGCATCTTGACATAACAAATCGTAAGTTGGACCAGGATAAACCCGAGAATTTCTAGAATTTCAAGAATTCGTGACCAGACGATCAAAATCCTAGCGTTTACCGGCAAATCAACTTAAGCTTCCGGTTCGATTAAGCCGTAATTCTTGTCGCGGCGGTGATACACGGTATTAACGTGATTTGTTTCCGAATTGATGAACATGAAAAAGTCATGTCCCAGAAGATCCATCTGGCTACAGGCTTCTTCCGGCAGCATTGGCTTAAGAGGAAACTTTTTGGAACGCACGATTTTTGGCCGAATCTCCTCAAACGTCAGTTCTCTTCTCACCTCTTCATCCGTATCCAGCTCGGCCGAAACATCGACTGCCTCACCACGGAAAACTCCCTTTTCGCGCTCTCTCAGTTTGGCTGACTTGTGATAGTAGCGTGTCTTAAACTTGCGCAACTGGCGTTCAATTTTATTTGCCACCAAATCGATGGACGCGTACATATTTTCCGTTGATTCTTCACCTCGAATGATCGAGCCATTGACCTTGATGGTTACTTCTGCCGTTTGATTAAGAGCAATGGACGGATTTTTAGCCACACTCAAAAGCGCCTGCACATCGAGCGGATGATCAAAGTGCTTTTGCGCTCTCTGGAGCTTATCCAACAAGTAATCCTTGAGCGCTGGTGTAAGTTCGATATTACGTCCTGTAACGACAACATGCATGGTCTACCTCCTGCGGCGTGGCACAAACCACTCTGACCAATTAAGACCAGGGTTCGGGAAAATATAGCGGGTCATAAAGTTATTCACGGACTCTTCCAATCTGTCCTGCGGACATTACTGGATTTTTGGCACCGCCCTCGGGCGGGCGTCATTTATATCAATTTTTTCAGTGCCAATACAATAGCACCTGGAAAGTTAGTTGGGCCCTAGATTTAATCTCACTCCTCTCACTGCTTTCGCTTATATATTTATCTGTCTATTCTCAATTTACCCTAAAAAAGGCGATCCAACCCCTTTATTACCAGTCTGACAATTTATTTCAGACCAGCACGTGCCTCAAGCACCATTTGGGCTGCGTCGAGGTAATTCATCGGGTGAGATTGACCCTTGGTCTCGGCTTTCGATTCGGCATAAGCAGGCTGAATAAACCAGTGCGTTGGCGCCCGGCGCTTCGTCTGGCTCGTCAATTTGTGCCCGCCGGCTAGCAACTTGCCGTCGGCACGATTGGTGATTTGGTTTTCCAAAATTCCAGCAATAATGCTTAATGCTTCTTTTGGATATACAGGCAGGCTCAAAAGATCCGCGGAAGAATTTGTTTGGGCAGGCGCGGAAATCAGTCCGGCATTAATCAGCATTTGCATAGCTTCGAATTCGGTGACTGGCTTAGCCTCAATTTCCAATTGAGATTTGGGCTTGATTAATGACGGCACTAAGAGCTCATCGGCCATAAGTTTGTAAAACTTGCCCCGCGTTATAGATTGGCTGGGATCGCGCGTGTCAGCCAGCGACCCTTTTTGTTTAAACTGGCGATAGGCCTCTAAACGGAAACGGGCATTAACTGGAAGATGATCGTGATAGTGCGACATGCAAGCCAATTGATTCGTGGTTGCTTTACAGTTGGGATAAAGGCTGGCGCTCGTGGCTTCAACGGCCTGGCAGCCTTTCAAGAACTGTTCCAGCTCGGCAATGCTTGAGCCCATGCCGTCACCGACCACGTGAATTTCCAGGTCCGGCTTGCCGCAAAGTTCGCGAATTTTTTGCACGGTCGTGTATGTGTAGTTATAGGCATCGGAGAATTTGTGGTGTTTGCCTGCCCAATATGTCATTGGCGCAATCACGTCAAAATTATTGGCTATCACTTTCCATGGTGTAATCAAGGCTTGTTGCGAGCGATTAAGCGGACTGTAAACCACAGCAATCAGCGGGTATTTTGCCCCGAGTTTTGCGCGCAAACGCGCCGCATAAGCTTCAATTTTTGTTGGCTTGAGATTGCCTTCCAGGTCGCCTGCCACAGCATCAACTTTCTGCCCGGTTGTCGACTCAAAAAGTCCGGCGGCAATTAATTTGTCTGCGTCCTGCTCGGGATTAACCAGCTCAGCAAAGGACCAAGCAATCACGCGAATGTGATTGCGATGACATGTGTCAATCAAGGCGGAGAGGCCTGCGCGATTAACAATTGCATCGGTGTTCGAGCGAGAAGTTTGCACAAATACGTTGCGAATTTTGTATTGCACTAAAGTCTTAACATAAGACTCGACTTCGCCAGGTGTTTCTACCTTGGGATAGTTCCAAATGTTCATCCAAACACCAGGGCCATCCGCAATACCGGAGCCCGGTCCATATTGTTTTGGACGTGGCTCAAACAAGGCTTTACCTTTGTTGATGATTGATTGCTTCCAAGTGGTGGCGTTGCCGGCTAACGCTGGCAAACAAGCAGAAAATCCGAGTGCAACGGAGAGTGCACCGGCTGCCAATGCTTTGGTAGCTTTCTTCTTAGTAGCCGTCCCCATTGTTACCTTGCTTCCTAGCCGCCATCCGATCAAAAAATCCTTCCGGCATCGGTCTTGCGCTAGCGACTTGGCAAAAAACCGCCATCAGGATATGACCATTATATCCAATGACAACAGCTCGTGCGCCTTTATTGACAACCATTAAGCTAACAAAGTGCGATAATTTCCCTGTCAGCCTCGAGAAGCAAAAATGAAAATTGCCCTTGCGCAAATAAATCCTACCGTCGGGGATATCGACGGCAATGTCAGAAAAATAATTGAGTACGGCAACGAAGCAAAAAAACGTGGCGCAGCACTCGTGATTTTTTCCGAGCTGGCTGTCTGTGGTTATCCACCGCAAGATCTTTTGCTCAAAGAATCTTTTCTCAAAGCCAATCGCGCCGGCTTGGAAAGAATTTGCGCCGAGCTGAAAGACATTGCTTGCTTGGTCGGCTTTGCCGACATAAATGAAGGTCCGGGCAGCCGAGCTTTCAATGCTTGTGCTTTTATCGAAGGCGGACAAGTAAAGTCCGTGCAGTACAAAACACTTCTGCCGACGTATGACGTTTTTGATGAAGATCGATATTTCGAACCGGCTAAGGAATATGCGCAAGCGCATTTGGAGAATTGGCATATTGGACTTTCCATTTGCGAAGACATTTGGAATTTCAAGGAACTTTTTCAAAAGGCACGTTACGACATTGATCCAATTGAAAAGATTGCCGTTGGCGGTTGCAATCTTTTGATCAACATTTCTGCTTCACCATTTACTGCCGGCAAACAACACCTGCGCCACGAATTAGTGCGCGGGCAAGCCACACGTTTCGGCATTCCGGTTATCTATGTCAATCAAGTTGGCGGCAATGACGAACTAATTTTTGATGGCCGTTCAATTGTTGTCGACGGCACCGGACAATTAATTGCCCAAGCCAAAGCCTTCGAGGAAGATTTGCTGGTTGTGGAATTGAATTCCACTGGGCTTGAACAAGCGGTACAAGAAATTAGACCTTCACCGGAAGATACCACAATCAACATTCACCAAGCCTTAGTTTTGGGCACGCGCGATTACATGCGCAAGTGCGGATTTAAAAAGGCTGTGGTTGGCTTATCAGGAGGTATTGATTCGGCAGTAACTTGCGCCATTGCCGTCCAAGCAGTTGGCGCAGAAAATGTTTTGGGTGTGGCAATGCCATCACCATATTCGTCCAATCACAGCGTCGACGATTCGCGCCGCTTGGCAGAAAACTTGGAAATCGAATTCAAACTAGTTCCCATTGAACCGGCGATGAAAGCTTACGGCGAAATTCTCAAACCGACATTTGCCGATCAACCAACGAATGTTGCCGAAGAAAATATCCAAGCCCGGATTCGCGGAAATATATTGATGGCTATTTCCAACAAGTTCGGTCATCTGGTTTTGACCACCGGAAACAAATCGGAATTGGCGGTCGGATATTGCACGCTTTATGGCGACATGTGCGGCGGATTGGCAGTAATTTCCGATGTACCCAAAATGATGGTTTACGACTTGGCCAATTATATAAATGAGCATGCCAATAAAACGATTATTCCCATATCGACAATTGAAAAGCCACCATCGGCAGAACTCAGACCAAATCAGTTGGACCAAGACACTCTGCCACCATATGTGATACTAGACGGCATATTGTTTGCATATGTCGAGCAGCGCAAAAGCGTCGAAGCTATCATTCGCATGGGCTACAAACGTGAAGTGGTTGCAGACGTAATCAACCGCATTGACCACAACGAGTACAAGCGCTACCAAGCCGCACCAGGACTAAAAGTCAGCTCGCAGTCGTTCGGATTTGGCTGGCGCATGCCCATTGCCCAGAAGTTCAAGGAACGTCAAGCATTTGCTCCCGACAAAGCTTCTTGCTAAATTAACACCTTAGAGATTGATACGAGGATGTCATGAACAAACCGGAAGACGAAATTCAACGCAAATTGGCAGAAATCGAGGCTCGCATTGTCGAAGAGCCACAGCCAGTTTCCAAAGTTTCCGGTAAGACCGAGTTAAGAGTGGACGAGCAGGGTTTGTCCGCCGATCTCATGCTTTTGATTGGTCTGGGACTTTTGCTCACCGGTGTTTTCCTGGTTTTCAACCATGTCACAGTCGGCACAAGCTTGCTTGCCCTGCTTGGTCTTGGTCATCAAGGTTTTGGCTTAACTATTATTCCGCTCTTAGTGGGATTAGGACTTGTCTTTTACAACCACAAGATGAAAGTCGGCTGGGTTATCACCGCCGCTAGTTGTGCCTTAATATTTTTTGCCGTGCTCTCGCAGCTCGTCATGAGCTTTCCGCCCACTTCTTTGCTTGGACTGGTAATCATGTTCTTACCGTTAGCTTTAGGAACCGCCCTGGTTTTCAAAGGCATTTCCACTCGCCGATCCTAACTTAGGTTTTACAAGATTTGGGTTTTACAAAATGGTGGCAACAAAAAAATTAGTCCTTCTCACCAAGAAGAAAACGGCCTCTGGCAAAACAATTGCAACGCTAATGCTCGACAGTGGATCGCGCCTCAATGTTTTGACGACCAAGGCGATGTACGAACTGGAACGAGTCTTAGATCATGTAATGAACGATACAGAAATTGATGCATTGATCGTTACCTCGGGCAAAGCCGATTCGTTTTGCTCCGGCGCTGACTTGCATGAAATCAAACGCCTACATGATCCAGCTTCCGCCGCCGAAATGTCTTCCTACGGACAATTGATTTTTGATTTGCTTAGGCAATTGCCTATACCGACTGTGGCAGCTATTAACGGTCCTTGCCTTGGCGGCGGACTAGAATTTATTCTTTGCGCCCACAAACGCATCGCCACTGCCGACGCCACCACAGCCTTTGCCTTACCAGAAGTAATGCTTGGCTTAATTCCCGGATGGGGCGGCACACAAAGGCTTATGCGCTTGATTGGCCTGAGGGCAGCCCTGGAAGTTATTATTGGTTCTGCCGTTCTCGATGCCGAACGCGCCAAAGCAATTGGTCTTGTTGATGCAATTGTCAGCCCGGATAATTTGCTCGCAGAAGCAGAAAAACTGGCAATTGAGATGCTTGATGCACCGCCATCTTTACTGAAAGAGCTGGTAGACAAAACCGATGGTCCAGTTACGGATTTGGAACCAGCCAAACAGCAATCGCTTTTGAAGATGATGGAACGCTCAGTGCGCATTAAAACAAAGGGCAATTACCCGGCACCGCAAGCTGCACTCTCGGTAATCGCGCACGGATTGGCAAACGGTATAGACAAAGGTCTTAAAATGGAAGCCGATGTCTTTGGACAATTGGCACTCTCCGACGTAGCACATAACGTCAGTGCAATATTTTTTGCTCAAGAATTTGCTAGACAATCAGCAACTTCCTACGCCAAAAAACACGAAACCATTTCCACCGTTGGTATCGTTGGTGGTGGCATGATGGGAGTAAGACTCGCTTGTTTAATTGCTGCGCGGGGATACAAAGTAATTATCCAAGGCCGTGACGAACAACGACTAAGAGAGAGTATGAGCAAGATTAGCGGTATCTTGCATTTGACGATGAAAGACAGGGCAGAAGAGTACATTGCTCTTGTGCATCCGGTTTTGGACAGCAATCTGCTTGTTGATGCAGACATCATTATCGAAACAGCCTCAGAAAATCTCAAAGTCAAACAAGAGATATTTGAGAAGTTATCACAAATTGTTCGCCCGGATTGTCTGTTGACTTCAAACACCTCCTCACTTTCACTGGCAGAAATATCCAGACCAATTCATGGACCGGAAAGATCTCTGGGCATGCACTTTTTCCATCCTGTTGAGAAAATGCCGCTTGTCGAAATTGTTTCCCATCCGGAAACAGATCGTGATTTCTTGGCCAAAGCGAGTGAATTTGTCTGTCGTCTAAACAAGACACCGGTTTTGGTCAAAGATGGTCCAGGATTTTTGGTCAATCGCATTCTTTATGCTTATCTCGGAGCATCTGCGCGTTTGATGGGCGAGCCGGTGCCTCTCAATTGGCTGGATGAAGCAGCCGTTGCTTTTGGCATGCCTATGGGTCCAATGGAATTGCTTGATGAAATTGGTATGGATCTGGCTTTCACCGTGGCGCGCGAAGTGCACAAGGGTTGCGGCGAGCGCATGGCTATTCCACCGCTTCTGCTATCAGTAGAAGCACATGGCATGGTCGGCAAGAAAACTGGCAGAGGAATTTACAGTTGGGATCCTGCCGGAAAATGTCTGGGATTCACTCAGCCTTTATCTCCAAATACAGTCATCTGTGATGAGAAAGTTGATCCCGAAACAGCCGCTAGAATTATGGACCACCTGGTCCTGCCAATGATTGATGAAGCAGCCTGGTGCCTGGAAGAAAAAATTGTTCTTCGTCCACGCGAAATTGATATGGCGATGGTACTGGGCACCGGATTTCCCGCATTTCGCGGCGGTCCACTAAAGTATGCCGACAAGCTTGGCATAAAAAATGTGGTAGACAAACTAGAAGAAATTTACAAGGGCACACCGCGCCAAATTTGCGGCTTGCTCTATAAAATGATTGAGCAAGATCGTTCATTCTATTCGCTTGGTGGATCTACAAGTGATACCACCGCCGATGATCGTCAGGCCGTGGAAGCATAGAAAGTGCAAAGCAGATTATTTGTCGGCACTTTTCTTTCCCCCGCGCACAAGACAGAAATCGGCAAGTTAGCAGACTGCAAAAGCAGGCTTCATCATGCTTGGCAGCGGAAGTTGCGCTTTGTCCGGGCGGAGAAATTGCATCTCACCTGGTTATTTTTAGGCAGTGTGGCTAAGACAGAAATACCAAATGTGATTGCCGAACTTTCTCCGATTCTATCTGCCCAAAGCGCCTTGCAAGTAAAGTTTGATCAAATCGAATTTTGGCCAAACGCCAAAAAAGCCCGCGTGCTTGTCCTGACAACAAGCCAAATGGAAGATGCGGTTGCAAATTTAGCATTGCAAATCAACAAGTCACTTAGCCAATTTATGACCCAATCAACCAAACAAGAATCACGCCATCCACAATTCCGTCCCCACCTGACTCTGATTCGCCTCGAGCAAAATTTCTCTGATAAGAATACTTTGACGATTCCCGATTGGTTGGCAATCGAAAAACAATTGCCCCTAATTCACGAAATCAAAAACATCTCTTTGATCGAAAGCCACCTAGGCAAAGGCGCCGACGAATACGAAGTCCTGCAAGATTTCCCACTCACATCTTCACTGTCATCCTGAGGAGCGTTAGCGACGAAGGACCTCTCATATTTTGACAAGGTTCTACGTGAACACATGAGGGGTCCTTCGCTTTGCTCAGGATGACAGCCAATTACGAGCTGCTCGCAGACTTTAGTAGTTGCGACAAGAACTCCTTCGTTTCTTCATAAATACCCGGAGATTTTGTTTCGCGAGGGCCGGCGATATTTAGGGTTGAGACTCTGTGTGTCTTCAACCAGTCGAGGACAACTGGTACTTTGCGATCGTAAGCGAGATCGACAACATGGAAAGGTCTTGCCATAGCAATAGCCAGATCTCTAGTCAAAGCGGTGCCGCCGGTAAGAAATCCGTGATCAACAATCAGCGTGGCATCGGAATCGCGCACATTGCATTCCGTGCGTTCAGCATATTCAGGTGTTGGAGTTTCGCAAAGTGCGTATCGATCGGGAATTGGGCCGTCTTCTGCCAGGCGTCCTTTTGGACACCAGCCACCAATTTCAAGGCCAACTTCATAGGCGACATCAAGTGCGGCTCTATCCACACCTGTTTGCCCACCCGAGAAAATCTTTTTGATCATTTCTAGCGCACACCAGATAAAGATGGACCATTCGTCTTCGGACTATTCAACAGTGAAGCATCTTCCGGATCCATTTCTATTGGTCCACGCAATGCCGGCTCTTGCACCATGTTGCTTTTCTTCTCGACATAAGACTTGCTTGGCTTGATATTTACACTTTGTGGCTTGTCTGTCGGCAATGGCAAAGGACCATTCGGTTGAAGAAATACTGTCGTCCTTGGTTCATCAGTTGACCACCAAGTTTTTGCTTCTTCGGCCAGTTCAGTCATTTTAATTGCCAGAGCCTGCTTGCGAAATTCCGCTTTCGTGGCCAAAAATCCTTCCCAATCAAAATTTACCGGATCAGTATGATCGCCTTGCTGAGCATAACGATGTGTAATTACGTTTTCATCGGCAACTTGGAAATGATCTTGCAAGAATGACACCAGTCGAATTACCGATGCACGTTGCTCAGTTGTATAGGTCTGGCTATGCGTATGCACCATTTCGATGCCCACGGAATTGTCGTTGTTAATTCCCGGCAACGTTTTAAAAATATTTACGTGCACAGCGCCCAAATCCGGATCGACTGCCTGGTAAATTCTTCCGTCGCGATCAACAACAAAGTGTGCGCCGGCATGTCGTCTGCCACCACCACCCCAACTGTCGATTACTCGTTTGCCATCCATGATATTGCCAGTTTCCGTTGAATGTACAACCACATATTTAACTGGTTCGCGGCGCCAGAATATGCCACCACGCAACGGATAGTACGAAAAAACACCAGCGCGAACTAAAGTATCCGCCAGGTATCCATCTGCATTGCCGGCAAGAAAGTTGTATTTCACTTTCTGCGCTAAATCATTTGCCAGCATATTTTGATCAAATGCTGGTCCTTTCCAAAGGAAAAAGTTCACAGGATAGGCATAGCGCACTCGACGCACAACAGTATGCCGTCTGCGGCGCGATGTAGAATGATATCGCCCGCGGTGGCGCGACGACGAGCGCGTGCTGCGTCCTCGGCTTCTCGCGCTTGTGCCGCTTGAACGCCCCGTACGCTTGCTGACATAACCACTCATCTTCGCGTTTGCTTGACCAACTTCACTAAAGTCGGCCACACCAGCAAAGAAAAGCAACACAGTGGTCGCCATGGCAAAAAGACTAATATTGACAATCGGCCTAGTTGCCATTGGCTCTCCCGCCAAACTCAATCCGGACACCAACCCACCGCCAAGTTCTCATTTCGATTATAGCGGCATGTTGTTTTGCTCGCCAGACTTGTATTACGAGCATTATCAACTTCATTCCACGCTGGCGCCGCGATTAATCTCACACGACCAATCTGAATCGACCAAATCGTGAGACACCAATGCCTAATCTATCCAGCCGCCACCCAATAAATAGGTATCAGTCAAGTCATATATACCCAAGACCTGACCGGATGTTATCGAGGCTTGTGGCTCATCAAAAACAACCTTTACTTTTCCGCCCTCAAGCGGAATGACCTCCGCCTCGCACGTGGGGCTGTTGTAACGAATCTTGGCTCGAGCCTTAAACGCCTCGGTCGGCGGTGCCGCCAAAATCCAATTGGTTTGCGATGCCGTTAACTCACTGGAGAACAAACATTCTTTTGGTCCGACTTTGACCGTGCTGGTTTCAGGGTCGAGGTCAACTACATATAGCGGTTCCGGATAAGCAATTCCGATTCCGCGTCTTTGACCAATGGTGAAATTGTGTGTGCCCTTGTGCTCCGCGAGTTTTTCGCCAGTTTGGCAATGAATAATTGCGCCCGGCTTTTCCGGCAGAAATTGCGCCAAATATTCTTGCGTCGTGGTGCCAATCGGAATGAAACACAAATCTTGGCTATCCGGACGATTTGCCGATGCTAAATCGGCGCGATTAGCGATTTGGCGAATCTCATCCTTTGTATATTCACCAAGCGGCAGCAAGGTTGACGCCAATTGCTCAGAAGTTAAACCCCAAAGTACATATGATTGATCTTTGGTTTGATCTTTGGCACGGGCAAGACGTGGTCCCGATTCGGTATTCACGACACGAGCGTAGTGGCCCGAGGCGATGAATTCTGCTCCCAATAGTTTTTTGCTGTAATTGTAGAGCGCGCCCCATTTGATTACAGTATTGCAAACACTACATGGCAGTGGTGTTTTGGCTTCAGCATAGGATTTGGGAAACTCATCCATGATTTCCAATTTGAAAAGTTCACGCAAATCCACCGCATGATGTTCAATGCCCAATTGCTCGCAAACTCGCGCCGCATCAATCATGCCGGTATCACAGCAACGACTGCCAGACTTAATTAACCAACCGGTTACACCAACAACGTCATAGCCAGCTTGTTGCATCAACAGCGCCGTAGCCGAACTATCCACTCCGCCAGACATCATCACAGCGACGCGCGTTTTGCCGGCAACCACTGGAGTGGCTGTTTTCGCTTGCGCGAAATTGCAATATGTTTCTACTTCATTCACGGGCAAATGTCCTGGAATCTCTCATGTCACAAAAGTAAATCCGGTCTGTGCACGAGACTTCATGCGGTGGATTTCAAGTGAACAATTCTAACACGCTCTATGGCTAATTAAATTCGCCTTTTGCCCCCTCGATATATCACCAGAACTTATGATATTTACTTAACAATACCCCTCGGTAACAATGCCTAGTTTTATAAGTCGTCAAGATCGATAATAGTTATGGGTCAAATTGGGTTGGTAGGCTTTGTATAAGTCCTCTGGGGGGTCATACTATGCGCGTGCGTAGCGTCGGTATTAGCCGTTGGCTTTGCTGTATTTTGTTGGTCAGTTTTGTAAACACTCAAGCCCTTCTGCCTTCTCTGGCATGGGAACGAGGCGAATCTAACCAAGAGCCTACGCAAGTGGGCGGCTTTCAAGCGCGCAGGCAAGCAGATAGTCCGGTCACGTCCGCTGCCCTTGCTCTGGATTTATCAAGCACGCAGGCAACAATGACTTTAGGGGCGCAAGCCTTTGCCAATGGTCTTGGGGCCACTCTCAATTTGGGAGCAGCGACAAAATCTTACGGCATTGGTGATCTCGTCACGCCAGCAGAATATGCAGCCTTGATGGACATGGCAGCACATGGCACTCAACATCTCGAACTCAGTGATGCGGGACAAGCAACCGGCGGAAGATTCTCGCTAGCAAATTTGATGGCAGCACCTATCGCCAGCCTGGTTGTTCCGGAAGGAGTGACAGCAATTGGTCAAGTCAGTCACAAACCATTTACCGTCGGTGGCGTGGTTTCTGTGGACGGACTTTTAGTTGGACTCGGTGGTCGCGGTGCCAAACCGTTTGCGATTTCGGCAGGCGATCTGCAAGTGGGCGAGAACGGAACTATTTCCACAGTTGTGCCGCAAAACCTGATGAGCCTACCCGAAGCATCCACGGCACCTGTTGATCTTTCTTTGCATGCGCTTGGCGATGTGCTCAATGGTGGCACTATTTCTGCGTCAGGCAATTTGGAAATCTTCGCTGGTTCCGGTCAAATTACTAACAGTGGCTTGATCAGCGCCATGTCCGGCAACGTCACCTTCAACACAGGCAATACAACGGACCTAACTCTTAACAATACAGGCGGACTTGTGCAAGCACAAGCAGGATCAATTATTTTCCGCGATGCATCGTTCGAAGCGAAGAATCTCACTTCTGCATTTGGCGGATCTTTTGTAGCGAACAGTGTAGATTTTTATGGTGGTGATGGTCTGGCCAGTTTCCATCCCGACATGGTCTCAGGCGTAGTTAACGTCAATGCTGGACTTGCCAACATGGTTACCCAAAATGGCGATCTGAGATTGGGTACATTAAATCTGACAGGCGATCCGATTTTTGCCAACAGCAACGGCAATGTTATTCTCACAACTTCACCTGTGTTTTCCGGAATGCCTCTGGCAATTCTCGCATCCGGAGATGTGCGGCTGGAAGGAAATGCAACCAAAATCGATCTTTCAAACGCAACCGGATCCGGTGGTGATTTATATATAATGGCCGGCGTCGCTTTCACTCCTGCCACGGGCGGACAAGTAGGCCCCGTAAGTGGTCCTTTTACTGTTACGGGCGTGTCATCAACTGGCGGCAGCATTCTTATGGATGGCGTCAACATTGACACG
The DNA here is from genome assembly GCA_020050685.1 of Candidatus Obscuribacterales bacterium. Taxonomy (GTDB): domain Bacteria; phylum Cyanobacteriota; class Vampirovibrionia; order Obscuribacterales; family Obscuribacteraceae; genus JAGVKG01. The sequence continues at coordinate 145,564 of JAGVKG010000040.1, read as the reverse complement.
AGCTCCACATCAAAAGTAGCCACAAACAATGGCGGTAATGTCACTTTGGTGGCAATGATGGATGATGCCGGTACCGGACATCTTTCTGTCGGCGCAATTAAGACAACTGCAGCAGGCGGCAATGGTGGTGCTATAGACATTATGGCAAACGGCACATCGAGCCTCATAGTTCTATCAGCCGATGCTAGTGGCGCCAATAATGGCGGAGCAGTCGGGCTTCGAGGAGCAATCGCCAATGCAAACTCAGCAACCTTCACTGGCGGCGCGCTCACTTCCGGCACTATTACTCCCGGCGCAACATCGAATACTCCTATCACAGTCGGCACGACAGCCAAGCAAACATCTGCATTAGAAAAAGCATTAGCCGGGTCGGGCTTCATAAAATCAACCGGCACAAATGGTACTGGTGGCATCAGCACGCTTAGTACGGGAGATGCGCCCATAAATGTCGACGGTGTAGTTAACCTGAACGGGAAAATCGCTGGCGGCGGTTTTATTGCTACTTCAGATGACACCATTTCTTTGAACGGCAACATCAATACCTCTGGCGGCAAAACAGCAACATCGACAGGCGGTGATGTGTCAATAACTGGAACCAACGGACTGTATTTCGCACCAGGAACGATTGTGACAAGCGGCGGTGCCGGTAGTGGTAGCGTGACTTTGGATAGCACCGACGGACCGATTGTTGGTGGCACTGCCGGTCTTGCCGATTACGGAACAAGGTTAAAGGCTGTATTCAATAACGTACCTGCGGGCGTAAGGCTGTTTACCAACACCACAAAGGTAAATACTAGTTCAATCGGCAATACAGTCAATGCAATTGCCGGCGCGATCGCCTTCACCGGAGAAAATGTGACCATGGGTGGACTGACAGCCCAAGGTTTTGGTGGTGGTGGCAATGTTTCCGTGGATGGCGGAGGCGGCGGTGTATGGATACAGGGAGACGTGAACACTAGCTCACCAGGCGGAAATGCCGGGGGCGCTATCTTTAACGCTGGCACTACCGTAACTCTGAGAAATGCTATCTTGTCCGCAAATCAAAATGGCGGCGATCTATCCATTACTGCTCCCAGAGGCATCGGCACCCTTAAAATCAATACTTCTCAAAGTTTGAACCAAACTATTCCCTCGGACGGAGGAGACGTCTTATTACAGTCTAATGGACCAATAGATGTTTATGGTGGCATTCTTACAGCAGCTGATGCCCAAGCCGGATCAATTAGTATTTTTGGCATGGGCGGTCCTACTACCGGTCCTTCATCCTTGTTTGTCAATGGAGTATTGGATACGCATGGTATTGGCGGCGGTAACGGCGGTATCGTAATAATTACTTTGAATGGTTCAGGCAACGTTGGTGGTATCAATACTTCCGGCCGCAATGGTGGAGATGTCACGATTTTCACTGCCGGCACCAGCCCTAATAGGAGACTTGCTAATAGATGGATGCTTCGCGGTACCATCAATACCAGTGCCTCAGATTGGGGCTTTGGCGATGCCGGCAATGGCGGTGATGTAAACATTGGCGGAAACAGCTTCGAACATGTCCAGATAATGGGCGATATTATTACGCGCGGTGGTTACGCCAAAGGCAAGACTTTCTTCGCCGGCAACGGTGGAGATGCAGGCAACGTAACGATTGAAACCAGCGAAAATGATTTTGGTACTACACCAATTGCTGATCGCATTGGTGGAATTGATATTAGCGGCATTGTCGATGCACGTGGTGGCGCTACTGCCAGTCCTACAACAAAGACAGCTGGCGCTGGTGGCGACGTTGACTTTAGAACCGGCGCTCTGCAAGTACGGGGTAACAAATCCGGCAGTATCATCACGACCGGTGGAAACAATGGCGTTGCCAGTGGTTCTGTCCACATCGAAACATTTGGCACTCAACCATTTACATCAGATTTCACTCCCGCTTTAGCAACTCAAAAGATTGTCGCTTTACCTGGTGCTATGTTCCAAGTCGGAAATGCCAGCGCTAATGGTACTGCAGGTGCAATTGTTGCTGGGCCAGATAGAATTGATCCAAGCATTGTTTACAATGATATCGAGACAGAGGGCACAATATTTGTCAGCGCCTTGCATGCAAGTCGCACGATTGATCAGGACGGCAACGACCTGACAATATTCGCAGCGAAAAACAATGATCCCTTACAAGGACGCCAACTTGTCACTGTCGGACAAGCACTCGCGCTATTCCAAGTTTCTCGCGACTCTGACATTGGCGCACAGACCATCGGTTTAACAGGTGTAGGTGCGGTTTCCGATCAAAAAATTGGTGGTGGCACAAATCTTATGAACGTTCCTGCCTATGAGTTGCCTGGCCAATTTACTGCTTTCGATTTGAAAACTGCAATTGCCGGGCAAGAAGGCAGCTTCCAAATAAATGTGCTGGTTGCCGATGATGCTCCCAACGCGACCGTAGCCATGACCCTAAAGACCCCGATGCTGGTTTGGGGATCATTGTCATTCGTCAATCTCGATGTCGGTGGAGATCCAAAAACAGCACAAATCAATTTAGGTTCAACACCACTAACGGTAATGCCTGGTGGTCAAATCAACGGACCAGACGAAGTGCCTTTGACATTTCTATTTAATACCAGCTCAGCTACCATAACCAACGGCGGCTCAATTGCATCTTTTGAGGGCATGAATTTTATCAACGAGAATGCCAAAGGTAATCTCACTTTGATAATGAACAACGGATCAAGCCTTAACGGTCCCGGCGTCGTTCGCTTCCGTACCGGGCCGGAAAATGCTTTGGCTGGAACAATTACAGTCAAGACACCGACCGGAGCCAATGCCTCCTTCAATAATGTTGCCTTGGAATTTTTCGGTGGCAACGTAGCAGTTGGCACCGGCAATGCAATCACCAAAGTAACATCATTAGCACCACACTTCGACGGTACTTCTAGCATTCGCAAGGTACAAGCAACAGGTACGGTCTCAATAAATTCCGCCGATGACATTTTTATCGACAACAATGCGCAAATAATTGCCAATGGACAAATCACAATGGTGGCACCAGCAATGCTCTTTGTTGGATTCAATGCAGATATAGCAACTGCAGCCGGCCTTACATTAGCCAGCCAAGGCGCCCTTTCTCTCGGAAATGGATTGTTTGTATTTGCGCAAAAGGATGTAAACGTTTCATCACTGTCGAGCATTACCGGCAGTGCGATCGACATGAGTTCGCAAATTGGTGCGATTATCATGAATAGCGGTACCCAATTAACATTGAACTCGACAAATGATCTAGTTGCCGGAACTAATATAACTTTGACTTCCGGTAATGCCCTCACCTTTAGCGGCATGGCGAGAGCCGGTACACTAAATCCGACAGTAAGATTGACCGCTGACGCACCGCTACCGAAGACGGCTGTTGTTCTGGCCGGCAAGTTGACGCTTAGAGCCACTAACCTTCTTACAGTTGCCGGCGACAGCATGCTCGATTCGTTTGGTGGCGATGTCTCTTTGGTATCAACTGCCAATAATATCGATCTCGGAAACAACAGCATTTATGCCGCACAAGGAGGAAACATCAGCATTTTGGCGCTAGGCGATGTTCTTGGTGGCGATGCCGGTCTCGGAAGTGGCAATACGTTTTATGCAGTTTCCGGACCAAAGGGTGGTGGCGGAATTGAGGTTGCTGCCGGCACCACGACAAGCACTATTGCTAATCTCGTGAAGACGAGACCAGCACCGCCCACAATAAATGTCCCAGCAGGTGTGACGGTAAATACTCTTCCTGGAGGAAATGTCAAAGGCAGCGTATTTGTCAACGCTGGCATCACCTTGTTAAACACTAATGGAAACACGACGGTCAGTACATTCAACGGAGTTGTTTTTGTCGAACAAGTTGGAGCCGGAAATGTGACACTCGATAGCGCTACTTTTACAACTGCTTGTCCAATTTCTTTTGATCAAACACAAACCCAACCATCGGAAGAAGATCAAATAGTCGACACCGGCGCATGCTTCGAAGAATCGCAAGAAGACCTGCTCTCACAAAACACACAATAACGAACTCTAGTTACCGACGAGGAGCTTCAGCCTTAGGCGTGCTTCGTTTACGTTCAGGCCGTGTGGTGCTTTGGCTAGATAGAGTTTGTATTGATTCACGGCTTCGCGCGATCGATTCAGACTTTCCAATGCCATTGCCGAATTGAAGTGCGCCACTGGCAATGAATCGTGCGAGAAATCAATTGCCAGATTGTATTCATATAAAGCACCAGACAAATCACCTTCTTGTCTCAAGACTATTCCCAACGCATTGTGAGCCAGTGCATGTTTACCTGCACTGTCAGATATTGCTGCCTTAAAAGCATTCTTTGCAGAAGGCAAATCACCAATCACGCGCAATGATTGACCAAGATTGTAATGCGCCTGAGCAAACTGTGGTTTGAGCGACAATGCTTTTTTGTAAGCAGAAATTGCTTGCTCATACTTTGATTGTTTTGCCAGCGACAAACCAAGATTGTTCCAAGCAATTGCATCAGCCCCAGCTCCGCCATTCACTGCTTGGCGAAATTCCTGTTCAGCTTGCGACCACTTTTGTTTGGCAAGAAAGATCATTCCTGCGGCAATATGATCAGACTCCGGAGATGCAGCAGACAATTGAGCAATAAGTTTGCGCGTATCATCTTGATAGACAGGATTGGTTTCGTATTTGAGCGACAACTGACAAGCTCTTATCGCTTCTTTGTTGCGACCCATTTTTTTGTAAATCAAACCTTGATTGTAATAAGCTTCCGCATAATCCTCACGCAAATTAGTAGCTTTAGTGACTTCCACCAATGCGTCCGGCAATCTGCCAATCAAATACAAAGTCATACCCAAATTGTTGTACGCATTTGCATAATCAGGTTTTTGTTTGATTGCCTGGCGGTAATGATCGATTGCTTGATCGAATTTGCCCGAATCGCGCAAGACATTGGCCAAATTCGTGTGAATTTCCGGATCTTCGTTTTTCGCTTGGCTAAGTGCCTTCTTGTAGTAAGCAATCGCATCCGCATATTTGTGCTGACGGTAGGCAACCGAGCCCATGTTATTCAGAGCCGGCATATAAGCAGGCTCGAGAGTCAGCGCCCGACCAAAGTAAGATGCCGCGTTGTCCAGCGAGCCTTCCTGCAAATAGCAATAACCAATATCGTTAATTGCCTCCGTGCAATGCTCGTCGATTTTGCAAGCCTCACTAAACTCTTGTCTGGCTTCAGATAATTTCCCTTGAGCCATCAACTCATCGCCACGATTCAAATGAAAAACAACAGCCGGCGCATAGTCACGCGCGAAGGTCGTCATCATAGTCAATGGCAGGCACAAGCTAAGCGAACAAGAAAGAATCAGGAATCTGTCCGACCAGAACCTGCCTACCCCCGACCAACCCAAGATGTATTTAGATGAATTGTCCTTCAATTTTTGCGTACTCATGGCAACCGTCTCAAGTAAAACCGAGCCTAAAAACCATAAGGCAATGGTACCAGGACAAAATGAACTGTCACTATGCTAGGATATATAGATCCCCAGTTTTGAGCTGGGGCAACAAACCAACAGGGGTGGGGCTCGATGCAAATCGGGAGGGCTTTTATTGGCCGTCCGAGGTCATCTCTCTTTTGCAAGAGTCACATCAATGCTCAAACAGGCAACCTAATTCGTGCACGACAACCAACTGTCTCTCGCCCTCCAGCAAAGAATTCAACATTGCGCGCAATACGCCCGCCTGTTGACTAGGACTGCTCGTGCCCAACAAGCCGACACATCCGTTGTCGGATTATCTGACTCGGCAAAGTCGTTTATTTTGGCCATGCTTTTGTCTGATGTCAAACGACCACTTTTCCTGGTCACTTCCGACAATCACCAAGCCGCCGGCTACTATCAAGAACTTTCCAATTTATCGCGCGCGCCAATTTATTTTTATCCTGCCTCGGAAGTTTCACCTTATGAGCAGGTCTTGCATTCGCAGGACACAATTGCCAATCAGATGGAGGTGATTCAAAAACTGGCAAACAATTTGGCAAATAAATCCGACGAACGTGCTTGCATTGTTTTGCCGGCTAAAGCCTTAATGCAACGAGTGCTCGACAAAGAGTCGATTGAAAAGTTCACTCTCCATCTCAAAGTCGGGCAAACGATCAACACGGAGGAACTGGGCAGAACATTAGCTAAACTTGGTTACAGCCGCGAGAGCATTGTTTCTTTGCGTGGTGAATTTAGTATTCGCGGCGATATCACGGATATCTTCAGCTCTTGCGGACCGCCCGTGCGTATTGAATTGTTTGGTGATGAAATTGAATCAATTCGCATATTCAATATCGACAGCCAGCGCTCGCGCGAAGAAATTGCCGAAGTAACTGTAGCGCCACGCTTTTGGGTCGTGCTTGACGAAGCGGAAAACGCGGCCAGACAAATAGAAGCTATCGTCGAAGATGCGGCAACAAAAATGTCGACAGAAGCCAGTGAAACTTTACGCTCTGTTATCGACAGCGATTTGCCGCAGCTTAGCCAGGGCGGATATCCGGAATCGGCGGAATATTACGCGCCTTATTTCAATCCACAATTTGCCACCATTTGTGATTACATGCCGGAAGACTCGCTCATTTTTATTGACGAGTGGGAAAGCATTGTCTCGGTGCTCGAAACAGCACAAGAAAAATTTGATGCTACGCAAGAAGAAGGGCTTTCATCTGGTCGGCTTTTGCCCTTGCCGCGTCCCTTGCATGCCAGCGCTCAAGAAGTAATGAATAATTTGAAAGAGCGGCAAAGAGCATTTCTGGCTCATATGCCAACCTTTGACGAAGAAGGCGGTACCGATGCAAGTGCGATTCAATTTGATTGCCATGCAATTGAGCGCTTCAACAATCAAATGCCACAGTTTGTCGAAAGAGCGCGCGAATGGCGCAATCATGGCTACAAAGTGGTTGTCACAACCGAACAAGCCCAACGCATTATCGGCTTACTAAAAGAATGGGATTGCCCAGCTAAATATGTACCGCTGGCACAAGAAGCGGCCGAAATTACACTGGCGCATTCAGGCAGCTTGGACGAACAAAGCACGCTGACAAATCTTGTTCAAGAAGTTGAACAAAAAAATGAACCTGGTGGCGCAACTTACAAGCACGACCAAAATGAAATTTGGGTTTGTCGGCAAGGATTCGTTACCGGCTTTCGCCTGGAAGATGTAAAACTCGTTTCGATTACCGATGCAGAATTATTTGGCTTAAAACGCAAACCGTCTGCTTATCGTCGCCCAGCTTCAGACAAACCATATGAACGCTTGTGGTCGCTTTCCGATTTGCAAGTTGGCGATTTTGTGGTTCACGTCAAACAAGGTATCGGTCAGTTCCTAGGCACAGAGCGCGTCAAGGTCGACAAGCAAGAACGTGAATATTTGACGATTCAATATTCCGGTGACGACAGACTTTATGTGCCAGTTGATCAAATCAATCTCCTCAGCCGTTATCGCGGTGCTGGTGGTGTTGCGCCGAGACTTTCGCGCATGGGTGGTGCCGAGTGGGAATCAACCAAGCGCAGAGTTAAGCGATCAACCAAACAAATTGCCGAGGACTTGGTGAATTTGTACGCCATGCGCGCCAAGCAAGAAGGTTTTGCTTGTGCACCGGATACGCCATGGCAATTCGAGATGGAAGAAGCCTTTCCCTATGATGAAACACCGGATCAGTGGCAAGCAATTGTTGATGCCAAAAAAGATATGGAATCAACGAAACCTATGGATCGCCTGATTTGCGGAGACGTCGGATTTGGTAAAACCGAAGTTGCTATCCGCGCCATTTTCAAATCGGTGATGGCAGGCAAGCAAGCGGCGATTTTGGTGCCAACCACAATTTTGGCCCAACAACATTTCAATACATTATCAAATCGTTTCGCACCATATCCAATTAGAGTTGGCTTGCTCAGCCGTTTCCGCACAGCCCGCGAACAAAAGGATGTTTGTCAACGTCTGGCAGTTGGTGAATGCGATGTCGTAGTCGGCACACATAGACTTCTGCAAAAGGATATTGCCTTTAAAGACCTTGGACTTGTGGTGATCGACGAAGAACAACGTTTTGGTGTAGCCAACAAAGAAAAGCTCAAACAACTGCGAGTCATGGTTGATGTTTTGACCATGTCCGCCACACCAATTCCCCGTACATTATATCTTTCACTCTCCGGCGCCCGCGACATGTCGTTGATCAACACGCCACCTGTCAATCGCGCCCCAATCAAAACTTTTGTCGGCGAATACAAACCGGCTCTTGTGCGCACCGCCATTCTGCACGAACTGGAACGCGGCGGACAAATTTACTTTGTGCATAACCGCGTAGAATCAATTGATAACGTCGCATTTGAATTGAAAGAGTTGGTGCCGGAAGCGCGCATTTCCATCGGTCACGGACAAATGGACGAGCGTGCACTGGAAGGCGTGATGCTGGAATTTCTTTCTCACCAATCCGATATTTTGGTATGCACAACCATTATCGAATCCGGATTGGATATTCCTTCAGTCAATACAATTATTATCGATGAAGCTGACAAGCTCGGCTTGGCGCAAATGTATCAGTTGCGTGGTCGTGTCGGCCGATCCGACTTGCAAGCTTACGCATATTGTCTCTATCGCGGCAATAAAGTCTTGAGCGAAACTGCCCAAGGTCGTTTGAAGGCAATTCGCGATTTCACGCATTTAGGCTCTGGCTATCAAATTGCTTTACGCGATATGGAAATTCGCGGCGTTGGTAATGTCTTAGGCCAAGAGCAACATGGTCACATGATTGCTGTCGGCTTCGATCTTTATTGCCAGCTTCTGGAAGAATCCGTCGCTGAACTCAAGGGCGACACGACTGCCGCACTGGTCGAAACCCAAGTCGATATCAACATCACAGCCTTCATTCCAGAAACGTATGTTGCCGACGAGCAACAAAGAATTATTGAATACAAACGCTTAGCAGATGTTAAGTCAGAAGGTGAACTGGTGGTCTTGACCGGCGAATGGCGCGATCGCTTTGGCGTATTGCCACAAGAAGTCGAGCAATTGGTCAGCGTGGTCAGGCTGAGGTTAATCGCCCAGAAGGCTCAAGTTTCTGCAGTCAAACCAGAACCAGTCGGCATACGCTTATCCGTTGACTTCCGGTTGCAAACATGGCTGCCAATTCAAGCACGCCTGCCCAAACATTTGGCAATGCGTACTACATATAAACCAGGCGCACCGGGTGGCCATGGCAATACTCCGTATATTTTGGTAAAAGCACAAGAGCTAAATCCACAAGAGCAGCTGAGTTTGCTAGAAGATCTGTTAAGTGCTATGGTTGCTAATTCGGGGACACTTAAATAGGGAATCTTTTTAGGAATTTGGCTTAATGAAAAACAACCTCTCTTTATTTCTTTCCATTGGTCTTGCCCTATCACTTGGGCTGGTGACTGCTTGTTCCCAAGCACCTGATACGAAGAAGTCAGAATCCAAGGAAACTCCGACAAATTCCGCCGGGCAAACCACAGGCAAAGAAGATAACGCCCACAAGGTTGTTAACTTAAACGATTATCCAAACGATACAACTATTTGCACGATTGGTGGCACGCCAATCACGGTGGGAGACTACAAACGCTTTTTCAAGCTACAAGAAATTCAAATCCTCAGCGCCATTGATCAAAACCAAGAAACGCGCACCAAACTTGTCGAAGAAGCCAAGAAAGCCGGCATGTCTCTTTCGGAAGACGAAAAGGCCAAAGCACTGGACGCTTCCAAAAGATCAGCCGGCGCCGATTTCCAAAAGTTTCTCAAAGACCGCAAGCTGACAGAAAGTGAATTTGCTCAGCAAGTTTACGATGTGCGCTTGGCGCTCAAAGCAGCCGATGCCATGCTCAGCCAGAATCTTTTGAACAACCTGGTCAACCGGACAATTCTTTGTAATGCTGGCGAAGCACATGGCTATGGCAAGAAAGCCATGAATGAATATATTCAGATCAAACATTCGCCCACCTACTCAGAGCTGCAACGATTGACAGGGTTTTCTGCCGATGAGCTCAAAGACGTTTTGGTTGACAATGAATTATCAAAAGCAATGGCGGAGCAAATCCAAAAACGTTATCGCCCGAATGTGACGCAGGCGGAAATTCGCGAAGCCTATAACAAGAACAAACAGCTTTTCAAACACAAAGAGCGCATTCGTCTTTCGCAAATTATCATTGCTGCTCCCGAATCAGATCAACCTGGTTTGCAAGGCATTGCCACACAACTAAAAAAGGCTAATCCTAGTCTTTCCAAAGAAGAAGTGGAGAAAAGAGTCCAGCTTTTTATGAACACCCAAAAGATCAAGGCAACCGAAGTGTTGGCACTGGCTCTTAATGGTAAGAATTTTGCTCAGCTGGCCAATGAAAATTCGGACGACAAGAACGTTCGCGCAAATAAAACTGGCGGCGACATGGGCTTCCAGCAGCGTGATCAATTAGTCAAAGCTTTTGCCGATGTCGTTTGGCCGCTCAAGCCAGGACAAGTGGTGCCAAAAGTAATTAAGACACCAATTGGTTTCCACATCATGAAAGTCACTGCACATGAAGGTGCTGGCACAATGTCGCTGGATGAAGTGCGCAATTTCTTGAAGGAAAACATTGCGGCAAACAAGAAGCAGCACGCTTTGGAAAGCTGGCTGGTTGAACAACGTCAAAAAACCAAAATAGCATTGGCACCACAATTTCAGTCACTGTTACAAGCAAACACACCGGCTGGTGGTACAAGCACCCTGCCAGGTACTGCCACATCGGCGACTCCGACTCCCGGCGTAACAGCCCCTGGTGCCACCACCCCCGATAATTCAGTTTCTGGTCTTTCTAGTAGCGTGCAACACTAAAAGGAAATCGTAATGAAAACACAAGTGGATCTAGATATTGCTCACATTGACAAATATGTTTCTGATTCAAGAAAGAGCTATGAGGCTCAATTAAAAGAATTGGTTGATATCCCAACCGTCAGCATGGATCCTGAGTGCAAAAAAGATATTGAAAAGGCAGCAGCAACTGCAGCCAAATTTTTGGAAAGCATTGGCGCCAAAGCAGAAATCATCAAGACCAAGGGAAACCCAGTAGTTGTCGGTCACCTCGAGCAGGGCAGTCAATATCCCACTGTCGCTATCTACAATCACTTGGATGTTCAACCAGCCGACGCGGAAGAATGGAAAACCAAACCATTTGAAATGACAATTGAAAACGGAACTTATCGTGGTCGCGGTACCACGGATGATAAGGGACCGGCATTGACTGTCATGTATGCAGCCAAATATATCAAAGAGCAAAACATTCCGGTAAACATCAAATTCTTCTGGGAATTTGAAGAAGAAATTGGCTCGCCACATTACGAACAATTTTTGAAAGATCACAAAAGTAAATTGGCCACCAATTCTGTAGTTATTTCCGACACCATTTGGGTTTCTCGTGAAAGACCAGCCATTCAATATGGTTTGCGCGGACTGCAAGGCTTGATGATCAAATTGAAAACAGGCGTCAAGGACGTTCACTCAGGATTGACTGGCGGCTTGGCTCGCAATCCGATTGGTGAGCTCGCTCAAGTAATTTCCGAATGTTATGACGCTCGTACAGGCGAAGTGAAAATCCCCGGATTTTATGACGATGTAAGACCGCTCTCAGATGCAGAGCTCGCGAATTTCCTCAAGTCCGGTTTCTCGGTCGATGGCTTCAAGAAAGCACACGAACTGCACTCGTTGCGGACCGAAGACATAAAAGATGCAGTTCAACGCATTTGGGCCAGACCAACATTTGAAGTGCACGGCATTGTTGGCGGCTACAAAGGACCTGGCGTCAAAACCATTGTTCCACACGATGCCGAAGTAAAAATCAGCATGCGCCTTGTACCAGACCAAGATCCGGACAAGGTGCTTGCCTGTGTCACCAAGTTCATCAAAGAAAAATGTCCAGACATTGAAATCATCAAAGAAGGAACACTGCGTCCATTCTTTTCCGATCCGGACAATGTTTTCAACAAAGCCGCAGCTGAATCAATGAAGTTTGCTTTCGGCAAAGATCCAGCATTCAATCGCGAAGGCGGGTCAATTGGTGCTGTTGTTTCCATGCACGATGAGTTGAAGGTGCCAATTATTTTCATGGGACTTTCCTTGCCTGAGCATGGCTACCACGCAATCAATGAAAACTTTGATTGGCAACAAGCCTCTGGCGGCATGAAGATGTTCATCAAATACTTCTCGCTCGTCTCGGCAATGACCAAGTAAGCTTAGCCACGTTCTCAAGTGAACGAGACCCCTTCTTATCCGCTGCTTTGCGGGTGTCTCATTTTCGGGTGATAACGTATACGTTATCATTTACGGCGTATAGGTTATCATTTACGGCGTATACGTTATATTTGACGGCGTATACGACGTCAACCATTTTCAAGCACCCAATCAGTGTCCGGTTCACTGAGTATCTAACTCACTAATTGACAATTGATTCAATTGGTCCAGACTGCATGCAAGTAGTCCAAACTGCGCGGACTTGCAGCGAGGCTCACTCTTGTTTAGGCGGGTTTATGACATCCATGATTGGCTTCATCGCTCATACAAAAGAATAAACATTAGAAATTGGCGGCGGATTTCGCTCGCCGCCTGCCAAGTAATTAAACTGTTATTGTAGGATTAGCGATTGTCAGGATATCTGGCAAGGAGATACTTATGAAGAGCCAAGCAACGCAGGTGATGAATCCGCTCAAGGAACTCGTGTCCTTCGGACAATCCGTGTGGCTTGATTACATCCGCAGAAGCTTAATCACATCCGGCGAATTGCAAAAGATTTTGGATGATGATGGTCTGCGTGGTATCACTTCTAATCCCTCAATTTTTGAGAAGGCGATTGCTGGCTCGACCGATTACAAAGACGAAATCAAGGCAGCGCAAAAAGATAAGAAGCTTGATGCGAATCAAATTTATGAGCGCTTGGCTATAAAAGACATTCAAGACGCTGCAGACATTTTGCGTCCTGTCTATGTCGAAACAAAAAAACGCGATGGTTATGTCAGTTTAGAAGTCTCGCCACTTTTGGCTTCCGACACTAAAAAGACAATTGAAGAAGCAGAAAGATTGTGGAAAGCTGTCGGCAAAGAAAATCTGATGGTGAAAGTGCCTGGCACAAAAGAAGGCTTACCAGCCATTCGTCACTTAATCGGCAAAGGTATAAACATCAACGTCACCTTGTTGTTTGCTCAAGAAGTTTATGAGCAAGTAGCGGAAGCCTACATTTCCGGCTTGGAAGATTTACTGGCTGCCGGTGGCGATGTAAGCAAAATCGGCTCCGTTGCTAGCTTCTTTGTCTCTCGCATTGATTCTGCTATTGATGGCATGATTGAAAATCGTTTAAAGACAAGCACAAAAGACGAAGAAAAAGCCAAACTAAATTCCATCATGGGCAAAGTGGCTATTGCTAATGCCAAACAAGCCTATCAAAAGTATTTGCACATCTTCACAAGCGATCGTTGGAAGAAGCTGGAAGCCAAAGGCGCTAAGACACAACGACTTTTGTGGGCATCAACATCAACCAAGAATCCTAATTACAAGGATACGATTTACGTCGACGAATTAATTGGCAAAGACACAGTCAACACAATTCCGCCTGCTACATTCGATGCTTTCCGCGATCACGGCAAGCCACATGAAACATTGACAGAGAATGTCGCAGAAGCGGACAAGGTGATGAAGACCGCTGCCGAACTGGGAATTTCCATGAAGGAAGTGACCGACAAATTGGTTGAGCAAGGTGTTGTGCTTTTTGCGGATGCTTTCCGTCAACTTCTCGATACTTTAGAAAAGCAACGCCAAGGTGCAGGTCAAGCCGAAATCGACAAGATGACTTACAAGTTGCCAGCCGATTTGGAAAAGTCCGTACAAGCTTCACTCAAACAATGGCAAGCAGAAGACAAAGTAAAAAAACTTTGGTCACACGATGCTTCCTTGTGGACCGGCGAAGATGAAAGCAAATGGCTTGATTGGTTGAATGTGACAAACGATCAAATTGCCCACATTGGCAATTTGCAAGCTCTAGCAAAAGATATTAAGACAGCCGGCTTCACGCATGTGCTCTTACTCGGCATGGGTGGTTCCTCTCTCTGTCCAGAAGTATTGGCAAAAACATTTGGCAAGATCAATGGATTCCCCCAATTGCATGTCTTGGATTCCACAGACCCAGCGCAGGTCAAGGCAAGAGAAAAAGAGATTGATCTGAAAAACACTCTCTTCATTGTCTCGAGCAAATCTGGTTCCACACTTGAGCCAAATATCTTCAAACAATACTTTTATGATCGGGTCAGTCAACAAAAAGGATCGCGCAAAGTTGGCGATCAGTTTATTGCCATCACCGATCCTAATTCCCACATGCAAAAGGTTGCCGAAGAAGGCAAGTTCAGAAATATTTTCTACGGCCTACCGGGAATCGGTGGACGTTATTCCGCTCTTTCCAATTTTGGCATGGTGCCAGCTGCCGTTATGGGTATGGACATTGTCAAATTCCTCAACCAAACTGAGGAAATGGTGCAAGCCTGTTCCAACTGTGTGCCGGCAGAAGAAAATCCCGGAGTTGTGCTGGGCACAATTATGGGCGTGCTTGCCAAGGCTGGTCGGGACAAAGTTACTTTGGTTACCTCACCGGCCATTTACGATCTTGGTGCCTGGCTTGAGCAACTCTTAGCCGAATCAACCGGCAAAATCGGCAAAGGATTGATTCCTGTCGACAGAGAAAAGTTAAGCAAACCAGACACATATGGTAAAGATCGCTTGTTTGTTTACTTGCGATTGGAAACCGATGCGGATTCCGCCCAAGACAAAGCAATTGCTGAGTTGGAAGCAGCTGGTCAACCAGTTGTGAGAATTTCCATTGCCGACATTTACGATCTCGGACAAGAATTCTTCCGCTGGGAAATAGCTACCGCGACAGCCGGTTCCATTATTGGTATCAATGCTTTCAATCAACCAGACGTAGAGGCAAGCAAAATTGTCACACGCAAGTTGACCGACGAGTTTGAAAAGACCGGTTCTCTGCCAGTGGAAACGCCAATCTTTGACGATAGCAAGGAAAACATCAAACTCTTCACCGATAAGAAGAATAGCGATGCTTTGGACAAGGCAGTAAATGCCAAAGATCTGCAAAGCTATTTGAAGGCACATTTTGATCGCATCAAAGCAGGCGATTATTTTGCTCTGCTTGCTTACATCGGAATGAACGATAAGCATGAAAAGGCATTGCAAGAAATTCGCCAGCTTATTCTCGACAAGAAGAAAATTGCTACTTGCTTGGGCTTCGGTCCACGCTTCTTGCACTCAACTGGTCAAGCCTATAAAGGTGGACCAAACACTGGCGTGTTCTTGCAAGTAACTTGCGACGATGCGGAAGATCTGGCAGTACCGGAGCAAAAGTATAGCTTTGGCATAGTCAAAGCGGCACAAGCTCGCGGCGACTTCCAAGTTCTCGTTGATCGCTCCCGCAGAGCCTTGCGCGTGCATTTGGGTAAAGACGTAGCCAAAGGTCTCGCCACTCTCAAAGCGGCAATCGAGAAAGCACTTTCGTAAGGAAGAAATTATGCAAATAGGCATGGTTGGTCTTGGAAAAATGGGCGCCAACATGGTTCGGCGCCCGATCAAGCAAGGTCATGAATGTTTTGTCTTTGACATGAACCCGCAAGCAACGCACGATCTGCAAGCAGATGGCGCGAAAGCTTGTGGTTCATTGCCCGAGCTTGTGCAAAGAATGAGTAAACCTCGGGCAGTTTGGATCATGGTGCCTGCCGGATATCCAACCGAAGAGACAATTCTCGGATTGTCAGATTTCATGGAGCCTGGCGATGCTGTCATCGATGGTGGCAACTCATATTTCAAAGATGATATTCGCCATGCCACCATACTGAAGACCAAGGGCATTCATTTTGTTGATTGCGGCACATCCGGTGGCGTCTGGGGATTAGAGCGCGGCTATTGTTTGATGATTGGCGGCGATAAGGGAGTTGTGACTCGCTTAGATCCAATTTTTAAATCGCTTGCCCCCGGTCCAGGAGTAATTCCGAGAACTCCAGGACGCGACTCACTTGGTGGCACGGCCGAAGACGGTTATATTCATTGCGGGCCTGTTGGTTCGGGGCATTTCGTTAAGATGATTCACAATGGTATCGAGTACGGTATCATGCAAGCCTATGCCGAAGGCTTCGATATTTTGCGCAATGCAAATTCGGAGCAATTGCCTGCGAATATGCGCTATTCACTAGACCTTGCCGACATTGGCGAAGTGTGGCGACGCGGCTCAGTGGTTGGTTCATGGCTCTTGGATCTAGCAACCGAAGCTTTGACAAAAGATGGCAACCTGGATCAATTTACCGGTTACGTGCACGATTCAGGCGAAGGGCGCTGGACAGTGCAAGCCGCATTGGAAGAAGCAGTTCCGGCAGAAGTTTTGTCGGCCGCCTTATACACGCGCTTCCGCTCACGCCAGAATCACACATTTGGTGAAAAACTTCTTTCTGCTATGCGCATGCAATTCGGCGGACACGTCGAAATGAAATCCGGCGAATAGAAAATCACGATTACAAAACAAAGTTCTGGACTACATGGAGATATTATGAAAGTCGAAACGGAATTAAAACTCGATATCGCTGCTATTCAAAAGGCGCTCAAGCAAGAGAATTTAGACGGTTGGCTTTTCTACTATTTCCATGCAAATGATGATTTAGCTTTGCGCATTCTCAAATTGCACGACGACGGTCATTTCTTTTCCCGCCGCTGGTTTTATTTGATCCCGAAAGAAGGCAGTCCGAAAAAGTTAGTTCACCGCATTGAGGATAATTCGCTTGACTCATTGCCCGGCGAAAAACATGTCTATGTTGGTTGGCGCCAACTGGAAGAATTGTTGCCCAAGGTTTTAGATGGCTGCAAGAAAGTTGGCATGCAATATTCTCCAGGCAACGCCGTACCTTATATTTCCAGAGTCGATGCCGGAACTATCGAAATGGTCCGTGCTTGTGGCGTAGAAGTTGCCAGTGCCGCAGATTTAGTTTCGCGCTTTGAAGCCACCTGGACAAAGAAACAATTAGAAACACATATCGAGGCCTGCACCAATCTGAAAAACATTGTCTTCGAGTCTTTCAAAAAGATCAAAGACACACTTTCCGCTGGTAAAACAATCAACGAATACGAAGTGCAAGAATTCATTTGGCAGCGCTTCCAACAATTAGGCATGACGGCAAACTCGCGCCCAATAGTTGCTGTCAACGCCCACAGCGGACAACCCCATTATCAACCAAACGAAAATAGTTTTGCCCCTATTAAGGAAGGCGATTTTGTTTTGATAGATCTATGGGCAAAGCTGAAAGAACCTCATGATGCCGTTTATGCTGATATCACTTGGACCGGATTTGTCGGTACTGCCGTGCCTGAAAAATACACTAAGATTTTCAACGTAGTTAAAGGTGGTCTCGATGCTGCTCTCAATCTTGTCAAAGAACGCGTAAAAGCTGACAAGACATTATATGGATGGGAAGTCGATGACGCTGCACGCAACTCGATCACCGCTTCTGGTTACGGAGACGACTTCGTCCACCGCACCGGTCATTCTATTGGTTTAGAAGTCCATGCCAACGGAGCCAATATGGACAATCTCGAAACCAAGGACAAACGCCGCGTATTACCGAACACTTGCTTTTCCATTGAGCCAGGCGTTTACCTCAAAGAATTTGGCGTTCGCAGCGAAATCGACGTCTTCGTCGGCGAAGGCGAAGTGATCGTCGCCGCCGATCCAATTCAAGACAAAGTCATAGCTATAATGTCCTTGTAATCTCCCTATAATTTCGCGGCACTAATTTATTCAAGCCCCAGCTGGGTTTTCGACCCGGCTGGATTTAATATTTCCTTGTTTTTTTCACAAAACTTTCAAATTTGCCCCTTATATTTGAGCAATCGGAAGGCAGCGGAGGGCAACATTTATGTGTGTAAGCGCGGCAGGGAAAGAACAGCACGATGTGATTAGAGAGTACGCAAGAACTTTGTTTAGTCACCAACGATACTTTATTGCAGGCACGCCAGAAACAATTAACACCATAGTTAAGAATCTCAATCTGGCAAGCTCGAAAAATGTCAGGATTCGCGTATCAGATGCAGTAGATGGTATTACGCCAGAAGAACCACCTCAGGTAAGAGGGAACATAATTCCCTTTCCGCGAGGTTCTAATTCTTGTGTCTTACTAGAAATAATTCTGCAAGATGAATACGCAGAATTAGAAGTTGGATCATCGGTCTAATCGATAATCGCTTAAAATATTGGACTGCCACTTTAGTCTCAGAAAGGGCGTCCAGCAAGGCTCACGCAACGCTTCGCCCAGCCGCGTGGGGAGGTGCAAGAGATCTGAAAAGGTCTCTTGTTTCTTTTTCTAGGCTGTCTAATGTTCAAGTCACCCAAGACTTGGGTACATAGAAAGGGACCGTTAGGTCTTTGGCATCCCTTTTCGATTAACAATCCGATTCTGTTAGCGATCAAAACGACCAGGATAGCAATCAGGGAGCAAATTATGGGCCTAGATAAATATTTGACGATGCTGGATCAGGCAGCTCCACTAGTTCGAGAGCTCGCCAACGACAAGACTCTCGATAAGAAGCTGCACGATGAAGCAGCTCATTTGCTCAAACTTAAAGCGGAATTTGACAAAACTGGGTCAATTCCAAATGCAGATCAATTCCTGCCACTATTGAAAGAGCTGAAAGACTTATCCCCTTTGCTCAGAAATAAGCTTATCGACAAAACAACAGCAGATGCCAAAGAAGCTGTTAATGATCAGAAAAATTTGGACAAACAGCATCAGCACAAAACGACAGACAAATGGGCAAAAAACGTCCTTCCCGATTTGCAATTAATAGACGGTCTGAATTCGCTTGGTACAAATAGAGACGCTCAAAACAGATCCGACGTAAAAGCAATCAACAATAAGTTGCATGCGCAACACATATTGGAAGGCACTACAATTGAGAACGTCCTGTCCGGTAAAAAATAGTCACTAAGAAACCGAAAAGTGGTGGCAAGAAACCTTTGGTAAATTGCAATCTCAAGGCTTCTGGCGCGGGTGAAGACTCTTATGCGCGAATGAACTTTTATGGCGCTGAAATGCGTCACTAAAAGCAGCGGCGAGAATACCAGTTGGCATGGCTATCAAGCCAATGCCGGCAAGCAAAGTAAATGAACAACAAATCTTTCCGGCAACAGTAATCGGATAAATGTCACCAACACCAGTTCCGGTAAGTGTGGAGATACCCCACCAGAGCGAGCGAGGAATGCTGCCGAATTTGTCCGGTTGAAGTGGTCCTTCGATCAAATACATAATTGTTGATGCAACCAGCAAGACCATCATAGCCATGGCGAAGGCAAGTATCAGTTCGTTGGATCTTTCGGTCACTGCGTGCTTGATATGTTTTAGGGCAATCGAAAAACTTCCCAATTTAGCCAATGTATAGATGCGCACTAAGCGAAAGAGTCGAAATATGACCATGTCACTGCCAACAGCACCATAGAAAAATATCGGTAATATTGCCAGCAAGTCAAAAACTGAGCGCAATGTGAACATGTATTTGATGCGCCCTTCAAATCCTCGGTATCTGGGATCTTCGCCCATCACCCAGAGTCGAAATGCATATTCAATCGCAAATAACCAACTAATGATTATGTCGGCAATAATAAACTCGCGCTGATAGGCCAAATAAAATCGTGGTTCAGTTTCAAGAACGACGATAACAATACTCGCGATAATTACAGATGCGACCACTTTATTGCAGGGCGAAAGACCAGGCACAGGCCAGGCCTCTGCCGAAAGCTGCCGATAAAATTTCTGCCTGAGTGTCTTTCTCATGCCATTTACCGATTTTATTTGCCACTCACAACTTAGTGAATGCTTTTATTTTGTACCCAGATTAAAAGCTTTCCCATTGTTCAAGCAAGACAACGGCATAGGCAGAGATAGCCTCGCCTTTGCCAATCGCGCCAATCTTTTCGGCAGTCTTCGCTTTGACACTCACTTGATCCATTTCCAATTCAAGTGCTTTGCAAATAGTTTCTCGTATGTTAGCAAAATGTGGTGACAGTTTTGGCTCTTCGCAAACAACCACTGAGTCGATATTGCTGATTTGATAATTGCGCTCAATAATTGCCGCTCTGACTTTATGCAACATCACCAAACTATCAATGTCCTTGCAGGCAGGATCATCAGGTGGGAACCAGCAACCAATATCACCAAGGGCTGCGGCACCAAGCAAGGCATCAATTATTGCGTGCAACAGTACGTCACCATCAGAGTGACCAGCAGGACCTTTTTCGTGCGGGATTTTTACGCCGCCCAAAACAAATTCTCTGCCTGGCACTAAAGGATGCAAATCAAAACCATTACCGATGCGCATTGTTCTTTCCCTGTTAGTCGGAAATCACAAGAAGCAAAGCTTTTGCTTCAACTGTTTCGCCAGCCTTCACATTGATTGAGGCAATTTTGCCTTCGCGTTTAGCGAGAATTTCCGATTCCATCTTCATGGCCTCGAGAATCAAAAGCCGCTGACCGACTTTGACATTCTCGCCTGGTTTAACCAGAATCTCTTTTACCAAACCATGCATTTCCGATTTGACATTACCAGAATGTCCATTTGTTTCAGGCTTGACTGACTCCGGACGAGCCAGCGCACGAGCTGGTGTTGGCTGAGATTTAGTTTTGGTAATTGGCTTGACTGATTCAATCCGAGCGCTGTCGGCAAGCTCAGAGACACCGACAGTGAAGACGCGTTGATTGACTGTAACTTCAAATTGTCTTTCGGCAAGCCGAGTGATTTGTGGCGCATCTGAATTTGCGGAATCCGGCTTGGCAGTCAAATCTGCTTTCACACCCAAGCTGGCGTTGATGGCATCTTTTTCTGCCACCATATCTTTAGCATGTGCTTCCACCCAAGTGGTATCAACATCACCATTTTTGAATGCCTCTTGCTGCAACAACCAAACATGGAATGGAATGGTTGTTTGCACACCATCAATTACCAAATTCTTGAGAGCAAATTCCGTACGGGCAATTGCTTCATCCCGATCGCGACCCCAGACCACAAGCTTGGCAATCAAAGAATCATAGAAAGGCAGAATTTCATAGCCGTCATAACAAGCCGAATCGACTCGCACCCAAGGGATATTGGGAACACTAAATTTCGTTACCTTACCCGGTTGCGGCATGAAACTCTTGAATGGATCTTCGGCGTTAATACGGCATTCAATTGCTACGCCACGTGCCACCACATCCGCTTGTTTGAAAGAAAGTGGCAGTCCTGCGGCAATGCGAATTTGTTCTTTGACAATGTCAATACCGGTAACCATTTCCGTAATCGGATGTTCAACTTGCACGCGCGTATTCACTTCCAAGAAGTAAAACTCTTCGCCCCAAACCAAACATTCAATGGTTCCTGCCGATCTGTACTTGAGAGCAGAAGCGGCTTTGCAGGCAGCATCCAAAAGTTTGGCGCGCACGGTTTGAGAAAGTTTTGGTGCGGGCGACTCTTCCGTTAGTTTTTGGTGGCGGCGTTGAGCTGAGCAATCGCGCTCAAACAAATGCACCACATTGCCTTGATTGTCGCCAATAATCTGCACTTCCACATGGTGCGGACGCTCAAGATATTTTTCGACGTAAACTTCGTTTGAGCCAAAATAATTTAGACCTTCACGTTGTGCACCGGCCAAAGCCTTTTCCACTTCATCGGCCGAACGCACCACACGCAAGCCTCTGCCACCACCACCGGCAGCCGCCTTAATCGCAATGGGATAGCCAAATTTGCTACCAAGTTCTTGCACAGCCGAAACTTCCGTCACTGGATCAATCGTACCGGGCACCACTGGCACACCAGCCTTACTCATCAAACGACGGGCTTCCACTTTCGATCCCATGGCAGCAATTACATCCGGCTGCGGTCCGATGAAGACAATGCCAGCCTCGCCGCACTGACGAGCAAAGTCGGCATTCTCAGCCAAAAATCCATAACCCGGATGAATGGCCTCGGCACCTGCGCGCTTGGCCGCTTCAATAATTTGCGGACCATCCAAATAAACTTTTGTCGGCTCGCCTGAAAGAATGTAGACCTCGTCGGCAAGACGCACATGCAAAGCCTGCCTATCCGGCTCGGACGCGCAGGCCACAACTTTGATACCAAGCTCTTTTGCTGCTTTCCAAATGCGGACAGCAATTTCACCGCGATTAGCAATTAGTATTTTTTTGAACATGACATCAAATATAAACCTTTGCATTGCACCAGATCATATTATTAGGAATAATGTAACTTCGCTTTGCCGGTTACAAACGCCAAGTTGCAAAGCGCCGCCATTCCCACTTTACAGGAGATAAGGCCCAATGTCCTTTTCCAATGTTTTTATTGCTGGTTCCGGTTTCATGGGCACAGGTATTGCTTACTTGATTGCCACAAAGACCAATTGCCGGGTAACAATGTATGACTTGTTTCCAGGAGCCCTGGAAAAGGCTCAAGCCACTCTTGCAAAGCTTGCCAAGACTTCAGTCGAGAAAAACTTTCTCTCAGACGAACAAGCGCAATCGGCATTGAGGCGAATTAAATTCAGCCAAGAAGACAAGGACGCTCACGATGCAGATCTTGTCATTGAAGCGATTGCCGAAGATTTAGAAGCCAAAAAAGAATTGTTTGCCATTCTCGACAAGACTTGCAAACCACAAGCAATTTTTGCTTCAAACACTTCTTCTCTACCAATTACGCGACTGGCTGCATCCACCAATCGTGCCAGTCGATTCATTGGTATGCATTTCTTCTCACCAGCGCACATCATGAAGCTTTTGGAGATTATTCCTGGTCTTGATACATCGGACGAAACCCAAGATAAGATTCGCCAATTTGGTACACAATTAGGCAAAGTGATCATTTCTTCCAAGGACATGCCGGGATTTATTACCACGCGTTTGGGAATGGTTTTGATTAACGAAGCGGCTTTTGCTTTGATGGAAGGTCTTTCCACACCAGAGGAAATCGACATGGGCATGACACTTGGTTACAACCACCCGATGGGACCTCTGGCATTAGCTGATTTTGTCGGCTTGGACATCGTCTTGCATATATTGGAAACACTGCAAGCTGGCTTTGGTGATCCGAAATATCGTGCTTGCCCAATATTGCGTCAGCTGGTTTCCGCCGGACATTTAGGACGCAAAACCGGTCGCGGATTTTATGAGTATGGTGAGGCGGCAAAACCTGCTGCCAGCGTCAAAGCCACCAGTTCTGCCAAAGGCAATAATTAATTCTGACGGTTTAGGGCAACAATTTTGCCACGTGGCCGCAATTTCGGTCTTTCCAGGTTCAATCCGGGCTTGATTAAAACTCAGAGCTTGCGGTAGGTTACTCTTAGATACTCTCAATTTGGTAGTGGTAGTCGCTAAGGATATTATCAGCACTTATGTTTGCCAGTGGACCGGATAGCAAAGGGCCGTCTGTGGCCGAAATCCAGCGATTCATTCGCGAGCAAACTAACATTGAGTTTCTACTTAGCAACGGCGACCGCCTTGCCGGCAAATTACGCTGGTTTGATGAGCATGCATTTTCAATTCAAGCCAATGGCGAAGAGCAAATCACAATTCTCAGATCAGCGGTTTTGGCTTACAAAGTGGCTTCCAAGCAATAATTCTGCAAACCATCTATATAAAGCAAGATTTAGTGTTACACTTAAGTGGTCTCTCCTTGCAGGTTATAGCAATTCATCCATGTTTATGAAACGTCATTTTAGCCGTGCAATCGGCATTGATCTGGGCACCGCAAACACTCTTATCTACGTAGATAATCGCGGTATTGTCCTGCGCGAACCATCGGTGGTTGCTGTCGACGATGAGACACGAGTTGTGCTTGCCGTCGGTGAAGAAGCCCGGGCCATGATTGGCCGCACACCACAAGGCATTAAGGCCACCCGCCCAATGCGCGATGGTGTGATTGCTGATTTCAAGTATGCAAGATTGATGCTAGAGAAATTTATCGAGCGCGTCATTGGCCGCAGAAGCTTCATGAAGCCGGACATTGCCATTGGTGTGCCATCCGGTGTAACGGCCGTTGAAAAGCGTGCCGTGCGCGATGCGGCTTACAATGCTGGTGCTGGTCAAACATTTTTACCGGAAGAACCGATGGCAGCTGCAATTGGTGCCGGACTACCGGTAACCGAACCAACTGGTTCGATGATTGTTGATATTGGTGGTGGTACAACCGAAGTTGCTGTTTGTTCTTTGTCAGGCATTGTTGTCAATGAGTCAATTCGCGTAGCTGGCGATGAACTGAATGAAGCAATCATGCAATACATGAAGAAAGTGCACAGCTTAGCCATTGGTGAGCGCACCGCCGAAGAAATCAAATTCCGTCTCGGTTCCGCTTACAAAACGCAAGACAACGACAAGTATGATGTGCGCGGACTGAATCTAATCAATGGCTTGCCACGCACGGTAACCATTTCACGTGGTGAAGTAAGAGAATCAATTGCCGAGCCTTTAATTCAAATTGTCGAGGCCATCAAGCGTACGCTTGAGCGCACACCGCCAGAATTGGCTGCCGACATTTTCAATCGTGGCATTGTTCTTGCTGGTGGAGGCGCCTTGCTTTCCGGTTTGGACGAGTTGATTTCTAACGAAACAGAAGTACCGGTTTTCATTGCTGAAGATCCACTTTCCTGCGTTGCAATCGGCACAGGCAGAATGCTTTCCGATCCGGCACTCCGCCGAGTACTCGAGCAAGCGGTTTGTGACGTCTAGATTTACGGAGGCAAGAATTGTCCGCAACCGGTCAATCAAGATTGCCCATTTCTTCAGCACAAGTTGCTGAAATCAGTTTTCTATTGATTTTGATTTGGTTGGTCTCCGGGCCTGTGAGCGGCTTTGTCCTTACCACTCATACAATCATTTCTTCGATTTTTTCCAAGTCTGCTTATCAAGTTCATTCGGCGGGTCACCTAGCTAAAGAGCTTTTAGAAGCATCAGCCAAAATCAAGACGCTGGAAAAACAGTTGGCCGAATCTCAATTGGAATTGGGCAAGGCCAAACGGCAAGCAGGCGATATCGAAAAACTGCGCGCTTTACTTTCCCTGCGCAATCATTTGGAATTACCGACTTTGGCTGCCGATGTGATTGCCAGAAACCCGGACAATTGGTTCGAACAAGTAACACTCGATCGTGGCGCCAAAGATCATATAAAGATTGGCTCGGCAGTAATTACTTCAAGTGGCATTGTCGGCCAAATCATCAGTGTTTCAGAAAATGCCTCAGTAGTTCGTTTGTTGACAGACCCGGATCAAAAAATTGGTGTGATTATTCCTCGAATCAATCAACCTGGCGTTTTGACCGGACACCAGAAAGCACCGCCATCAATTGACTTTATTCCAGTCGGTACAGCCGTGGAAGTGGGCGACAAAGTGGTGGCATTAGGCAATGGTGGCATTTTCCCTTCCGAACACCCGATTGGACAAGTAGCCGGCGTCCAGCGTGACAAAAACGGCACCACTTTGTCTATCGAAGTAAAACTTTCCGAGAATTTGCTTGATTTGACCCAGGTTCTAATTGTGCCACCACAATCGCTCTAAGCATTGTTTCAAACGTCGAGGATAAGTCATGGCAATACTTTCAATGCGTACGAGAAAGAAAGTCATTGACTATGGCTTAGCTGCCTTTGTTTGCTTATTAGCTTGGACATTTCAAGTCACCATTCTCAATCACTTCATGTTCCAAGGGGCAATCTGCAATTTGCCTTTGACCTTAGTCATTCTTTGGGGCTATGTCTTTCCCACAGACCTGCCTCGCATT
The DNA here is from genome assembly GCA_020050685.1 of Candidatus Obscuribacterales bacterium. GTDB lineage: Bacteria > Cyanobacteriota > Vampirovibrionia > Obscuribacterales > Obscuribacteraceae > JAGVKG01. The sequence continues at coordinate 119,736 of JAGVKG010000040.1, read as the reverse complement.
AGTGCCGACGAGTTGCGCCGTCGCAGCACATTGGAAATCTTTTTACACCAATTAGCCTCCGGCTCTCTTAGTGGTGCCTTGGTTGGTGCGTTTGTTGCCGCCCTTTATGCATCGGTAATTCCGGTCTATCCAATTTGTTTTCCGCTCATCGGTTGGATTGCCGGCTACTTTGCCGGCCGCCACATAAACAAAGAAACACTCATGTGCATTCCATTGACTTTGTTTGCCACAGTTCTGGCAGAAGCAATTATGGCTTGGCAATTATCTTTGTGCGGCAGACCGGCAACCTTTGAACACTTGGCCCAAATTGCCCTACCGGAAAGTTTGCTCAATGCCCTCATTGCTCCTTTCATTTATTTCCCATTACATACCTGGCATGAATTCTTGTTCAATCGGTATTGGGAACAACTGGAGCAATAAACCCGACGATGAAACAGATTGATGGAAAATCCAGCGACAGCACTCCTGAATATCCCTTGCCTCAGTCTCCTGCCAGGCAAGAACCACTAGTCATTGTCGACGCCAAGAAAAAGGCTGTCGTGCTTTGTCTTTTGATCTTCATCTGCATGGGAGCGCTGGTAGCACGACTGCTTTGGCTGCAAATTCTCCAGTCAAAATATTATCGTGCTTGGTCCTTGGAAAATTCCACGCGTGTAACTTTCCTGCGTGCACCACGAGGATTGATTTACGATCGCCATGGCAATTTGATTGCCACCAACAAACAGTCTTTGTCAATGACTGCCATTCCCTTGCAATTGGACAATACCGAAGATCTGGCAATCCGTCTCTCACCAATTCTCTCAAGACCGGCAAGTGAGATTCTTGCCGACTTAGAAAAAGCAAAACTTTCAGGCTCAGTGGTGCCAGTCGTAATTGAGCACAACTTGGATTTGAATACTGTCGGCCGCTTTTACGAACAAAAACTTTTCTTGCCTGGCATCGATATCTTGCCAGACATCAGCCGCAATTATCCTCAAGGTCCATTGTTTGCTCACGTGATTGGTTACACCGGTGAAATCACCCAGAATCAATTGAAGCGCAGACCAGAAAGACGCATGGGCGACATCATTGGCCAAGACGGCATTGAACGGATTTTTGACGATCAATTGAGAGGCATTGACGGACAACAAAGAGTACGCGTCAATGCTGCCGGACAATCATTTTCTGCCGCTACTGCTAAACCCAAAATTACTAAGGAACCAGTTGCCGGCTTGCCCTTAGTTTTGTCTTTGGATTTAGATTTACAGAAAGTTGCCTTTGATGCTTTAGGCGAACGGCACGGCGCAATTGTCGCTATTGATCCACAAACCGGCGAGGTCTTAGCCATGGTCTCGCGGCCCAGCTTTGATCCAAATGTCTTCACGCGACGGATTACGCCGGAAGTTTGGAAGCAGATAAACGCTCCAGATCATCCTTTGTTCAATCGCGCCGTCCACTCATTTCCACCCGGATCAATCTGGAAAGCCGTTACACTTTTAGCTGCCTTGGACGCTAAAGTAGTTAAGCCGGATACAAAGTTACAAGTATCTGGTGGCATTGCCTTGGGCAATTTCTTCTTCCACGATTGGACATCCACGCCTGGACTTTATGACTTGGTGAAATGTCTAGCTTGGTCGCGCGATTCTGCCTTCTATCAAATGGCCTTGCACATGACTCCGGAGCAAATAAGAAACTGGGGCGTAAAGCTTGGGGCGACCAGACCAACCGGCATTGAATTACCACATGAAGGTGTGGGAGTGGTGCCGGATTCAGCCTGGAAACTTCGGGTCTACAAAGAAAAATGGTATCCAGGCAACACATTACATATGTCTATTGGTCAGTCTTTCGTGGACATCACGCCGACACAAGCTGTGCGCATATTTTCCGGCATTGGCATGAAGGGACAAGTACCTAACTTACACTTTGCCATTAAAATTGGCGAGCGCCAAATCCCGCCCCCAAGACCTGAGATCGTCAAGTTCAAACCGGAATATTTGGACATTGTCCTCAAAGGACTCAAGGCAGTCGTAGCCTCGGGTACAGGGGGCGCCACCCGGCTTGGCAACGTGGAAGTAGCTGGTAAAACCGGTTCGGCCGAGGCACCACCCATGGGCTCAAAGACTCATGCTTGGTTTGCATGTTATGCACCGGCTGATAAACCAAGAATTGCCATTTGTGCTTTTGTTGAACATGGCGGCCACGGCGGCTCTACAGCAGCACCGCTAGCCCGCCAGGTGCTGGAAAAATTCTTTGGTATTGAGACTGCTCAAGCACCAAAGAAGAAGATAAATTAGAGCCTTCCATGGGCAATATTGCCTCGTTTGATTAAGTTTCTTAACTTCATTTAGAGTTCATTTGGGCATGATAAGGTTAGTAATATGAGGCGGTGGGGTACGTTTTCAATTGGCGACATTGGCATCAATTGAAAGAGCTGTACTAATATAGACAAGTACGGGATTCGAATTTTTGGGCGTGAGAGGATAATTTATTTGTGAGTGCAAACGTCCCACATAAGCCAACCGTAGTTCTATGCAAATTTTGCATGCAGGTAATAGAAGATGGCCAGTGCAAGTTTTGCGCAAGCCGCCGTGCTTCCCTGCAAAAACCGACTGATTCAACCAGTCAGCCCAAGCCTCGCGAAGTCATCTCGCTTGTGGAACTGGGACCGGTAAAATCAGTCCGGCTTACCACTAATAGAATGACCATTGGTCGCGATCCAACCAACGAAGTAACCCTAACGGAAGATCCTTATATCTCGCGATATCATTGCTCAATTACCTTTGAAGAAGGTCAATTTTGGATTGAGGATTTAGGCAGCAAGAATGGCACCAAGGTAAATGGTGCTGAAATCCTCGACCGGGAGGCTCTACAAAGAGGTGACATCGTTACAGTTGGCGGCACTAATTTCATGATTGAATAGCTTTATTAAACGCCGAAGTGGGGAAAACCGTCATGGCGAAGATAAAATATCAGCCGCAAGCAATTGCTTTGCCTAGTCGCTAGCCTTATAGTCAATCCAATATAAATTATTGGGGCAAGAATTGATGATGACTGTCAAAACAGCAGACGCTTGCACATTGGGTGACTCTTCCGTTCAATGGTTGGACGAGTTGTTCCATGGAGAATCGGCAGATACTTCTGCACGCATACTCAATATCCAATACGAACATCCTAGTTCAAGAAAAGTTGAGCAAGTACCAGCCACAGACAACGAGAGCAGAGAGAACCTGAGACTGACAGGCTTTTTGAAAAACGAAAGTCTTGATGCCATACCAAGTTATTATCAAGCTCAGCAAAATCCAATCAAAAAATACTCTCTGACAAAACGCTTGCCGGGTAGTCCGGAACCACTGGCATTCTATCTCGATCCCAAACTGGACGACAAAGCCGAGCTAAAACATGACGTACATTTTAATAGACCTAGGCAAGCACACCATTGCGCCAAGCAGTCTATGCCCTTTTGGCCCGAATTAGTTTCTGCCATTGCCAAAATTACCAAAACTTATCAGGGTTTTGCAGAACAATCATCGCTTATCAGTTCAGGATCACTTTTAGCCTCTGCCTTGCAGGCCGCATATGGGCCAGCCAAAATTGGTGCCAGCATCGACGCGCTTTCACAATTTTTGAGTCAAGAGCAAAATGGTTTTACTTGCCTGAAAGAACCCGGACAAATTCAAAAGGGTGACTTCATCCTTGGTTATGATTGCCAGGACAGACCCAAGCAAGCGGCAATTTGCTTTGAATCAGACACAGTCTTGCACGATATAAACGGCAAGCCGGAAAGAACGGACGTGCATTTGTTTGCTGACAATCCGCAATTTGCCCAAGTGAAAGTATTTCGTTTTTCAAGCGTCTAGAGATTTAGCTTTCGACCGCAACCTCTTCAATGCGTTTGAAGATTGGTCCTTTGTTGCGGATAGCTTGACCTTCCGGTATCAAATCAGCGATGTTTATTGCTTTACCGTTTTTGGAATCGAGTTCGGTTTCGTATCCCAACTGTTCCCAAATGGCGCAAGCCAGTTGCGGGCAAAACGGATAAAGCATAATTGCCGTGCGCCTCAATCCATCAAGCGCTGTGTAAAGCACTACATTCCCTTCGCTTGTCTTGCCTTCTTTGAAAAGCGCCCAAGGTTTTTCATCATTGATGTATTTGTTTAATTGATCTACTAAAGCAAAAATTGCTTCAATTGCTTTAGCAAATTCCATACCGTCGATATGCTTGCCGGCTATGACATAAACTTCGTTGGCTTCTTCGCGCAGAACATTGTTCATCTCTTGCTTCGGCACACGGGCTTGGCAATTCTTCTCTACCAAGGTCAAGGTGCGATTCAGCAAATTGCCAAGGTTGTTTGCCAGATCGGCATTCACACGATTGATAAAGTCTACCTTGGAAAAATCACCATCTTGAGTGAAAGAGGTAGCAGCAAAAAGAAAATAACGAATTGCATCGGCACCATATTGATCGACCAATTCATTGGGATCGATGACATTGCCGATTGTCTTGGAGATTTTCTTTCCTTCCACTGTAATAAAGCCATGCACGGAAATCTTTTTCGGCAATGCTACTTCTGCCGACATGAGAAATGCCGGCCAATAAATTGCATGGAATTTGGTAATGTCCTTACCAATCAAATGCACATCAGCTGGCCAGTAATTGCTAAATTGCTTCTCGTCTGTGCTGTAGCCGATACCCGTAATGTAATTAGCTAAAGCATCGAGCCAAACATAAATTACATGGTCCGGATCATCAGGCACCGGAATTCCCCAGCTAACATTTTCCTTGGAACGTGAGACGGAAAAATCAGTTAGCTCCGGATCAAATAATTGATTGATTACTTCCTTGCGCCTGCCGTCCGGATGCACGACATCCGGATTTTCAGTCAACCACTTCCCAATTGCTTCTTTGTATTTGCTCAAGCGAAAAAAATAGTTCTCTTCGGAACACATATATGGTGGCTTTTTGTGATTGGGGCAATTGCCGTCTTCATCCAAATCGCGATCGCGCTTGAAGTCCTCACAACCTTCGCAATAAAGCCCTTTATAAGTGCCCTTGTATATATCGCCTTTGGCAAGCATTTTGCGGAACAAACCTTGCACTGCTTGATAATGGCTTTGGTCGGTCGTACGGAAGAAGTGATCGTAAGAAAGACCAAGCTTATCCCAAGCATGCTTGAACTTTTCCGTCATTTGATCGCAAAAGACTTTGGCGGGAATTTCCGCTCTCAAAGCAGCCTTTTCCACGTTCGAGCCATGCTCATCTACGCCTGTCTGAAAGTAAACATCGTCACCCTTCAATCTGTGATAACGAGCCAAAATGTCAGCAGCAATTTTTTCGTAGGCATGCCCGATATGCGGTGCTGCATTTACATAGTCAATAGCAGTGGTGACGTAGAATTTTGCCATTTTTTCACCCAAAGGAAAGCTCGTTTTATCTAAATCGTCGGCATATAAATCCAATATCTTTGCCGGCTGGATTATAATACAAGGCAGAAGAGTCTCAGTCTAGAGACGAGATTGTCGGTATATCTGCCTTGAGGTCACATTTATGAAGCATTCGAAGAACGATGAATCACTTGAGGCAAGAATTAGTCCGCTCGCCAAGAAGACAATAGTTCTAGGCATCTCCGGTGGCATTGCCGCATACAAAGCTTGCGATATTGCCTCTCGCCTCAGGCAAGCCGGGGCCAATGTCCATGCCGTGATGACGCAGTCGGCTAAAGAGTTCATCACGCCTTTGACATTGCAAACCATGACACGCAATCCCGTGCACTGCGAGCAGTTTGATACTGCTGCCGAGTGGAAGCCCGAGCATATAGAATTGGCTGCCAAGGCTGATTTGATCTTGGTGGCACCAGCTACAGCCAATATCATCGGCAAGCTCGCTCAAGGCATTTGCGACGATCTCTTAACCACAATTATTTTGGCCAGCAAGGCACGCATCATGATTGCACCGGCAATGAATCCCAGAATGCTTGAGCATCCAGCCACGCAAAGAAATCTCAATGTCCTGGAAAATATTTATCGCTACAGCATAATCCCACCGGAAGTTGGTGAAGTGGCATGTGGTGATTGGGGTGCTGGCAAAATGGCCCAAGTGGAAACCATCGTTGCCGAAGTAACAGCCGAACTTGTCTCCGGTCGATCACTGGCTGGCAGACAAATTATTATCACCGGTGGTGGCACTCGCGAGCCCATTGATCCGGTGCGTTTTATCGGCAACCGCTCATCGGGCAAGATGGGTGTAGCCATGGCTGATGCAGCCTATTCACGTGGTGCCGATGTCACGCTTATTTCTACCGTGGAAGTAGACAGACCTTATCCGGTTGTCCACGTGGAAACAGCTTTTGAAATGCAAGAAGCGGTGGAATCCGAATTTGATAACTGTGACGCCTTGGTGATGACAGCCGCTGTGGCTGACTTCCGACCGATGGCAGTCTCTGCACAAAAAATCAAGAAGACCGAGTCGGAAGATATCGTTTTAGAGCTCACCAAAAATCCGGATATCTTGGATCTTTTAGGGCGGGTGAAAAAACCCACGCAAGTGATTATTGGTTTTGCCGCCGAGTCTGAAGAATTGTTGAGCAATGCCGCGCAAAAATTACATCGCAAAAATTTGGATGTGATTGTGGGCAATGACATCACCGTTCCGGACATTGGTTTTGGTTCTGACGAAAATGCGGTCGTGATTTTGTCTGCCGATGGTGGCAAAGAGAACTTGCCTCGCATGCCGAAAAGAGCCATTGCCGAGCATCTTTGCGATTTATTGTCTGAGCGCTTTATGGAAATGGAAGAAGCGCCAGTCGCCAAGTAGCCAAGAGCTTTCTGCTTGCCAAAAATTTTTCGATTTTGCCCACTTTCCCTGAGAGTGATTCGCAAGACTGGGTATAGATTAATTGCGAGCAAAAATGATGTTATACTCGGCTAGAACGCTCGTTAAATAGATGGCAAATGTCATTTATATAGGTCTGGCCAGACCTTTCGAGATCACCACCATTGTCAAGAACGGCCTGAATTGGAGATGTGCCATGGCTAAAATTTCTTACGAAGCAGAAGACGGATCCGGCGGGAACGGTGCTGCCTTAGGTTCCTGGATATGTGGTTTGGCCATAGGCGCAATTGGTGGCGTAACGGTGGCACTTTTAACTGCACCAAAGCCTGGTAAAGAATTGCGCGGCGAAATCAAAGAACAAGCAAAAACTGTACCAGCAAAAGTTTCCAATTTGCTTGACGATACTTTGGATCTTTATGCCTCTGGCTTGAACTATTGCCAATTGATTTTGGAAGAGCAAACCATGCGCGTCAAGCGTGCTGTTGCCGCCGGCCAATTAGCAGCAGCAAAAAAACGCGAAGAGCTGGAAATGGGACCAGCCTCGTCTTTGCCTTTTCAGCATCGTTAGAAAGGGGATAACCGTGGACCAGACAATGCTACTCAATGTTATGGTTTCCGTTTCATTGATGTTCCTCGCTCTTACCTTGGTTATGTTGGCAGGAGCAGCTGTACCACTAATGTTTCAAGCCGGTAGAACACTAACCGCTTATGAGCGCCTGGCTGAAACTATCGATGTAGAGATCAAACCAACTTTGTTAGAAGTAAAAGATGCCATTCAAGGCATCAATCAAATTCGCTCGATTACGACTCAACGTGTAAACGAAGTCAGTCATAGAGTCGAAGATGTGGCAGACACTGTCGGTACTGCTGCTGGCCAAGCAGCCAAACGATCATCGGTCTGGGGTGCCGGATTACTTGCCGGCGTGCAAGCGTATTTCAATAGAGAACAAGAGACAAGACAAATAGAAGCGAAACAATACCCGAGTGCAAGGAGTGAGACAAATGGCTAACTCAGCAGGAAAATTTCTGGAAGGATTTTTGATTGGTGGAGTTCTCGGTTTCTTATCAGGTATTTTGCTTGCGCCTAAATCCGGTTCTGAGCTGAGAAAAGAACTTGCCGATTCTTCACAAGATCTCTATCAGCACGCCAATGATTCACTCACTGGTCTGAAGGAAATGACCAATCAAACTTTGCAGGACGTCCAGCACGCCAGCCAGGATGTCTTAAAAAAAGCATCTGATACCATTTCCGGCACCAAGAACCAATTGGCAAATAAGTTTGAAGATCTTGCCGGCAAAGGCTCAAACGTCCTAGTCGAAGACTTGGAATAGAATTCAATAAAGCTGGTCCAACTTTCTCGCCACCACCGGTGGTGCCCGAAACAATATTAGGAGACTAAGCTGTTTAGACTTAATCAAGCCATTTCCAAAACCGGAATTTGCTCCCGTCGTCAAGCTGATCTTCTAATTAAGTCCGGACGCGTGAAAGTCAATGGCAAGGTAACTTACGATTTCAGTTTTGCCGTCACGCCGGGCAAAGACAAATTAAGCATAGACAACAGACCCCTTGAAATCAGGGATTTCATCTACGTGGTTATGTACAAACCACGCGGCGTCGTCACAACCTGCTCAGACGAGCGCGGGCGAAAAAGCATTATGGATTTACTGCCAATCGAGCTTGAGCATTTGCGTCCGGTGGGCAGGCTAGATAAAGAATCGGAAGGTCTAATCATTCTTACCAATGATGGCAATCTGACGCAAAAGCTCACACATCCAGTGCACCAAAAGCCTAAGCGCTATTTGGCAACCGTCAAGGGAATGATTGAAAAGCGCGATCTCAAGCTGTTGCAAGAGGGTATCCCCCTGGAGGACGGACTGACATCGAAGGCGAAAGCCCGCTTGTACTCACACGCTCGCGGCTTCAGCACAGTCGAGCTGGAAATTTACGAGGGGCGCAACAGACAAATTCGCCGAATGTTTGAGTACTTAGGAAAGCCTGTGATTTCCTTGGTCAGGACTGCCGTTGGTGCGTTACAATTGAAAAGGATGGAACCAGGGACTTGGCGCTTTTTGTCTAGCTCTGAGTTAGATCTACTACTTTAGTTGGCATAAATTTAGTAAGCAAACTTTATCCTTCCTTCGTAATATATAGTCAGTAGCACTCTCTTCTTATTGGTCTTGCAAAATGTCACTTGAGCAAATCGGTCAACAATTACAACAAGCTCGCGAATCACAAAGCCTGTCGCTCAGGCAAATTTACGAGAAAACCAAAATCCCTATTGGTCACCTGCAAGCAATTGACGTCGGCGATCAAGACGAATTGCCGGAACCTGTTTATGTGGCCAATTACATTAGGCGTTATGGCAATTGTGTCGGGCTAAACGGCGAAGTTCTCTCTGATCAGTACCGCAAGGAAGCCGACCAGGTATTGCAGTCCGCCAAGAGCATGCGTCCAGTGCAACCGGTATATGCCAGCCCCAAATATGTTGAAGGAATGAAGTTGGATCATGCACCACCAACTTTCAAGACTATTTACTTCAATGCCATTTTGATTGTCGGCGTTGTTGGCTTGGTTTCTTATTTGTCCATGGCGCAATTGAACAATCAAGCCAATCAGCAGGATCCATCCTTGGTGGCACTGCGCGAATCAACTGCCAAGTTTAACGCCCAACAAGCCTTACAAAGCCCCGGCCTAGCCACAAGCGGCATTTCGGCCAACAGTCTTTTGCCTGGTCAGGAAAACCCGGGACAAACTCGCATTTCACTTTCGGCTAATCAACACGTTTGGGTGGAAGTTAAATCGCAAGCCAATGGCGAAAGTCTTTTCACTGGTTACTTAGAACAAGGCGATCAAAGGGATTTTCAAGACGCCCAAGGTCTGAGAGTACGCGCCGGCAATGGTGGCAGTTTAACTGTTAACTATTTAGGCAAAGTCGAATCCTTTGGTGCAGCAGGCAAAATTGCCGAGCGTACTTTTGGTTCGGAGGCACCGACCATTGCTCAGGATTCGCAAACAACCACAACTACTAGCGCTCCTACCCCGGCACCTGTGGTGAAGAAACCAAAAGTACAGAAAAGTGAACTGGCTGCCCGCAATCAGACAGAAAGAGTGGATGACCTTTCCGACAGGCACTATTCCGGATACAGCTCCGGTCACTCCGGCTCAGGCGGCGGCTCAGACGTGCCCTACCGTTATTCCGAAGGACGCCTGGACAGCGAATAGTCGCCTCTTAGGGTAGCTAAGATGAAATTCCATGTCTTCCTTTACTACGAGAGTGAGACCGGCTGGTATATAGCGACCTGCCCGGCCTTGTCTGGTTGTGTCAGCCAAGGCAAAACAGAAGACGAAGCAATGGCCAATTTGAGAGAAGCCATTTTGGCTTGGCTCGAAGTAGAAGATGAAAAAGCGGTTGTTGAAGCTAGGAATCAAGGACTAAAAGGCAAAGAGTTGCGTCTGGCTATTTAATGACTAGCATCTGAACCGTAGATGAGACATTTCCTCTTGTGATCCCCGAAGTAGTGGATATAATTGGGACTTTGCTAAAAATTTGCCGAATGGCTTGTTAGAAAAACAGCTGAAAATCTAACAAGTGCCAGATTAAAAAACGAAGGAGAGCCGCCAAATGAAAAAACCCAGGATTGGTATTGTTACCCTGGGCTGCCCAAAAAATGCCACCGACACAGAGGTCATGCTTGGCCTGCTGAACAAGGAGGGGTTTCAGGTCACGTTCGATAATGACGAAGCCGACATTTGTCTGGTAAACACTTGCGCCTTTATCGAAGATGCCCGCAAAGAATCGGTTCGCGCTCTTGTGGAAATGTCCGCTGAGGGAAAAGAAATAGTCATTACCGGCTGTCTTGCCCAACATTTTAAAGAAGAACTGCTGGCAGAAATTCCCGAAGCTAGAGCCGTCGTGGGCACAGGCGACATTGGCAAAATTGTCGATGTGGTGAAAGCCATTTCCGAAGACTCATCCTTGCGCGTGGTCGAAGTTTCCGATGTACCAAACGACCACGACCAAACCGTTTTGCCCCGCCTTTCCATTGGCATGGGCGCATCGGCATATTTAAAAATTGCCGAAGGCTGCGACCACAACTGTTCGTTTTGCATCATCCCGATTTTGCGTGGTCGCTTCCGCTCACGCACAATTGAATCGCTCGTCAAAGAAGCAAGCTGGCTTGTCAGCCAAGGCATTCGCGAAATCATCCTCATCTCGCAAGATTCCACCTATTACGGCTTGGACATTTACAATCGCATGGCGCTTGCCGATTTACTGCGTGCCCTGCATGAAATCGAGGGACTTGAGTGGTTGCGCATCATGTACTTTTATCCGACGGAAGCAAACGACGAGCTGCTTGAGACAATCGCCAGCCTGCCTAAAGTCGTGAAATATGTCGACATTCCTTTGCAGCACAGCCACCCGGAAATTCTTTCCGCTATGGCCCGCCCGCAACATCCGGAAAAGGTAATTGAGCGCATTCGCAAAAAGATTCCTGATTGTGCAATCCGTTCTACATTTATAGTCGGCTTCCCGGGTGAGACCGAGGAGCATTTTGAGCATTTAGCGGCTTTCATTGAGAAGCATCGTCTCGATCGCTTAGGTGTATTCACCTACTCAAAACAAATGGAAGTGCCCTCGGGACACATGGATAATCAGCTACCGGAAAAGACCAAGAAAGCTCGCCGCAAACGCTTGATGGAAATTCAGCACCAGATTTCGACCGAGCGCAACCAAGCCTTGGTTGGACGTGAGATTGATGTTCTGATCGAAACTTACAACGAACAGAAGAACCTTTATGTCGGCCGCAGCCAATGGGATGCACCCGAGGTGGACAACCTGGTCTACATCAAGGATGCAGACGGCGACTGCATTATTGGCGACTTTGCCAAAGTAAAGGTCGAGGAAGCCAAACCATACGACCTGATTGGATCGGTTGTCGGCTAGGCATTTGTAAAGAATTACGAGCTGGCGACAAGCTAGACGCAGCACGGGTTGGCGGTTTCGGCTGGTAGATTAATTTTAATCTTGATTGGCTTCCTCTTGACAGCCTGGATATTGGATGGGAAGCTAAGATCAGGCGCTCTGCGGTTTTGGTCGGAATCCTAATGTCCCAAGCGCAAGGGATCTCGATGGCGGAGGATTTCTCTTAGCCGATTTGCCGCCAGTAATTTACTCAGGGACATTGAGGACTCATGAACACAGCCAAATATTTGCTCCTCGGTCTCCCCGAACAAGCTTCACTTGCAGAAATAACAAGTGCATATAGACGCATGATGGCAGCGCTTTATTTTGCTGAATCATCATGCAGTTGCGGTGCGGTCAAATGCATTGCCGATGCTCGCGATGAAATTGGCAAAGCCTTTGAGCACTGGCAATTTGACATGATGCAGGAAGAAGATGCTCAAACCGAGCAAGAATATTGTCGCCCGAAACTTGGGCAATTAATGGTGGCAACCGGACTAATTAGTTTTGAAGAACTCGATGCCGTGCTCGAGATACAAGCCAACACAAAGCATGAGCATATCCCGGTTGGCGAAATCATGGTGGCATGTGGTTATGTTACTCGCCAGCAACTGGAATATTATTTACGCCTGCAAGAACAACTAAAGCTGCCTTCCGACAAACCGGAACGCTGGGGGCAAAGACTGGTGGAACTCGGCATGGTAACTGAAGATCAGTTGAAGGTAGCACTGGTCGAACAAAAAACTACAGGCAGCACACTACGCCAAGCCCTGATCAGTCGCGGCTGGCTAACTGCCGATGTTCTCGATAGAATTTTTTGATCAGCACTAGTAGCGAGTTGGCTGGCTAGCGAATTAGCTTGTATGCCTGGCGTGATAGATCAAGAGCGATGCGGAAGAGGTTTTCTGCCATGCTCAAATGATCGTAATCGAAATTTTGCAAGAAGCGACGCAGCTCGTCTAAGCCATCGGCAGCTTGAGCTATTGAATAGCGCATCATACGTGCCGCAGCATCAAGGGTACGTGGTGCCGGATTGGCTGCTAAAGAATCTGATCCTTCACGCAAAGCTTCTTCTAAATGATCAACGTATTTTTCAAATTGAGCAAGCAACTGATCATCATAAATATCCAGCGACAGATCGTGTAATTCTTTTTTATAGGCAGTCAGCGCTTTGCCGATCGACTGCCGGGCGGGATGAAATACAGTGCGCAAATATATTTCCCGCGCTTCGTCTTCGTCTTGCAGAGTGGAAGTTTGAACATAAGTAAGAGTGGCTGTGCGAATACCCATGCGCACATCGTACTTAGAGCGCTTTACCTTATCCATGAGCGTCTCATAGGCCTCATTAAGACGCATCATTTGCTCAGTCATCTCTTTTTTCTGCGCATGAGTCTGCCCATTATGTCCAAGATCGGGATGGCAGCTTTTTACCAGAGCACGATATGCCTTTTTAATTTCAGCAGAAGTTACCCGAGGGTCCACCCCGAGCACCTGATAATGTGATCTCTGCCGCTTAGTCAATTTATTCTCAGCCTCCCCTTCTATTATGCCTCAGGCGGGCATCGGCAAACATATCGGCACTCAGTTGTCGCATTCTCAATCCCCCGTAAACTTTGGCAACAATTGAGCTTCTACAATAAAAACTTGGGAATGAAAGGTTCAGAAGTGCACCATAAGAGTGCCACAGACAACATCCCAAAAGCTGAATTCACCAATGCGTCACAAGTCTACTATTTTGCTTCTCAGCTTGACTTTATTCGTCATGACAGTTTGCACTACACAGGCTGCCAATGCTCAAAACGATGCGTTTGCAATCTATATGTCTAATCTGGCAAGAAGGGTAAAGCTAGCCTGGCATAGGCCCCCATCACAGATGGGGAAGTCAGCAACGGTAGCCTTTAAAGTACATCGCAATGGAGACTTATCACATCTTCGGATCTCTAAATCTTCCGGAAATGATCTGTTTGACGAGTCCGCGTTGAGAGCAGTAGAAAATGCCGGTCCGTTCGGAAGGTTTCCACCAGACATAACTAAAGAAGACGTCGATGCTGAAATAACACTTGAATCCAAAGCTAAGTAATATACCCAGTACAACAAACAGAGACGGTCTAATTTAAATCATCGTAATTCGCCGCATCAAACCGTCCTTACTTGGCCAAGATTTCAATCGAGTTACCAAAGGGGTCTTTTATATAGACGGACTTGGTACCGTCGCGATGCCCGGTGAGTTTGCCGAAGCGCTCGGCATCAGCACGGACAAAGGCAAGATGTGCCGGGTGCTGCTCGGGAATGACAAGAGCTACTTTTATATTGGCGAACTCAAGTATTGCCCAGGTTTCGTCCTGATAGGCAATCTGGCAATTGAAAGTCCGGCTCCACCAGTCCACCGCTTCGGCAACGTTTGTCACAGCAATTGCCACATGATCTACTTGGGATAATTCTGTCTGGCTTAATTCTGGCGGCTGATTTGTTTCCATAATCAACTCCTGTGTCAAAATTGAATGTACCATATAGAACGTGGGAATGCCTATTTGTATCTACCCACCCATATCTAAAAATCAATTCCTCTAAATCAGCTTCTATGAATTAAGCCACATGAACCAGTGCCCGGAATGCAATGCCAGAATCGAAACATGGGAAACCTCGTGCCACAAATGCGGGAAAACCTTGGCAGATGCAAAGCCAGTGGAAATTGATAACGCTTCGTATGCCAAAGCATACTTATCCGGAAGTGCCGATCTCAAAGAATCTTGCCTGCAGTGGTTGGAATCGGCCGAAGCCGCTCTTCAACAGAAAGATTACGAGCGCGCCATTGTCGACTTTCAAGAAACGCTCAGGCGTGCCAATGGTATCGCCGAGAAAGATAGAACTGATACAAGGCTGTCAGTCGATCAAATTCGTTATAAGCTGGCGCAAACTTTGCAAAAGGCAGGCAAACTGGTTGAGGCACACAGCCAGTACACATACATTGCCGAGCATGCCTCAAACAAACGATTAGTTGAATCGTCTCGCAAGAAAATAGAAACACTATCAGCCAAAGTTGGTGAGCACGGAATAAATAACGGTGAGGAATTTAAGTCGCTCGAATCCGCTGATTTGAAATACGCCCCGCTTTATTGTGCATCTTGTAAGCGTTTATTGTCCGAGGCAGAAGTCTATGGCTTCCGTAAAAACATCTCACCCTTTCTTCGCTGCCTTTGTGGTTTTGAAGGTCAGCCAATCGTAAAACATGACACTGCCTACAAAAAGGCTTTGCAGCAAGCTCCGGTTGTTGGACAAAAGCGGCAGGACTTAATTGATCTTGCCGAGGCAAAAATACCCAATGCCAAGAAACGTAGCACGGCAATTATTTTGGCAATACTCCTAGGCAATTTTGGCGTACACCGCTTTTATCTCGGCGAGAACTTATCCGGCTTTCTTTACCTTGCCTTTTGCTGGACATTTATTCCTTGGCTTGTGGCGCTATTTGATGCCGCAGGCTTTGCTCAATCGTCCGACACCACTTTCAATTTGATGTACAACGTAGAAGAAATGGTTAAATTGCTGCCGGAAGAGAAAGCTACGCCAAGCAAAATAGATCAGTTCAATATGGAAATCTTTGACGATCCGGAAGATTTCATCGACGAGCTGTCAGTTTAAACCTACTGTGATATGCGTCCGTGATCGCCTGTATTGCTTAGGGATTGGTTAACCTTGGCAGCTAGCAATCTCAGCTCAAAATATTGTCTGATTTCTGCTTTCGGATTCAAATGGCTAACTTTTATTTGGGCATCCGGAACGCCGCGGCTCGTCATCAATTGGCGGAAAGCTTCATAAGAACCAGGCTCAACCAATCTAATTGCCACTTCGTCCAATCTATCCGACTCACGCTTGGACTTGTATTCAATATTTTGATGGCCTAATTCCCGATCGAATCTTCTAGCAAGTTCCAAGGAGACACTACCTTCGCCATGCCCCTTGCCGTTGTCACCATTGCCGTGCCCATTGCCATTACCAGAATCGGCACACTGCTCTAACAAGGTACCAGAAATCGGCTCAACCCAAAGTACATAATGAGGATTAGGACGGAATTGTGGAATGAGAGTGAAGAAGGCGACCTTTTGCGACATTTCACCAAGAACCCGCTTCATTGCTTCTGTTACTTGCAGCTCAGTAATTTTTTCGCCGGTAAAGGAGCAAACGTTTCCACCCTTATATTGGAATTCTATCAACGGAGCCTGGTTGTGATAGCCGACAACTTTTACCACGTCGTTTATATTGTACCTGTATAAGCCGCCGGACGTAGTGAACAAAATGTAGTAATTGCGTCCGACTGTCAATTGATCGCAAGTAAGCACTTGCGGATTTACGCTTTCAATTTCTTCTTCTGGAATGAATTCAAAAAAGTGCGAGCGGAGCGATAAGACTTGCTTGTCCGGCGACAGTGTAACCGTGCCCCTGCCTTCGCTGGCAGCATAACTGATGTCACAAACCGGCACATCGCCAAAATACTGCGGAAAGTCCGCGATATAAAACGAGGCCGCAGCTCTTGTCCAACAGCAAATTGTTTGCAAGTTCATCCAGACATTTTTAGGAATGAGTTGTCCTCTGTTGATCAAAGCCTCAAGCTCTCTGGCGCGCTCTTTGTCCGCTTTGCAAAGCCGGGAAAGAGATTGGCGAATCTCTTGGGGAATTTCGTTTGGTGTCGTCAGCGTGCCGTCATAAATATCCTTGACCAATTGCGGGCCGTAGCGCTCAAGGCGCCGGGCTAGCATGAGGATTGTCGACGGATTCATTGTATAGAGCACACTCAATGGCAAATTGAGTGCTGTGCGCAACAAGGCGTAGTAGCGCGATTCGTAATCACGAATTAAATAGACATCGTAAGGCAAGGGCGTCACACAGCTTTTTACAATCGCCGGTTCACTTTGGTACAAGTGACCGGAGATTGCACCATATGGCGTACCGCAAGGTGTACGCCCTTCTTCTGCTGGTGATACCACCGGCAAGACATATCCCGCCGTCACACCAGGAAAATTGTTGATCAAGTGGTAGCCGGTTGCCACCGATGCTCGACGAAATTCTTTGATGTAACTTCCGGTAATCGGAATAAATTTTTGCGCGCTTGTGGTACCAGATGTGGTGGCAAACATCACCGGATCTTCTTTGGTGAGAATGCCCTTTTCGCCATGACACATTCTATCAATGTAGGGACTGAACTCTTCATAACTGCGAACCGGCACGGCTCGCTGGAAATCGGCAATCGATTTGATTGAGGCAAAACCATGCTCCGAGCCAAATTGCGTCGCTTGATTTTGTTTTAAGATTGAATTTAGGTGATCGTTCTGCGCCTTCAGAGGATCATGCGTTGCCCGCTCTAGGGCCTTGGCTTCAGCGCTGCCAAACAGCTTAATCGTTTTGTAAATCAGCCCTCGGAGCATAAAACCTCAAACGCGCGTAAGTTCTGTATTTCTCATACCAAGAAAAATACTAGAACTAGCATTATACTTATAATGTCGCAAAAAACGATGCAGCTTTTATCTGCCCTTACTACTTGTCAGACAAGAGAACATTTATGTTTATCGGCCTTTTGAGCTTGATTACCCTGATCGTATGCCTCTCGCAGATCATTTCGTTTCGCCGTTTGTACATCTATGTGGAAAAGGCGCTGGCGCAAACAAATCCCAACTGGTGCCCGAAAGCAGCAATAATTCTGCCTTGCAAAGGGCTCGATCCCGGCTTTGCTGATAATGTTGCAAGGCTCCTGGATCAGGACTACAAGAATTTTGAAGTCGTCTTTGCTACTGCCACTGACGACGATCCGGCCTATCCCGTATTGCAAGAACTTTCTCTCAAGTCCAAAGATATTTCTGTGAAGGTCGTGGTCTCGGGCATCAATCCCGAGCGTGCCCAGAAGCTCAACAATCAACTGGAAGCCCTTAAACACATCTCAGATGATGTGGAAGTCTTGGTCTTTGTTGATTCGGACATGATGGCACGCCCAGATTTCTTGCGCCAATTGGTTTCACCACTCAAGGATTTATCGGTCGGTACAACTACCGGCTATCGTTTTTACGTGCCGGAGCGCGGTGATTGGCCGTCGCTGGTGCGTGCTCTTTGGAATCGCATGACAGCGTGGGAGATGGCACATCCTGACTATGCCTTTGCCTGGGGTGGTGCCATGGCCATTCGCAAATCCACTTTTGATCAGGCTGAGGTCAGCCGTCACTGGCAGAAGGCTTGCGATGACGATCTTTCGTTGACAACTGCAATCAAAAAATTGGGCTTGTCTGTTTGTTTTGTACCGCAGTGTTTGGTGGCAAGCGAGGGCGATGCCAGCTTGGCAGAAATAGTTGAGTGGACCAATCGACAATTGATTTTGACGAAAGTTTACTATCCACATCTGTGGAAAAGAGCAATTCAAAAGGCAACTGTCATGGTTGTCTGGCTGATAACGATTCTCACTTCCGTTTTTGGTGGCCTTTTGCTCGCCAAAGCTGATTGGCTCTGGGCTTCCGCAATTGGCGCGCTGATTCTACCAATTGAATTTTGGTTTTTGATCAGAGCGCAAAAACTTTGGCAAAAGGTTTTACCAGATCAGCGCCAGTTTCTCGATCGCTCGTTTTGGCAATTCAGCTTGGCATTACCAGTGGCTCATATTGTTTTGCCTTGGATGACACTATATTCGCTGCTGACTAACCGCATTTCCTGGCGCGGTATCACTTACGAACTGAGAAGTCCGTCAGAAACAATCATTGTCAAGGGTTTGGTGACAGAGGATGCAGGGCAAGTTTGAGGCAGAACAGATCCATATGTATTGTTCGGTTGTTGCCAAGTGAATGGGGCGGAAGGCCAGGCTAGCCAAATGTCGAATTTTGGAATCATCTGTATCTCAGGCATTACAAAGATGCGACCATCAGAGTCTCACAAAGACTTTGCTATCGTCGCCGCGGCGGCAAGAGCCGGCGGCATTGGTGTAATCGATCTGACATTTGCGCATACAGGCGACGAGAAAAAATCAGACAAGCGAGCTTTTGACGAGACGGTAAGGCAACTAGAATCTGCCGTACACCATTTAGTACAGAGCACAAGCGCCTCTGAATCTCACAGAGGTTCTATTGGTATCAAATTGCAATCGGATCAGGTCGAACGTTTTTCAGGGCTTTTGACATTTCTCGGTCAACAAGACTCATCGTCATCTGTGATCTTGGTGCCGGCCAATAAGGCAGATAATAAATTGGCTTCCGCTGTAAAGCTAGCTAAGCGAAAGAAACTCTTCGTATTTGTCGAGGCTATATCACTTGATGAAGCCAAATTGGCCAAGGCTGCCTGCGCCGATGCGGTTATCATCAAAGGACACGAATCCGGTGGACGAACTGGCGATGAAACAACGTTCGTGCTTTTGCAACGTTGCTTGAAAGAAAAAATTGATTTGCCACTATATGCTCATGGTGGCGTCGGCGTGCATACTGCAGCTGCTTGTTATGTTGCCGGAGCCGCGGGTATCGTTCTTGATTCGCAACTTTTGCTTTGCCGCGAATCGGCTGTGTCTCCGTTGGCAAAATCTCGCCTGGCAAAAATGGATGGCAGTGAGACTCAATCATTCGGTTTGCAATTTGGTGAAGCTTGGCGCTTTTATTTCCGACCAGGAATGACAATTGCCGATGCCTTGGAAAACGAGATCCGCGAAATTGACAAAAATAATGATAGTGGCAGTGATTCACGAACTGTCTGGCGCCAAGCAATTCACAAACAAATCTCTGCCCGGATTGATGCGAATCTGGAAGACATCGCTTGGTTCTTAGGACAAGATGCTGCTTACGCTAAGACTTTGGCCAAGAAGTACGGCACCGTATCTGGTGTCATGAAAGCAATCTGGCAAGCTATTGATGAACAGATTGTTTGCGCAGAGAAAGCAAAACCCTTGGCTGCCGGATCGCCGCTTGCCACTTCGCACAAAACCGAGTTCCCGATTTTGCAAGGAGCAATGACACGAGTCAGTGATTGTGCCGACTTTGCCTTGTCTGTAGCAAAAGGTGGTGCGCTGCCATTTCTAGCTTTGGCTCTTATGCGTAGAGCAGAAATTGAAAAATTGCTTGTCGAGACCAAAGAAAAACTCGGAGACGTTAATGGTGGCTTAAGCTGGGGCGTAGGAATCCTTGGCTTTGTTCCTCAGGAATTGCGAGAGGAACAAATGGAAGTTATCAAACAATACAAGCCTCCATTTGCCTTAATTGCAGGCGGCAGACCAGACCAAGCAAAATCTTTGGAAGACATTGGCATTGCCACTTATTTACATGTACCCTCACCACTTTTGCTAGCCAGTTTCTGCGAGCAAGGTTCACGACGCTTTATTTTTGAGGGTAAAGAATGTGGTGGGCACGTTGGTCCGCGATCCAGTTTTGTGCTTTGGGAATCAATGGTCGAAGCACTCTTAGATGCGATTGGCCCGAAAGATGACGCTAGCCAATTTCACATTGTCTTTGCTGGTGGCATTCATGACCATGTATCTGCGGCAATGGTGGCAGCGCTTGCCGCTCCGCTTGTGGCACGCGGTTGCCGGATTGGCGTGCTCATGGGTACGGCGTATCTCTTTACTAAGGAAGCAGTGGACTCTGGCGCTATCGTCGAGAAATTCCAGAAGGCTGCCTTGAAATGCGATCAAACAGTACTTTTAGAAACTGGTCCCGGACATGCCATCCGCTGTATCGAATCGCCTTACAAAGCAATTTTTGACAGTCATCGCAAAAAGTTGGAGCGCGAGCAAAAGAGCCGCAACGAAATTCGCGAAGAATTGGAAATGATGAACCTTGGTCGCTTGCGCATTGCTAGTAAAGGTGTCGCTCGTGATCCTAAGGCTCAAGCCGGACAATCCAAGTTAGTCAATCTTTCTGAAGATGCTCAATGGTCAGACGGAATGTACATGATTGGTCAAGTGGCCAGCATGCACAAAAACGTCCTCACCATTAAGGATTTGCATGAGCAAGTGTCCATTACCGGAACCAAGCTGATCGAACAATTTGCCAAGTCCAAGGATTTGACTCAAGAAAAACCAGAAGTAAAAACCTTTGCTAAAACTTCTGCCAAAGATTCTTATAAGCACCGCGAGGAAGACATCGCCATTATCGGCATGTCATGTCTCTTGCCAAAAGCAAATCACCTCGATACTTATTGGTCCAACATTCTCAAGAAAGTGGACGCAATCGAAGAAGTGCCGGAAAACCAATGGCGTTGGCAGGACTTCTATGACGAAAATCGCTTGGCACACGACAAGATTTATTCCAAGTGGGGTGGTTTCTTAGCCGATATCACTTTTGATCCATCACTTTATGGCATCCCGCCAGCCAGTCTGGCATCAATTGATCCAATGCAATTGCTCATGCTGGAAATCACAGCGCAGGCACTTAAGGATGCCGGTTACCAATCAAGACCTTTTGATCGTAAGCGCACTTCGCTTGTCTTGGCCAATGCCGGACACGCACCAATCACTGCCTTGTATTCTTTGCGCTCAATGATGGATTGGAAGCTGAAAGATATCGATCCAGAAGTAAGAGCCCAAATCAAAAAGCAATTGCCGGAGTGGACGGAAGATTCCTTCCCTGGATTCCTTGGCAATGTCGCTGCCGGACGCGTGACTAATCGCTTTGACTTATCCGGTATCAATTTTTCTGTCGATGCCGCTTGTGCCTCGTCCTTAGCTGCGCTCTATATTGGTGTGCGCGAATTGCGTAATCATACAAGCGACATGATGCTTGTGGCAGCCGCAGACACGCACAATCAGCCGGGCGACTATATGAGCTTCAGCAAAGTTCATGCCCTTTCTCCACGAGGCAAATGCCGGACATTTGATGCTACTGCCGATGGCATTGTGATCTCAGAAGGTCTGGCTATGCTCGTGCTCAAACGTTTGAGCGATGCTGAGCGCGATGGCGATCGCATTTATGCAATTATCAAAGGAATAGCGGGTTCTTCAGACGGGCGCGATTTAAGTCTCACCGCCCCAAGACCAGCTGGACAAGCTTTATCCCTTGAACGAGCTTACGAAGATGCTGGCATATCACCAGCCTCCGTCAGCTTGATCGAGGCCCATGGCACAGGCACAACAGCTGGTGATAAGGCCGAACTCGAAGCCTTGAAGCAAGTGTTTGGCAAAGCCAATGCCGACAAGAGAGCCTGTGCAGTCGGCTCAGTCAAATCCATGATTGGTCATACAAAATCAACTGCTGGCTTGGCTTCAATCATCAAAATTGCTAAAGCACTTCATCATAAAGTGCTGCCACCAACAATTGGTGTGACTGAACCGAACCCGGCGTGCAACTTTAGCACAAGTCCCTTTTACATCAATTCCGAATCCAGACCCTGGATTACAAATGAACTTCGCCGAGCCGGCGTCAGTGCATTTGGTTTTGGTGGCACGAACTTCCATACCGTTTTGGAAGAATATCAAAACGATTTTACAAGGGCAAACTCATTTTCCAATACATCCGGTGCCGAGCTTTTCTGCTTGCGAGCCTCGTCGCAACAAGAATTGATTAAACAAGCCGAGTCTCTCAGAGCCAAGGCACAATCAACAATTGCCAACGTTGCCAAAGATCAGGACGGCTCGACAGAATTCTCCCGCTTGGCCCATTCAACTTATTTGCGCTTTGCCGAATTCAAATCATCTGAAAATAATCTGGTTACACTTTCAATCGTGGCAACCAGCTTAGCCGACCTTGAGGACAAAATTTCACGCGCCACCAAGTCGCTGGCAGACGATACTCAAGTTGAAATTAAAGATCCGCGCGGTATCTATTACAGTCAAGCAAGTGCAACAGAGCAAAATACAAAAAACAAAATAGCCTTCCTCTTCCCTGGTCAAGGTTCGCAGAAGGTAAACATGCTGCGCGAATTGGCTTTGGATTTCCCAGAAGTGCAAGAAGTATTTGCGTATGCCGATCAAGTATTGCAGGCAAGCTTACCAGTCAAGCTGAGCAGTTATGTTTACCCGACTCCGGCATTTAGCAAAGATGAAGAAGCCAAACAAGAAGAATCACTAACTAATACCCATATTGCCCAACCAGCTGTTGCTTGTGCCGATATGGCTATGTGGCATTTGCTCAAGACATTTGGTGTCAATGCCGACATTGTTGCTGGTCACAGTTTTGGTGAATACGTTGCACTGTGCGTAGCCGAGGCATTCGGTGAATCAGAACTGTTCTCCGTAGCAGAAGCCCGGGGCAAAATGCTTTCGGAAAGCAATGGCAATCAGAAAGGTTCGATGGCCGCAGTCTCAGGCTCAGCAAAAGAAGTGCAAGAGCTAGTACGCGAATTGCCCGGCGTCACATTAGCCAACATCAACTCACCTAATCAATGCATTTTGTCTGGTGAAGACAGCGCCATCAAAAACGCTCTCGCCATTCTCTCTCAAAAACAAATTGCGGCTCGTCCGATTGCTGTATCAGCTGCCTTCCATTCACCACATATGGAATATGCACAGAGCAAGCTCAAGGCTGTCTTGGACTCAGTAAAATTTGCCAGCCCTTCAGTGCCGGTATTTTCAAATACCGATGCCAAACCTCATCCGGATTCTCCTCAAGCGATTGCCACGAGACTTGTAGAACACCTAATCAAGCCTGTGCAATTTGTCAATGAAATTGAAGAGATGTACGCCTCCGGGGCTCACATATTTGTCGAAGTCGGTCCTGGTGCCGTTTTGACAAACCTGGTTGATACCATTCTCGATGGCAAACCACACATTGCCATTTCCTCGGATAGGCCAGGACGGCATGGCACGCTGCAACTATTGCATTTGCTTGCCCAACTTTCCGCCGTTAACATTCCTGTCGACATCAGCCGCTTATTCAATCAGACAGGTGAAGCATCACAAGATACAGCAAGCGAGAAATCAAGTTCATCTTCCAAACGTCCACGCCTTCTTTATCGCATCAATAGCGCTGAGATCAAACAAATTCCTCAAGCGCAGCCAATCGCAAAAGGGAGTCCAGAGCAGACCATGAAAACGTCGTCAACGCAAGATGCTCTTCAACCAAGCACAAATGACAAACCGCAAACACAGCCGGTTGCAGCAAATCAAGCAACCGCATCGAATCCTGTTTCACCACAGGTAGCCGCTGTCATGCCAACCAATTCACCGACACAGGCAACATACACGCCAATGCCAAATCAAACACCACAGAATCTACCAAATTTAATGGTACCCGGCTCTAACGTTGATCAAGTCATGCTGCGATTCCAACAATCAATGGCAGAAATGACCAACAACTTTTTGCAAGCCCAACAAAATGTCATGCTTGCCTATCTCAAGGCTAAGCAAGGTCAACCAATAGACTTCACTCAAGTGGTGCTGCCACAGCAAGTAATGAATCAAGTTCATTACCCACAAGCACCGATGCAAATACCAGTGCAAGCACCAGTACAATCAAACATACTGCCATATGCCCAGACACTGCCAGTCGGCGCCCTGACACCAGCCGGAAACGGTGGCAATGGTGGCAATGGTCATGGCGGTAACGGGCATAATGGTGCCCATACAAGTACGCCTGTGCAAACAGCACCGGCAGATGTGCAAACAAATGTACAAGTAGTTGCGCCTGCACCAGATAACAATGCCATTAATGCCGATGAATTAATCGCCAAATTCATGGAGATTGTCAGTGAGCGCACGGGCTATCCGGCAGACATGCTTGATCTGAGTCTCGACATGGAAGCCGATCTTGGTATTGATTCAATAAAGCGCGTCGAGATCTTGAGCAACTTCCGCAAACTTCTTCCAGAGTCAACTCAACAAAATCTGGAAGGCAGCGTGGAAAAACTTGCCGCCATCAAAACATTGCAAGGAATCATCGATTGGATCCGCGAGCTAGGCCAATCAGCACAAAACCAGTCAGCACAGAGTCAATCAACCCAACCATCTGCGGCTCCTGTCCAGACAACGCCACCTGTCTCATCACAGGCAGCCCTCCAGGCTAGCGAGCCAGAGACTAATAAAGAATATAAATGCCACATCAGCCGCGGCAGAATAAAACTGGTTGATTTGCCACCAGTTTCCCAAGAGAAATTTACATCCGACAAAGTAATTGTCATTTCGGATGACCAAACCGGCATAGCTGATGAATTAGTCAACCAATTTAGTAACAACAACCAAAAGGTTGCTCTGCTCCGACATTCAACTGCAAGCCACAAAAATGGCAACCAATATAGCCTAGACCTAACCAACATAGAAGCCGTAAAGTCTGCACTTGCCTCGATTGAAAAAGACCAGGGTACAATTGGCGGCTTCATTCATCTACTTTCGCTAGCCGAGGCCAAGAAAGAAACTGCAACACCATCGCTTGCTGCTTTGGATGTGCGAAGCTTCTTTGTTTTGTGCAAAGGGTTAGAGCCGCTTCTCAATGTTGATAGTCTTTACAATGTCGACAACTCCCAATCGGCAACCGTGCCTTCTCGTCGTCCGTTCATAGTTGCTGCCACTGCCATGGGCGGTGATTATGCTTCCGGCAAAAATGCACTGAAAGAAAACAAACAATTTTATCCAGTGCAGGCTGGAGTTGTCGGAATTGCCAAGTCGCTCGACCGCGAATTGACAAACGTGAAGGTTAGATCAATTGATTTTGCCAGCACCATGAGTGCTAGTGAAGTGGCTAATAGTCTAATCAATGAGCTTTCTGCCCAAGATGCCCCAGTAGAAGTTGGCATTCAGAAAGGTAAGCGCTTTGGTCTGGAAGTCGTTCCTGAGATAGTTGAGAGCGCCAACAATGGGACTGATTCAATAACCTTGGATCGTTCCTCCATTGTGCTTGTGACTGGTGGTGCTAGAGGAATTACTGCCGATCTGACACAAGAACTTGCTGACTTGTACAAACCAACCTTAGTAATTGTTGGTAAGTCGCCACGACCGGAAGCCAATGAGCCCGGCGAGTTTGCTTCGCTAAGCAAACCACGCGAACTCAAAGCAGCGATCATGGAATCGATCAAGAACGAAGGCAAATCGATCAACATCGCCCAAGTGGAAACCACCTACCAAAAGATTATGCGCGATCGAGAAATTCGCGCCAATCTGGCTCGCTTTGAAAAGGCCGGCTCCAAAGTTCATTACTTTGCCTGCGACGTACAAGACGTCCAAGCCTTCGGTGGATTGATTGATACCATCTACGAAATGTTTGGCAAGATTGATGGCGTTATTTATGGTGCCGGTGTAATTGAGGACAGTTACTTAAAGGATAAGACTCTCGATTCATTTGATCGTGTCTTCCATACAAAAGTAAACGGGGCAATTACATTAAGCCAAAAACTAAATCTCAGCTCACTGAAGTTCCTCACCTTCCTATCGTCTGTGGTCGGACGCACAGGTAATGCCGGCCAGTGTGATTACGTTGCAGCCAATGAAGTAATGAATAAACTTTCTGTCTGGCTGGATAAACAAACCCCATCGCGCCTCACATCCATTATGTGGGGACCATGGCGTGGTGGCATGGCTCGACCGGAGCTGGAATCTATTTTTGCTCAGCAAGGCTGGTCGATGATTGATTCTGCCAGTGGTCGTCGCGCCTTCAACGAAGAAATTCATTTCGCCCACAAAGGTGATGTGGAAGTCCTGCTTGTCGGTATGTTAGAAAGCCCACCTTTGCCTGGCTCTGGGAAAGAGGCAACACAGACAATCAAAGCAGAAGTGGTTCATGCCGGTGGCACACAGGCTCCTGCCTTTGGCGCGCGCTTGCACAAATCAACTTTGTCGATTCTCGATTCGGGAATGCGCGAGCACAGAGTGTTAATTGATCCGGCTTATGATTTGTATCTCAACGATCATAAGTTTGATAGTACTCCGGTCATGCCGATGGCAATGTGTCTTGAGATGATGGCAGAAGCAGCAACTCAAGCTTATCCTGGTTGGTACTTAACCAAGGTAACAAATTTGGATATCCCATCCGGAATTGTTTTTGAAAGTGGTGCCAAAGAACTGATAGTCCTTTGCCAGGAAGAAAGCCAGTCTGACGAAAAAATCACGCTCAAGTTATCCGTCAATACAGGCACAAAAATTCTCCGTGCACATTTCAGAGCGATTATCGAATTGTCGAAAACAAATTCCAGAAGCGAGACCAAGATTCCTTTTGATTTTGACGTAAATGCGATTACGCAAAAGGTGATCCCAACCCCGTCGCTAAAATTTGTCTACGACGAATGGCTCTTCCATGGTCCAACTTTCCAAGGTATAACCGCAGTCGATGCGCTCGGCATGAACGGCATCGTCGGCAAAGTGCGCACATCTGAACCAAAAGATTGCTTAGCTAATACCAATGGCAAAGTGCAAGCCGATGCCAATCCGCTTTATAGCGATCAGGAGTGGGTCATCGATCCAATATTCTTTGATAGCTCCATGCAAGTTGCCGGAATATGGGCAAGACAATATTTGGAAATGACATGCATACCAACTGGTTTCCGCGCATTGCACATACTCGGATCCCTGAAGAAGCAACCACTAACAGTGCGTGTATTTATTCCGGATGAAATACGCCAAAACATTTTACGCTGCGACTTAGCAGCTTGGGATGCAGATGGCAAACCAGTGATCTGGATTGAAGATTTGGGTGGAGTGGGCAGCAAGTCCCTCAATCGTCTGGCGGAGAAACCAAAGGTCTAACGGCATTGATGCCGCATTAATAAAATGAGCACTAAAGAAAAAATTGCCATCATCGGAATGTCTTGCCTCTTTCCTGAGGCTCCCAATCTGGCAAGTTTCTGGCGCAATATAGTCACAGGTCGCGATTCCATTAGGCAAGCATCGGATGCCGAATGGGAAATACTCGGATCTGATTTACCGAATTTTGATCCATATTGTAAGCAAGGTGGATTCGTCACTGACCTTGCTACTTTTGATCCTATGAAATTTGGCATCATGCCAACTGGCATACATGGAGCCGACCCAGAGCAATTCCTAGCACTCAAAACAGCTCATCAAGCACTTGTCGATGCTGGTTATGCTGACAAAGATTTCAACCGTGAGAAGGCAGAGGTTATCCTGGGCCGGATTTCAGCACCAGCAGTTGGCGCTCTAAATTTCATTCAGCACAATCAAACAGTTGAGGAAGTAATTAAGATCCTTCATTCACTACATCCTGAGCTGGAACAAAATCAATTGACCGAGATAGCCAAGCAATTAAGGCAATCATTGCCTGCTTCCAATCCGGAATCAGCTCCCAGCATCATGCCTAATGTTCTTGCCGGCAGAATTGCTAACAAATTAGACTTTCGCGGCCGTAGTTTAATTCTGGACGCAGCCTGTGCATCATCACTAGTGGCAGTGGAAATTGCCGTGCAAGATCTTTTAGCACGCGATGCAGACTTGGCATTAGCTGGTGGTTTGCATATAAATTCCAATAAGTATTTCTATCATCTTTTCTGCAGTCTGGGAGCCTTGTCACATAAAGGCAAAATTCGTCCGTTTGACAATGAGGCCGATGGAACACTATTGGGCGAAGGTATTGGCATGATTGTCCTGAAACGTTTGGACGAAGCAATTGCCGATGGTGATCGCGTCTATGCCACCATTTGTGGAACCGGCACATCATCAGACGGTCGCGGGGCGAGCGTACTTGCACCAACTGTCGAAGGTGAGTCACTGGCAATTAGACGTGCCTATGAAATGTCACAGTTCTCACCACAATCAGTCGGACATTTAGAAGCACACGGTACAGGCACTATCGAAGGTGACTTTGTTGAACTGAAAGCAATTGAAACTGTATTCTCAAGCCAAGCTAAAGATACTTCCACGCCATGGCTAGCATTAGGATCTGTCAAATCAAACATTGGTCATTGCCAAGCTGCTAGCGGTGTTGCCGGCATCATCAAATCCGCACTTTCGCTTTATCATCGCGTCCTGCCGCCAACCCTCAATGTCGCAAAACCAAATGCCAAAATTGATTGGTCAAAGTCTCCTTGCTACATAAATTCCACTGCCCGCCCCTGGATTCATCCTGCATTCAAAGGAACATTGCCAGAAGCACTTAAAATAAAAAACAATAAAATAACTCCACGCCGAGCAGCTGTTAGCGCCTTCGGCTTTGGTGGCATCAATGCACACTGCGTTTTGGAAGAAGTTTCTCTAGCTGATGAATTCAAGCAAGAAACACTTTTGCAAGAATGGCCATCGGAATTATTTGCATTTCAAGGAGATTCAGCAGCAGAGCTGATTAGCAAATTGGAAGATGTTGCTCATTTCTGCCAATTAAACAAAAAAGCTTCGCTCAAAGATATCGCTTTTACAGTGCAATCAGACAATCAATCAAGTACGAAGACCAATCAGCTACGTGTAGCTTTGGTTGCCGAAAGCATAGACGATTTGTTGAGCAAGATTGCTTTTGCAATTAACAAACTTGCTCAAGTCAATTCTGATACATCAACTCCAGGCGTTTATTTCAGTGGTACTAGTCAGGGCGACAAAGGTAAAGTTGCTTATTTACTTCCTGGTCTTGGTGCTGCTTATCCCCACATGCTCGCTGACTTGTGCATTTACTTCCCGGAAGTAAGAGAAGTCTTCGATTACATTGATTTGCTGGCCCTTTCTCTTAATGAACAGGGACAGCCCAGTAAAAAGCTCTTTCCTCCTACCGATTTCAATGGCACAAAATCTACTGCCGCCGATCTTGCATCCATGGATTTTGCCGTTGTTGCAGTCCTAATGGCTGAATATGCAATTTACAGAATATTACTTGGTCTCGGTATGGAACCCGATTGCGTCATGGGTTGTTCTACTGGTGAGTTTGGCGCCTTAGTCATGTCTGGTGCCGTAGACATTCTCGACACCGCACCAATGTTTTACAAACAATCAACTCGTGTAGCACGGGCAGTACCAAAAGAGAACCTCGACAAGTTGCGCTCGATTATGGTGCTTTCCCACTACGAAAAAGTCGCACCACATCTGCAAGGTCTGAACGACTCGATTTATTTGACTGCCGATCTTTCTCCTCATCAATTGATCCTCACCGCTTCCATTGCGGCCATGGAGCAAGCCACGCAGAGCCTGCGCGACAACAAGATTCCTTTCCATCCATTGCCTGCCGCTATTCCGTATCACACCTCACTGGTAAAAGATGCAGTTAGCGCAAACGATCAAGATGTGCAGAATCTCGACATTAAGACGCCGGTCACACAAGCATGGGCATGTTCAAGTGCTCAGCAAATTCCAAATTCCAGCGCCGAGCTCAGGAAGCTTGCCATAACTCTTTTTGAAAAGCCAATTCAGCTGCGCAAAACAATTGAAGCCATGTATCAAGATGGCGTAAGAACATTTGTTGAAATTGGACCAAAGAACACGCTTACTGAACTTGTTGGCGATATACTTTCCGGCAAGCCGCATATTGCCCTGGCAACAAATTACTCAAACAAATCATCACTCAATCAACTCCATCAAGTAATCGCCAAACTTTTTGCCCTTGGTGTTTCAATGGATTTAACTAGCTTCTTCGTGCGCAGAAAGCCGGTTCTCTTGAATTTCAAGGCAATCGAACCGCTTTCACCTGAATCAAAATCATCGATAAAGTTATCGCTTAAGGTTCCTTCCCCTAAGCTAAGCAATCCTCAATCTTTCCTGCCAAAAGCAACTCAGTCTTTTGCCCCACCAAGTCCAGATGCTGGTGCAAACGTCTCAATCGATGCGGCAGATCTGATCATGGAGAATTATTTGGAGAACTTAACCGCTTTCCACAAACAGATGATGGCAGTGCAACAGAATGTCTTAACTGCTTACACAATACAGCAACCAGAATATGCTGGGCAGCCAACTGCCACCATCAATCAAGAAATCAATTTATTGCAAACCATCTCGCAAGCCATTGCCGAACCGCCCTTGCAATCGGAAATGCTTTCGCTTGCGCAATTGCCCACACAAGCAATTCTCACGCAACCCGAATACTATGTAGCTGAACCACAATTCAAACCATTGCCGTTCATGCGCAACGCCACAATTCAGCTTTCCTCACATTCATCTACAGCAAAAATCGAATTGAGCTTGCAGGAACATCGCTACCTTCTCGATCATGCAATTGGCAATTACGTAACCAGTCAACCAAATAGAAGTGAAAGAGTCTACTTGTTGCCCTTGATGGTGGCACTGGAAATCATGGCCGAGTCTGCAGCGACATTAATGCCTGGTCAACAAATTGCTCGCCTGGAAAATGTTCGTGCATACAAACGCATTCGTGTCGGCACCAGGACCTTGCCGCTTGACGTAACAGCCCGCGTTTCTCCAAGCAAGCCTGGACATATAGAAGTAGAAATTTTGTCTCCTTCATCTAACACCTGTTTGATGTCTTGTCACGTTGTCTTCAATTCGATATCCATGCCAAACGTTGGTATGGATATTCCACCGGAGCATAAGCCACTGGTTATCCCGAAAGCACGCCCGGCCAAACTTTCACCTACTAATCTTTACGGTCCCAAAGCCATGTTCCACGGGAGGGCGATGCAATCCGTCCTTGGAATAGAACAAGTTGGTGAAAGACAAATAACTGGTACGGTACTGGTCAGACAGCCACTCAATTGGTTCACCTCGGACCCAGAGATGTCGCAAACATCAGACTTCCTTATTGACCCATTGTTATTAGACAATGCCAGCCAGCTTGTTCTCTTTCATTTGTTCGAACATGAACTGAACGTCTCGGCACTCTTACCATTTCACATCGAGAGCATCAAGTTTTTTGACTCAACAAAAGCTATTGGTCAAGAGCGCGCCCGCGTCGAAGCACATCTTTCATCTCTAGGCGAACAAGGCACGGAAGCACGAGTTGATATTATTGGCGAGAGCGGCAATCTGAAGGTACAAATTGATTTGATTAACAGCAAGAGAATTCAGCTAACCGACCTCTGGCGCAATTTCATCGAAAAGCCTGCCACTATTTTCTTGGCGACAATCAACGAAGAACCTACCAGCAAATTGCCAAAAGCAAATAATTGGGTCTTCGCTCGTTTCAACGATACAGAAGTACCAAGCGATCAAGCCACGCTTGAATGGTGTGCAGACTACGTCCTAACAGAATCTGAGCGTCACTATCTTTCGCAAGAATCAAAATTGCAAAAGCGTAAACGCGAATGGTTAGCAGGAAGAATTGCAGCCAAAGACGCAATAAGAACTCTAATCATGAAACACCATCAAATTGAATTGTGTCCAGCTGATATCGAAATCCTGCATGACGATCATGGAAAACCAATCGCCAACGGTTGGTGGAAAGAAAAAATCGGCTACGCGCCACAAGTTTCCATTGCCCACGCCGATCGACAAGCTGTCGCCCTGGCTGGTCTGCCAGATGATCAATTTCATCCTGGTGTAGACACGGAACCAGTTCGCTCACGCGGTCCAGCCTTCGAAGGCATGGCATTTACTAAAGATGAAATGGCCAAAATTGAAAGCACCGGTGCCGATGAACGCGAATCAACAATCACCCACTTCTGGTGCGCCAAAGAAGCCCTAGCCAAATCATTATCCGCAATAGGTACACCACACCCACAAGAATTGGAAGTCGTTGACTTCAACTGGACAACACGAAAGATTATCCTGCGCTTCAAACAAGATGACAGCAAAGCACAACAATACCTAGTCCATTCACACTACAATGACGATGTTATACTCGCCCTCACTGTCGGTGAAACAATACGTTCTCACAATGAGGAGTAAATCACTATGCCAATGATTTTGACTATTGGTAAGCGCGTGTTTTTGATCGTTACCGTGATGATTTCTTGCTGTAGCGCTTCAATGGCTGAATCTTCCCAATCTGGAAACGTCACGCCGACCGACAAAACGTTTATAGCAACCAAACTCTATGCGGCAATCAAAACTTGTTTTGCTCATTGGATAAACATTCCTGACTTTGACCTCGACTTATCCTACAAAAATTATCTTGATCAAATTATGCAAACGAATGATCGTGTCAAGTTTGATCTCGCAACCATGCAGTTTTTAGCATGTCTGCACAATGGGCACACATTCTTTTGGGACGACTATCTTGCCAACACTGTAGGGCAAGACATGGGATTTAGAGTTTACTATGCGGATAACAAATAGGTAGTGACACAGAGCGATATGGCGGGTATCCATCCTGGGGACATCATTGAGTCGATAGATGATATGCCAATTGAAGTTTTCTTCAAACAGCAAAGCAAGTACATTCCAGCATCAAGCGACCGCGCAGCCAGGCAAAAATTATTTGCTAGAGACTTTCTTTTCCCTGAACGATTTGAGCTTCGACTTGATGGTGGCAAACGATTTGTTGTAGACAGAAAAGCAAATAAGACTGTTCCTGCCACAGATAAGACAGAAGGGCGCTGGATAAAGGAGGGAAATATCGCTTACATAAAAATACCATCGTTCGGAAACCCATCCTTCGAGGAAGATGCTGTCAGCCTTGTAAAAACTTTTCAGTCAGCAAAAACACTAATCTTAGACGTACGCAACAATAATGGTGGCAGTACTCCCGAGTCGCTTATCAGACTTCTAATGGATAAGCCGTATAGATTTTGGTCCGAGTCAAGAGCTCTAGTGAGCGGAATGCTTGAGTATTTTCAGTCCATGCTGTCCAGCCGAGGACAAAAGTTTTCAGATTATGATCGTGGCTACGCGCAGGCTGTTACTGAAACATTTACTCATTCCATGCTCACAGGACAGGCGTTGTATGAACAGCCAGATCACCCCATTTTTCATGGACAGGTGATCTTTCTCGTTAACGGCAAATGTGTATCAGCCTGTGAAGACTTAGTTGAGCCCTTTAAGGACCAGCATCGAGCTATCTTACTTGGAGAAACAACCCAAGGAAGCTCCGGGCAACCGTACTATTGTGATCTGGGCAATGGAATGAAATTTGCAGTTGGAGCAAAGCGGCTATCCTTTCCCGATGGTAAACCCTTTGAAGGTGTCGGAATCGAACCAGACATCAAAATCGGTTTATCGATACAGGATTTAAAAACTGGCACTGACTCTGTGTTGGATAAGGCAATAGCCATCGCGGAGACGAACAAATGAAGGTTGGGACTGCACGCGCAGCAGCAGCGGATTGGGTAACGCGATATGCCGCTCAGCGGGACGGCTTTATCGGTGCTTATTTCATTGGATCAACAAAAAACTTGCCGGATGATGCTGTCCTGCCGCCGCAGTCTGACATAGACGTTGCGGTTGTGATTTCTGATCAAGTGGCGCCACTCAAGCCCGGGAAGGTTTTGCATAATGGCGCTTTGATTGAAATCACGCTTATCCCATTGCAGCGCCTTTCATCCGCTGATGAAGTCTTGGGAGACTATCATCTAGCACCTGGACTTGAGTTCAATACGATCATCGCAGACCCGACAGGCCATTTGCAGATCCTTCAAAGTGGCGTGGCCTGTCATTTTACCGAAGAGACTTTTGTTCGAAAGCGTTGCCGGAACGCGCTAGAGAAGATCGAAAAATCCCTACGGCAAATTGATCTGTCTGCGCCATGGCCTGATCTGGTGCTATGGTGGCTGTTTCCTACTGGTGTTGTCACTCATGTGCTGTTGGTTGCGGCACTGCAAAATCCTACGGTGCGCCTTCGCTATCTGCGTGTCCGCGAAGTCCTGCATCAATATGGACAGATTGGTTTATATACCGATTTGCTCCGGCTTCTCGGTTGCGCCGAAATGACAGCTCAACAAGTCGAAGATCACCTGCACATTCTTAGCAAAACTTTTGATGCTGCTGCCAGCGTCGCCAGGACAAAATTCGCTTTTAGCTCCGATATCACACCGGCTACTCGCTCGATAGCAATTGATGGCAGCCGGAATCTGATTGAAGCAGGCAATCATCGGGAGGCGGTCTTCTGGATTATTGCAACTTTGGCTCGTTGCCATAAGATTTTGGCCGCAGACGCCGGACTGGAAGTTCAACGCGAATGCGCGCAATCGTTTGCTCAGGTTCTCGCTGGTATTGGCATATCTTCTCCCGACGATGTGCTTAGGCGTGCTGACGTGGTGCTCCAGTTCCTTCCACAACTATGGACGGCCACCGAGGTGATAATTGCCGCTAATCCCGGTATTGCAAGGACGTCCCACTAGTCGAGAGGTTTCAAATAGAAGATTTCCCCGCCATGTTGCACGCGCAGCTCGCCGAAAGTGCTACCAAGTGCCTTGGCGTATGTTTTCGTTCCATTGCTACTCAGACCCATTTTACGGATCTGAGATACTCCCATTGATCTTCGTAAGGCTGAAAGTTTCTGTCAACAAATACGCTATTGCCTATCTTGCTTGCTGCAAATTGCAATGGTACTGCTATCAAATTTCCAAAGTTACCTTCAGGCATAGTATCCTGGTTTAGGAACATGCGATCGTGAGATTGAAGGTCAAGATAACAGCGTTCATTAGTTTTTATAATCAGATACGCGCCTAACTTTCGTGCTTGTGATGCTGGTATTGGGCTATCGAAAAAGACCCAC
The DNA here is from genome assembly GCA_020050685.1 of Candidatus Obscuribacterales bacterium. Lineage (GTDB taxonomy): Bacteria > Cyanobacteriota > Vampirovibrionia > Obscuribacterales > Obscuribacteraceae > JAGVKG01. Next base: position 84,550 of record JAGVKG010000040.1, on the reverse strand, counting down.
ACATGCGCACCATTGGCAGATTGCGACCGTTCCAGATGGGCTGGTATTTGCAACTCGTCGCATGTAGCAAGAAATGCCAGGACATCTTCCTGCCAATTTCCTTTGTCAAAGTCATGAGCGAGGAAATGGCAGGTCTCATCTTGGAGCGGTGGATAAATGCCTATAGTACGCTTACCTGTAAGGTGGTCTGCGAGAACCTGGTCAGCCGGCGGCAAAAGAGGGCATACCGATGAACATTTACTTTTTGCACCCTTGGTTGATTTGTGAGGTATTGACCAATCATGATTGCGAGCCGGCCAGTATGCCCACTTTCCCTGATCATCTTTGTTTTTGCCTCTTTCAGCGTAAACATCTTGCCGCCCATAAAATAATTTTCGTAACAGCATCAAGTTGTCTGCCTGACTCTGGCTTTGGTACGTGATCTTACTCGATTCCCGCACCATGTAATTATTTGCCTGTGTATTTGGCGGACAGCTTAGCCACTTCTTCAAGAGCGCATTTTCGTTTTTAAGCTGTGTATTTTCTTGGCAAATTGTGCTATAGCTATTTTTTAGCAAGGTCAATTCCGAGCGAAGCTTCTGGCAATCTTGCAAAACGTCATTTAAAATAGGTATCTGCAATTGAACTGCGCTACCTTTAGTATTTGTGGATCTTGACTGTCGTCGTTTCTCCATTATCTTTTTTTTTGCTTGCAATTTTTAGTTTTTGCTCTTTCTTCCGAATCGATATTCTTTGCGTGTCAGATAGCCGTTCCTCAACTAACTGTCGCTCACGTTCTAACTCAGTGGCAAGCTCCGCTTCTGTTGGCAGATAAAGCATGTATTTCGAGGCAAATAGTTGTTTGCTTTCCTTTAGTACCGAGTATTTGGCGATGGTCTCATTTTTCTTGGCGCACAGAACTAAGCCAATGGTTGGATTGTTGCCATGGACGTGGTACAAATCCTCATACATGCGAATATAGCTGTCCATCTGCCCAATATCCTGGTGGGTAAGTTTGCCGATTTTGAGATCAATTAAGACAAAGCATTTCAAAAGGTAATTATAAAAAACAAGGTCAACATAAAAGTCTTCATCTTCAAAACGCATTTGTTTTTGCCTGGCGACAAAGGCAAATCCTTTGCCCAACTCTAGTAAGAACGACTGCAAATTATCGATTATTGCTTGCTCAAGTTCCGACTCATGCAATTGCGGAGCATCCGGTAAATTGAGGAACTCCAGGACGGTTGGTGATTTTAGTACGTCCTCTGGTAACAATTCTTGTTTCTTCAGTCCGCGCTCGGCTCGTAACATACCCTTCTTATCTTTGCTGGCAAGCAAGCGCTCATAGTAAAAAGAGTGAATTTGCCTCTCCAATTCGCGTTTAGTCCAACCACAAGCCACCGCCTCCTCCTCATAGAACTGGCGCGCCTTTTCCTTCTCTACACGCATCAAGGCTCGATAATGAGACCATGTAAGATTGGGATGGAAACCACTTTCAAAAAGGTCACCCGTTGGGCGACCTTTTTGGGCAAGTGCTTTAAGCATATTGTTGAATTGGTCACCCACTGGGCGACCAATTGTTGGCATACGATCCACATAGACTTGGTAAAACGTGCGAAAGTATTTTAGGCTAGTTGCAGAAAAGCCCTGACCATAGAGTGCTGTTAATTGTTGGGCTAAATCGTTGACAACTGCTTCACCATAGCTAGCTCTCGTTTCTCCAGCTTGCAGCGCTTCCACAATTTCACGACCAATTAGCCAGTAAGCAATAACCATATTGCTGTTAACTGCCCGCACCACATTAGCCCTTGCTTGTTCAAGAATTGAAACGACTCGTTCAAACAAGTCTCCTCTGCCCGACTGTCTAGGTCCGGCAGATTTGTTTTGATATGGCTTCGCAGGTAGTTTCTTTTTCATTGCTCCTTCTTGTATCCCTTCGCGAATTTACAGGTTAACTGATGACAAAGCATCCGGCAAGAGGCAATTGAATATGATGATGCGTGTACCTAAGAGATAAGTCGACATCTGTTTTTTTGACACGTTTTATTTAAACCTAATTTCTTTGCTCTTCCGCAACTTGTGCACCCAAGCAGCAGCACCAGCCTTCAGCTCCGGATGATTGTTATCTTGCCAGGCACCGCTCGCCTCCCCCAGCGTTTTGAGCATTTGCAATCGCCTCAATTCCCTTTTTGCTACCTCAACCAAGAATTGACTACGCCCACGTTTACCGACCGTCTTATCGATCTCTTTTGCTAGCTCTTCAGGAATGGCAATATGTAACCGGCGGCTTTCCATAAAAGTAATCCCGCTAATTGTTTACATATTATTTTAGCAGTGTCTTCAATAACTTCCGTCTGACACTTTGACAAACTCGCGGTCGCCGTATTTTGTCTCATGAAAGACCGGCAATCCGATTGCAAAAGTATTGGACATCCGTACACGCTCTCGTTTTGATCCTTTGGGAAATTTGAGCATGTCTTTGCCATCTAGCGCGTAGACACATTTAATTACCAAACGATCGAAAACCGCATCACCTGATGGTGCAGTAATGCGCACATTAGCAATGGTTTGGTCGTTCAAAATATCGCAAACGAAAGTAGCTTGCGTGCCATGCTTAAAGTTATAGCCGCCGCCTTCCCCCATAGCTATACCAAAAGATCCAAGCGGAATAAACAATCCTCCGACCAGTTTTTCATTCAACTTAATCCAGATTTTCTTCGAGAACTTATTGCGCCATTTGTCCCATTCAATAAGTAAATCGCGATCTTCGTCAGCCAAGGCATTCTCAACCGCCTTGCCGCCAAGACCAGGCAAGTCGGAATTGTCTGCCTTGAGCTCACGGTCATTCAGTTTATGCTGCTTAGATACTTTGCCTTCAAGAAACACAGGGCTAGCCGGGTTCTCGCTTTTGTTTATACGGTAGCCATCAGCATCATATTCGGCTTCTTGCGCAAAGCCAGGCGCCATCATCAAGAGCATCAACGTAAAAATAATTACTAAAGGTCTAAACATGGGTCACCCGCCGGATCATTATTTAGTGCAGTCCCCGTCTGCCACCTAACACTTTATTCCCAGACACAAGGATTCATCTTAAAGCTACATCTTTTAAATGAGCTCTATGTGAGGTCTCCGTGAGGTCACAATGAGGAACGAGCTAAATGCTAATGACGTATTGTGAAGCCGTATGTTTCCATCTTAAGGGAGAGCCGATACATCGGTGCTAATTTAAGAGATATCGGACTTGGAGGTTAGCTCATGTCACTTGCAGAAAAATCCTGTATCCCCTGCCGGGGCGGCGTTCCACCACTCACCCGCGTTGAAATCCAACCACTTTTGTCTCAGCTTCAAGGCTGGGAGGTTAAGGACGATAAGCATCTCCTCAAAACCATCAAAGTAAAAGATTTCCTAGAATCTCTCAAACTAGCCAACAAAATCGGTGCGATTGCCGAAGAGCAGGGGCATCACCCCGACCTGCTTGTCCGCTGGGGCGAGTTAAAGATAGATCTCTGGACCCACAAAATTGACGGCTTAACCGAAAGCGACTTTATCTTAGCTGCCAAAATCGACAAAGCCAGCCAGTAGAGTCAAACAATTGCCTGATTATTTCAGCCAGCAGCGTTGCATGAAGGAAAGCTGACTGTTAAAGCAAGCGCCTTGGTGTTTGTGTTCGGAGCGAACATAGTTGCCGTTTGGTTGCATGTAGCGTGATTTGACACAATCAGCCAGGTACACAGGCAAGACATCGTCGCGCAAGAACTTAGCCAGCTTCTGATCTTCGACAGGGAAAAGTATTTCCACGCGGCGATCTAAATTGCGTGGCATCAGGTCGGCGCTGCCCAAATATATTTCTTCCTTGCCACCATTGCGGAAGTAAAAAATGCGGCTGTGTTCTAAGAAACGTCCAACAATGCTGATCACGCGAATATTTTCAGAGATTCCAGCAATGCCTGGGCGCAAGCAACAAATGCCGCGGCAAAGCAAATCAATCTTTACACCAGCTTGTGAAGCCTCATAGAGAAGACGAATTATTTCTTCATCGACAAGCGAATTGATCTTAAAAATCAGATGACCTTGTTCGCCATTTTGTTGATGCTCAATTTCGCGGCGAATCAAAGATTCAAAACGCTCGCGCATATTAATTGGTGCCACCAACAACTTGCGATAGTCGCGTTTGGCAGAGTAGCCGGTCAGGTAATTGAACAAATCGGTAACATCAGAGCCAATCTTTTCATTGGCTGTCAGCATTGCCAAGTCCGTATACAAATGCGCTGTCATTGGATTGTAGTTGCCTGTACCCAAGTGCACATAGCGACGAATCGCATCGCCTTCTTTGCGCACGACAAGCGCAACTTTCGAGTGGATCTTCAATCCCAACAAACCATAGACAACGTGAGCACCCTCACGTTCCAGGGCTCGTGCCCATTCAATGTTGCTCTCTTCATCAAAGCGCGCCTTCAATTCCACCAGCACTGCGACTTGCTTGCCTTTTTTCATCGCTTCCAGCAAGGCTTCAACCACCGGTGAATTTCGACCGACACGATAAAGTGTCATCTTAATTGCCAGCACTTGTGGATCTTGAGCCGCTAGGCGCAAGAAATTGACAATCGGTTGAAACGAATCGAATGGGTGATGCAGCAAAATATCACGCCGGCGAATTGCAGCGAATGTATCTTCTTCCTGCGTTTCCGGATTGAGCATGGTTGGCAAAGCCGGCAAGAATGGCGCATCTTTTAAATCCGGTCTATCGAGCGCACAAATAAATTTGAGACTGGACAGTGGAATGCGACCATAAGCACGATAGACATCTTCCACACCAATTTCCAAATTGCTGACCAAGATATCCAATAATCGATCTGGCATTGAATGATCCACGGTAACGCGAATCACATCGCCAAAGCGCCGTTGCCTCAGTCCTTCTTCCATTGTCTCAAGCAAGTCTTCCGCTTCCCACTCTTGAATTTCCACTTCCGCGTCTCGCGTGATGTGGAAAGGAAAAGCTTCGACAACTTTCATGCCTGGGAAAAGCACAGCCAGATTAGCACTAATCACATCGTCCAACCAAATGTACGACTGCGGCTTAGGCAAACCAGCAATTGTTTTAGTTGAAGAAGCCTGTTCAATTGGTATCAGCTGCGGCAAACCTTCGGGGATCTTAACGCGCGCAAAGCGCTCTTCGCCCTTCTTGTTGCGAATCAAGACAGCCAAATTAAGACTGAGATTGGAAATATGCGGAAACGGATGACCTGGGTCCACCGCCAGTGGTGTCAGCACAGGAAATATATTCAGCATGAAATATGCTTCCAGCTGAGTACGCTCCTCATCGCTCAATTCTTCATACTTGCGAATATGAACGTGTTCCTTCTGCAAGTCCGGCAGCAATTGCTCGCGCAGACAAATGTTTGCTCTCTCCACCAAGTTTGCTACTTGTACATGAATTGCTTCCAACTGTTCGCTGGGAGAAAGTCCATCAGGACCGACACTAATATTGCCGATTTCCAACTGTCGCTTCAATCCAGCAACACGAACCATGAAAAATTCATCGAGGTTGGAACCAAGAATGGAAAGAAACTTGAAACGCTCGAGCAGCGGATTGGTATCACTCTCCGCTTCTTCCAAAACTCGCTTCTGGAACTCGAGCAAACTCAGTTCACGATTAAAGTAGAGTCTCGGATCGTTAAGCGATACGATATCTGAAAGATCGGCAAGCGAATTGGCATCGACCGCAAAATCGGTCGCACCAGGAAGCAAATCGCTCTGATCAGCAGATTCTGATTTCTTCTGTATAGACATACTCTAATTGTAGTCTAGATGTTGATTAGCCAGATGTCATGGTCAGACTATCTGAAACAATTTGAATGAATTGACAACTTAAATTAGAAATGAAAGCGACGGAGCATTTATGAAACCAAACACCAGCGTAGTGCAGCACCGCGAGGAGCGGTGCGGAGCGAAGCGTGTCCACATGCGGAGGAGCTGGTGCTTTGCACCAGCGACGGAGCATTTAATAAAGGAACCTTAAGCCAAAATGAGCCGTCTTAGTGGGCAGCACAGAGCTGGCATATGCCTGCTTGATAATAGGAGAACTTATTATGAAACGTCTGAGCTTAATTGCATTGCTATCCTGGGTAATCCTAGGACCAATAGCACCAGCGATGGCAGATCGTGACTTCGATGACCATGATTGGAAGGACTTCAACAAGCATCAACGTCGAGTCTACTCACAGCCATATTATGCACCTCAGCCTGGCTACTACGGCAGGTCCAATCCAAATGTCTACTGGGCACCAGGACAATGGCGCCGCCACCGTGGTTTAGGTGCACGAATCTACAACCCGTACTTCCGTTACGGGCACTAGATCTCACGAGAATTAGCCTATATAGCGTAAGAATACTGTCTTGTCGTATCTGGGGTGACTCATGCTAAGTTGCGTTGTGTGATCGCTAGATTCAAGAAGACGTCCGCTTTCGTCCTTTTTACTAATCACAGCGATATGTCCGGCGCCATTAGGATCGTGAGCCCAACGACGTACGACAATATCATCCTTTTGAGCCTCACTCGCATCAATTACAACAAACTTACGACTGTTGACCAGTTTTTTGCCCATTGTCCAGGCATCACCACTTCCAACAAACTGGCCAAGCCCAACGTCTTGCAGGGCGTACTGTACACCTGCTGCACACCTTCCGGTTCTATGCATTCTGTTTGCAACGCGTTCTGCAGCCTTGCCTAAAGAGAGTTTTGACGGAGCCGGTGTGCCGTCATTACTCTTGCTTGCTTCGTTAACGAAGCTAAGGTCCTGATCTGGATTCTGTGCTCTTGCTTTGGAAATGTTCGCCACATTTTTTGCACCTTGCTCCAAAGCCTGATACGATTTGCCGGCTTGGGGATTTTTACCGTCTAGCGCCCACATCAATGCAATTTTGCCTGCATCGTGGTGACCACCAGTTGCAACGTCATACTTCTTAATAAGGTCACTTGCAATTTTTGATTGCAGGTCCTTCGGCAACAACTCTTTCATATCTTGGCGAAGTGAAGCCATTTCTTTGGCAGATAGTTTTTCACCATGACCAAGCTTATCGAGTTTGTCTAAGAATGCTGCAAGTCGCTTGCGTCCACTCTTAGAAGCAAACACTTTTTTGAAGTTTGTAGGCACATTAGCCCAACCGGCATATTCCTTTATAATCTCGGCAATCTCATCGTCTTCTGCATCTTTCCATCTATTGTTTTTAGGTATGCCAAGCTCATCAACCAATAGCCAATCGGAAATCTTTTTGAACGTTAGACCATACGTACCAAGCAGAATCGTACCGTTCTTGGCCGTACTAATATGCGATTCAGAGTTTTCTTTGCCCTGTGAATAAGTAAAAGCAAGAACATCCTTTACAGTGTGTGATGTTTCATTATCGCCAGGAGTTGCGGTTGCTCCTCGGAACATTCGTTGAGTAGCTTCTTTGGTTATTGTTCCCTCACTTGCCGTGCCATCCAAGGCTGGCGCAAGTGCCCTGTTGAAGTCTTGGAATTTTCGTCCTTCTTCTGCTCCAAACACTTCACCTGTTTCATCCGGTGTAGTCAACAAATTCTTGAGTTCATCAGAGAGTACTTTCTCTTTATCATTGACTGCAATTACTCCGCCGTCATTGCGACTCAACAAGAATTTCGAAGCATACTGATCAATAAATGCATTAACCGTTTGCTTTTGGGCAATCGCCGATTCATTATCCGTTGGCTTCTCTACAGCAATTACCAAGTTGGATTTGTCTTGAGCTGCGCTGTACGCGTTATTCAACAACTGAACTGTGCCGTCAGCTTTGATTAAAAAGTCAGCTCTGTGCTTTTCACTCGCTTCAACTGTTTCAATTGCCTTTAATTGTTTGTTCCGGGCCAATTCTTCTAAACGTTGAATTGAGGAAAATGTTTTAGGATCGGAAAAATTTTCTATCTGAATGTCACGATTCATCACCAGCGGCATAATCGGATTTAGCTTAAGAATTTCCGGTGTGACGAAGCCCGCTGAGTTAACCGCAGGCGACTCAAATATTGGTGGTACGTTCAGCGCACCCCTTTCAACCAAGGATCCTATGGACAACAACGGATTCATCGGAGCCAGACCACGAGATGTCGGACCATAGGCGGCGCCCAGAACATCCGTTGCAAACGTCCCTCCTTCTCCACCAGATGGAGATGGATTTTCTAGATTAAATTCGCTGCCACTAGGCGCTCTGACCATTTGCCGATGACCTCTTTTGCAGAGAAACTGACTGTGTGCCAATGGTAATGTAAGGATCGCGCCTTGCCTAGTGGCCGACTCGTAGTCCTCCCCCTCATTTCAGGGCAAAATTCGTATTTACCGCATTAATGTGCCGATTTCGCAGCCGACCATTGCTCCAAAATCTGGCGCAAGCGGATAAGGTCGACAGGCTTGCTCAGGTATTCATCCATGCCACATTCCAGACACTTTTCCCGATCGCCGGCTAAGGCTTGAGCCGTTAAGGCAACAATTGGCACATGTTTGCCAGTTCCCGCCTCCATTTGGCGAATCACCTTGGTTGCTTCATAGCCATCCATTTCCGGCATCCGGCAATCCATCAACACCAGCAAAAAGTCCCGTGCTTGCACGGCCTCGATTGCTTCCCGACCATTAACCGCCATTAGACAGGAGTAGCCGAGCTTCTGCAACTGCAAACATGCCACCTGCCGATTGAGGGCATTGTCATCAACAACAAGCACAAGCGGCCCTTCGCCCATTGGTTCCGTTTGATTGATTGCTTGCGGCGGCTTGCTCAAGGTTGATGCTTGACTCATCGCCGACAAAACTGATTTTGCTTCCTCGGCAGATGAGGCAGAGGCACGCACTTGCTGCGCCTTAGCTAGATCAGTCAGGCAGTCATAAATATTGGACTGATTAATTGGACCACAGATGCAAGACCAAAAGATCATTTGTTCTTCAGGCGTCGGTTCATCGCCACTCGGGGAAATCAAAATAGTGCGCACACTGGAAAATGCCGGGTCGACTTTTATCGTCTGGGCAAAATCAAATGCGTCTTGGCTGTCAACTTTCGCCTCACAAATTACTGCATCAAACATACTACCCATAACTTGTGCCTGCCTCAAGAAACGCAAGGCTTCATTTGCAGTCAAAGAAAGTTCGCTAGTCACTCCCCAGCTATCCAAATAAGTGCCGACCATATTCACGACACCTGGTCTGGCACCAACTACAAGTACTTTGAGATTACTAATGTCTGGCTGCGCAGACAGCCTCGGAGACTCAACGGCAATTTCTGTTAAAGGCACAGAAAACCAAAACGCCGCACCGTCTTCATAAGTGCTGTCTACACCAATTTCGCCACCCATGACTGCTACCAAACTTTTGCAAATCGCCAGCGAAAGTCCGCTTGTGGTTTGCTTGCTATCGATAGCAGCTAAAGTTTTTGCAAATGGCTCAAAGAATTTTTCCCGCGATTGTCCTGCCAATGACAGACCGGAAGCTGAAACCAAAAATCTGTATCTATTCTTGCCGCCCGCCATCGTAGCATCTGGCTCTACACGGACGGCAATTTCTGCTGCTTGTGTCAAGCTGATTAGATAATTAATCAGATGAAGCAGTATTTGTCTCAATCTAACTGGATCGGCTCGCACCATCCGCGGTGCCTCCGGCGAAATGAAAGTCATCAAAACGCTTCCCTTGCGTTTAGCCTTTTCATTAGCCAGATTGACACAGCCTTCCACTACTTGAGCGAGATTGCATTCATCTTCCGGACTTTCCAAATTGCCGGACTCGACACGCGAAAACAGTACTGCATCATTGATGATTTCCAAGAGAGCATCGCTCGATTCACGTATGATTCTAAGTTGCTCCATTTGCTCATCGGATAATTCCGCATCCATCATCATTCGACTCATGGACATAACACCGGTTAATGGTGTGCGCAGTTCATGACTCAAATTGACGAGGAATTCTGCTCTGTGCCGAATCACGTCTTGAATCTGACTATTCAATTGGTCAAACTTTATTCGACAGTCCTCCAAGTCCTCATTTTGTGCGCCTAAGCCCCGTAAACGAGACAACATTGCTTGCCGCACTTGCTCAATTTTTTGCAATATGCGATCTAGATTATCGTGGGGAATTTTGCCAAAGTTTGCCGGCATAGTTGCGTAATTTCATCCTTAAATTAAGCAGAGGAAGCAGAAGCCGGTTGGCTAGTTTCTAAAGCATAACCAGGCAACCGCCCATCTGTGGAAAGCAAACTTTCACGAATATCATCGACTGAATAGTTTCCAACTTCTAAATCCTTCCAAATACAAAGCAACTGCCATGAGCTAATCAAACAAATGTGGCGCTTGGCGGCAAATTCATTCAATGAATCAGAATAATCCGGATTGCAACGCGCATCAGGTGGCAAATCGGCCCAAGTGCTCGTAATCAAAATTCCCTTTGGCTCGACTTCATGCTTGCCCCAAAATGAAATTAGCGATTCTGCCAATCGGGCAACATCAGAACGACGCGCATCGGTTTCTGAACGTACGATATGAGCGACAGCGGCAGTATTGTTCTCTTCACCCAGCCAAAGCTCATCCGGATTGTCTTCTGCCGGCAACATCTGCCAACCAAGACGTTCAAGCACTTTACCGCAAGCCGCTTTCAACGCCTCCGGTTGACCCCACAAAAGTGAATTTCTCAATTCCTCCATAGTGGAAATTCGCCCTTCCACATTGCCAATCTTAAATTGGGTTTCTTCCAATTTTTGATTTAACTGGCCCAATTCATCGCGCAAATTTTGCAGATCCGGGAACGTGTAATTCATACACCACTCTGGTGCTGGCGGCTCGGAAATCTTTTCCATTTTCTCCATCAGCTCCATAGCCTCTCCTTCACCATTGGGGCGGAAAGGTTTCACCGCTGGTGGCGGCGCAACTGCAGGACCAGGTCTATGGACAGGCGACGGGCCGGCATCGTTTATTGCTTGCCTGATACCAGTAGCAATTTCCGATGAATCATCAGGAATGAGAAAGTCTTGCATATCATCATCGCCGGCAAAAATCGGTTTGTCTAACTGTTCATGATATTCGCCATAATGTGGCTCGGGCATGTCTTGCGATTCATGATAATGAGCCGGCTCATGCTCATAAGGCGTTTGCGTTGGCGCATCCGGGTGCAACTCTTCGTACTTTGATTCTTCAGACTTGGGCGCATCATCCTGGTGCTCATGCGGCGCTGTTTCTTTGCCTTCGGCTTGCAAGTAATGCGCATACCAAAGTTCAATTGATTCCATCAATTGCTTATCAAATTCAGCCAGATAGGGTGCTGGCAAAAAGACAATCTGTCCGCCCTTGTCCCCAATCATTTTTTGCGCGGATATACATTTTTCTTGACCGGCAGCCGCCAGCATCTCATAACCATCACTCAAATATTCATAGCGAATCAGCGTGTGCCACTCCACTGCTTGGTGTTTGAGGTAAGGAGCAAATGGCGAGAATTCCGCACCGGGTGCCAACTCACCATGTTTGCCTCGTTGCACTGCCGTCATGTGGCGATCGTTTTTGCCACTCGGGCGATCGGCAACCAAATCATCCAGCCAAGCGTAATTGTCATAGTTCACGGGCCTGCCTTCCACCGTGAAAGGCGAGCAGAGGAAATAGACTAGTAAACCGCCGTTGCCGAGAAATCTCTTCAATTCCTCTGAGCGCGTTTTCAGTTGGTCAGGCAATGATTCAATTGCATGGTTATCGTAAAGAGTGTATGAAGTGCGACCAGCAGCGATTGCTTGATCAATTTCCACTTGCATTTCATGATTCTGATCAAACAAATGCAAAATCGATGTCGGGTTGACCACAACGACGCGATATTCATCGAGCGGTCGTGCCGCACCCACATTCCAATACGATTGCTCACCGTATCCCGGGCAATTAATGCGCAGGATCTGTCCTTTTTCTATTGCTTTCATCGTCGTACTCCAAAGCAAAACCCTTTCAAAGGTCTTATACCCAGTCCCTGTACCAACTAGTGGGGACAGTCAGCGGATTATTACGTTTTATCGAGCTAATAATTTGTCATCCCGAGGAGGCGCGCCGCGCCGACGAAGGATGACGAATAATCAAACGAACCAAAGCAAAAGGGGTAGGAAATCCTACCCCTGTACCAAAATATTAGGTTGCCAAGAATTACTTTTCGTAATCACCAAAACTGAACGACTCAAGGCTAAACGGTTTATCCGCCCCATTCTCAATGGCATTCTTGCCGCCATAGTAGAGCCCTTCGCCGGTGCCGACAATTAATCCGCACGGCACGCTCAAAAAGCTGGCGAAGAAGTTAGGCGGAAAGTCTTCGTGCCCGCCAATTTTATCGGCAAATTCGGACGTATATTGTCTAATGCGCACCGTGGTCTGGCGAGCCAGAGCAACCGGTGTGCCAAGCACGATAGCTGACCCGACAGCTAAAGCTCTAACGGGAAACATTGCTGAATTCTTCAGCATGGAGCCGCTATCCGAGCCATCAGCCAAGCAAGGCAGATTAAGACTCATGGCCAAGGCAGCTAACACAACAATTGCAGACTTTTTCACAGATACCTCCAACTGGCACGAATACCCATCAATATAACCACCTAGCCAAAATGATAATCGTTTAGTGCGCCCATGACGATTCTTGACGAGTCTTTTTTATCTAGCCACGCTACAATTTTTCTTTTGCAGGCGGCTGCGTCCAATATTTTGGATCGAAGCTCGGCTGAGAGGACATTCCGGCACCGATGGCTACAGACACACCGACTTATAAATATCACCGCAAGGGGTTTGGCTTAGAGCTTGAGGTTCGCAGTGAACTGCAAGCCGAATATGAATCCAATCTCATTCACCAATTGCGTGAAAGCGGCAACGCCTTATCCGTTGGTCAGGTAACCATCAAGCTTGCCCAGGCCTTCGGCTTTTGCTGGGGAGTAGACCGTGCCGTATCCATGGCTTATGAAACACGCAAACATTTTCCCGACCGGCAAATCTGGATCACCAATGAGATCATTCACAATCCGGTTGTGAACAATAATCTCAGGCAAATGAACATCAAATTTATTGCCGTCGATCACGAAGGCAAAAAAGATTTCTCCGTAATCGGCAACGGCGATGTGGTTATTTTGCCGGCTTTTGGTGCATCTGTCGAAGAAATGCAAAAACTCTCGGCAAAGTCTTGCGAAGTCGTCGATACCACTTGTCCCTGGGTATCACGCGTTTGGAACCGCGTAGCGAAATACATCGATCTGGAATTCACGGCCATAATTCATGGCAAATACAACCACGAAGAAACAATTGCCACTGCCTCACGCGCCGGACACTATCTCATTGTGCAGAATTTTGCTGAAGCGGAATGGGTGTCCAACTATATTTTGAATGGTGGCAAACAAACTGAATTTCTCGACAAGTTTGCTAAGGCTTGCTCACAAGGCTTCGATCCTGATTGTCACTTAGTTCGCATTGGCGTTGCCAATCAAACCACCATGCTCAAGGGTGAAACTGAGCAAATTGGCAAATTGTTCGAGAAAACCATGCTGACAAAATATGGACCGAGCGAACTGAACGATCATTTTCTCAGCCCTGGTGATACCATCTGTGATGCCACACAAGAGCGACAAGATGCAATGTTACAGCTTGTAGAAGAGCCTTTGGATCTGATGGTCGTGATTGGTGGGTACAATTCATCGAACACCGGTCACTTGCAAGAAATCGCCATTGAGCACGGTCTCAATTCCTTTCACATCGAAGGTGCAACTTCTATTGGACCAGGCAATCGCATTGAGCACAAACCAATTGGATCTAAAAATACTGTGCCAACCGAGCCTTGGTTAGCCTCCGGCCCGATTACGATTGGTATCACCGCCGGTGCCTCAACACCCGATCAAGTAATCTCAGGCGTAATCTCCAAGATACTCGAAATCAAGGGCGTAAGCGCCTCTTAGATCTAAATACATCCAATTGAGATAGACGGCTGTCATCCTGAGTGAGCAGAGCGAGCGAAGGATCTCTCATGTTTCAACGCGCAATTTCGTCGAAGCATGAGAGATCCTTCGGCATTTTATGCCTCAGGCTGACATGAATGTGTTTGATTACATGCCGGATGCGAGTTCGCCTGTGGCAGCATCGTCATCATCGGCTACGTCGCCTGTATCGACAACTTCTTCACCCAACGAAGGAACTGCCTCTGCATGCGAAGTACGAGTGAATGTAATGCCGTTTTGCACCAATGTAATACCAATCGTTAGAGTGCTCTGTACACTGATGTTACCGGCTGCTTGTCCGCTTGGAATTAAGCTGCCATCAAGATTGCCGAGGCTCACTGATCGTCCAGCATCAAGTCTCCCGGTACCTTGTAATGTAATCCGTTGACCGGCACCAGAATTTATTCCAATTATTCCGCAGGAAGTGATGACGGAAAAATCTGCCGGGGGTGGATCTGGATTGACAACGTCGTACAAGGTTGGACTCTTAGCCTCGACCAATCCATTGATCACTACCTTGAGAGCCTTTGTACCGACAGGTGACGACTGGAAGAGAATCTTGCCGGACGATGGGGTTCCGAATTCTGCAGGCGCGGTGCTGTTCGCTTGGATCAGTCCACCAACTTCAACCTGTTGACCTTTGCCATTGCTAAGAGTAATGCTTCCACCAAGTCCCTTGCCCATCACCACAGTATCGCCACCATTGGCAATGATATTGCCTGTGATGAAGTTAGTACCTACGGCGCCACCGACAACAAACACATCATTGGACATACTCGTCAGTGATATCGTGCCACCATCACCTTCACCGTTGCCACTGGCATTCAATGTGCCCGTAATCTGCAGGTCACCAACACCTATTTGTCCCACTTTTGCAGTACCTGAAGTAAGGCTTATGGTGGCACCTTTACCATTACCACTTAAAGGGCCAACCGTGAGACCAGCTGTATTCATTATCAAATTGCGTCCGGCAGACAAAGTGACAGTTCCGCCATTTCCTTCCAGAGAATCCATCGATCCACCGGTAGCAGAAAGCGAAATGGTTGTCGGTGTCGTACCGATAAACAAATCACCGCCCGTGGTGGAAGCCTTAGTTGTGATCGAAATATTGCCACCATCTTTATCAATCGTGCCGTTAGCAGTAATTAGAAGTGGTCCACCGGTGACAGCAATCCTGTCTGTATTGATATTAGCCGTGCCGCCAGCAAAACCAATAGCCGCAGTCGAGACCCCATTCAGGTTAATAGGATCAACAGCAGCAATGGTAAGCGTACCCGTGCCACCATTCAATGTCAGTGAACCACCGGCTCCATTTGTAGCCACGTTCGAGAAAAGCGCACTGGCTGTCGAAGAAATAGTCAAACCACCTTTGCCAGAATTGGTGATCGAAAGTGTGCCACCAGCACCGCTGGTTGCACCAGCATTGGCGACAACGGCACCATCAACACCGTTTAAGGATGCAGCACCGGTTGTAAAAACGGTAGTGCTATTGGAAGTGAGACTTATATTGCCACCATCTCCGGTGCCAGTTCCATTTGCCAATAGCGATCCAAATATGTGCAGGTTACCAGCTCCACCCGTACCAGCAGTAAAGGTAAACTTCGCACCATTTCCATTAGTTCCCGTTGGAGCCGCACTGATAGAAACGGGCAAGGGATTAATTGTCAAATTGCGTCCGCTTGATAAAGTGACCTGACCACCATTTCCCGAATCAATTCCCGTCGAAAAACCGGTAGCGGTAATTACAAATCCATTGGCCACAGCACCAACAGTCATGTCCTGAGTCGCGTCAGCGGTGGTTACCGACACTATACCGCCAGCACCACTGCTTGCTAGAGTAGTTGTAGCATTGGCAGAAATCGTCAATGGCCCGCCGGTAATTAGCAGACGCTTGGATGACAGAGTAATTGTGCCACCATTGTTTACACCGGGTCCGGCACCGTCAGCAGCCAAGGCAGCAGCGGCGGTAATGTTCAAATTGGCAGCCCCAGCATTCAACGAAATTGTGCCACCAGTACCGTCAGTCACTGCCACATCTATATTGGCAGGCGTCGGCAGAGTGAGACCACCTGTTCCACTGCTGGTAATATTTATAGTACCGCCGGCTCCTTCGATTCCACCGCCGTTGGCCGATAGCACACCAACGATACCATTAGTCGTGGGTGCACCAATGTTGAATGTTGTATTGCTCTTGCTGGAAAGAGTTATGGTGCCACCATCACCACTACCCACGCCATCAACACTGAGAGCAGCACTAATTAGTAAGTTACCACTGCCACCAGTTCCTGCAGTAAAGGAAAGATCAGCACCGTCAGCAGCAGTGATCATGGAAATTGACCCTGGAGCAACAGTCAAATTACGTCCGGCAGAAAATGCCACCGAACCAGCATTGCCAGTCACGCCACCATTAACGGAAACAATGAAGTTGGCAGCAGCAGCACCGATTGTCAAATCACCACCAAAACCATTATTGGTTGAGGTAACTCTAATTTCACCACCATCACCACCATTGATACCGTTGGCATTAAGGGTTAGCGTCCCTCCACCGGTTACAGCGACAGACTTGCCACTGAGGGTAATTCGACCACCAGTCGAAGCACCGGCGCCGGCAGCATTTACTGAAAGTATTCCTGCAGGCAAGCTGACTGTCCCATTTCCGGAAGACAGACTGATCTTGCCACCATTTCCGCTAGAAGCAGTTGCAGAAAGCGCAGCCAGGGCAGTAACCGTTACACCGCCCGCTCCAGTAACCGTAATCGAACCACCATTACCACCACCAGGACCTGAGTTTGCTGAGAGCAGCGCCACTCCGTTATTGCCACCGACACCAATCATAAATGCATTGTTTGCATTTGATGTAATCGTGACACTGCCACCAGATTGAGTGCCGACACCATTTGCTACTGTCAAGCCGCCAGCTCCGATAATATCAACTTGAGCGCCGGTAAGAGTAAGGAGAGCACCAGTTCCACTAACTGCAGGGCCTATGCTCAAGGCACCACCAGAAGGATCTACTGATAGTCTGCCTGTGGAATTGAGGGTGACAGTACCACCTGCTCCCGATGCCGGAGCAGCGCTAATGGCAATACATCCTGTGCACGGGCCTATAAATAATCCGGCAGTTCCAGAGTTTGTAATGCTCACCGTACCACCCTGACTTGCGCCATCAGCGCTTACAGGTAAAGTACCGCCAGTAATCGTGTACGATTTAGCAGACAGAGTGATCGTGCCTCCGCGTGCCCCTGCTAAACCACCAGCATCAGCAGAAAGTGTGCCAGCTCCGGGCGTAATGTTAAGAGCGCCTCCGCTTGCTGATAATTCAATTGCACCACCATTTCCATTGGTAGCCACAACGGATACATCAGTTGGAGTCAGAAGAGTTACTCCGCCTGTTGCCTTAACGCTGATGCTACCGCCGGTGGTTCCATTGGCCGTCAAAACACCTGCCACACCATTGAATGCACCAGCACCAATGCGTAATTGACCTGTTCCGCTTATCGACAGTTTGATGCTGCCGCCTGCTCCGGTTCCAACACCATCAGCATTAAGGCTGCCTTGCATTGATATTTTGCCCGCTGTCGAGGTCAAGGAATATTTGCCGCCTGCACCGTCGACACCCAATGGTCCTGCGTCCATTACATCCGACACAACTCCAGGAAGGCTGGCAACATGAATCTTGCCTCCGGCCGTCACACTTATTTCACCACCATTGCCAGTCAGACCATTGGCAAAAAGTGATATCTGACCAGCCAGCGCTCCAATTGTCAAACCTTTCAAGGTATCACTCAGTGCCAGCGTGATCTTGCCACCAATGCCGCCTGTTGCCGAGAGCGTAGTCAGTCCGCCGCTCATTGACAATGACAAGGCAGAAATTTCCAGTGTGCCACCAGAAGCGCCACCATCCACACTCATCATTCCTGAACCGAGAGTAACTGTGCCTTGAGAATTATTGATTTTGATGTTCCCGCCAGAACCTGTAACGCTTGTGGCAGAAATGTTTGGCGCGAGCAAAACGTTTATGGAACCCTTATTAGCATTAGTGATCTCAATCGTACCGCCGACAAATACACCGGCAGCATTAGCTGTAATCGTTCCTGCTACACCGTTGGTTGCTCCTGCACCGATTGTAAATGTCGAGCTAGAGCTAATTGCCAGTTTGATCTCTCCAGCATCGCCGAATGCATTGTTTGCATTTAGAGAACCAGTCAAAATTTTGCCCTGCGAAGAAATTTCGATTTTGCCACCACTGCTGGTAATGGCGCCAACTGTCAAATTCGCCGTGCCTCCTGCGGTAGTTGCTATAAATGCACCGCCGGTGCCACCACTTCGGTGGTCAGTAAGCATGCAGCACGTATCTAAATCTTCAATAGTGGCTGGGCCGAGAGCAATATTTATATTGGTAGGGGCATTAGTAGTCAGTGCATCTCCAATCTGTGTATTAATGCCACCCATCACAACGCCGTTGCCTTTGGACGCACCGGCAAATACAAAGATTGGGAAAGAATCTGGGAAACCAGAAGAATCGGAATTTCCAGTCACAGTTACAGCTGTCGGCAAGGTAACGGTTCCGGAATTATTTGCTGAACCAGCAAAAGCTCCAATCAAGAAACCACCGCCTGGTCCACCATCATTTACCGCAGCCATGCTGGTTATTGCCGTGCCGGTAGCCAAATCAATTCTGCCTCCAGTAATTGATGGTCCGGTGGTATGCAAATTATTGTCCTCGTCAACACCAAAATTGGAGCCAGCCAAAATCGTTATCCGTCCACCAATTGTCGGATGGCTTACCGAAATTGCTCCGGCACCAGGCGCGGTCAAAATATTGCCACCGGCCAGTATTGAAAGATTGTCTCCTCCAAATACCAAAGCCGTTCCAATCACTATGTCGTTAAAGTTACTGATCACAACACCACCATCGCCACCATCAGCACTCAAGGTTCCATCAATGCCATTGACGGTTGCACCCGGTCCAACTCTGAACGGTACAGTACCATCGGCATTCAAGATTAGAACACCAGCGGAACCTGTGCCGGCACCATCCACGCTCATGTCACCATCGACGAAAAGATTGCCAGTAGCGGTCAAGGAAGCACCGGACTGCAGAGTATACCGAGCACCAGCACCATCCGTTCCTTGCGGTCCTGCGGACAAACATCCTAGTGGACAAGCAACGCTTACGGATTGATCAACTGTCAAATTGCGTCCGGCAATGACGGTTATTTTTCCACCATCGCCGGTCAATGAGCCACCAGATCCACCGGTTGCAGAAAGCACCAGACCACCTGCAACATCATTGACAACCAGGTCGCTTGTTGCACCGCGTGTTTCAACTTTGATTTCGCCACCATTGCCACCATTTACAGCATTGGCCGACAACGTTAATGGAAGTGGCCCGGTAATTATCAGGGCTACTGCCGAAAACGTTACGTTGCCACCGTTGCTATCACCAGCACCAGCTCCATCCACCGACAATGTTCCACCCGGTGCAGTGATAGTGCCATTTGGTGAAAAATACTCCACCGTACCACCGTTACCACCCGTAGCCGTTACCGTTGTCATAGCTCCCGGCAAAACTGTGACACCACCTGTGCCATTATTCCTGATTGTGATTGTGCCACCTGCACCAGCCGCACCCACGCCAACTGCAGACAAGCTGTTGCCATTGACACCATTAGTAGTTGCACCAGCACCAAAAACAAATGTTGTTGCACTGTTGGAAATGAGAGAAAGCGTTCCCCCATTGCCACCCACAAGTGCATCAGCAGCGAAGCTACCATCAATAAATAGGTTCCCACCAGTGCTCGACGTACCTGCCTCCAAGAGATATTGTCCACCACTGCCAGCCACTGTTGGGTTTGCACTTAATGCTCCTACCGGATCAACTGTCAGGTTTCCACCGGCAGAGAAACTAACAATGCCACCACTGCCACTAATGCCGTCTGCAGTCACGATAAACTGTGTGCCAATTGACAAATCACCACCGGCCCCAGTAGTAGCCAAACTTGTAACCGAAATAGTGCCTCCGGATCCAGCCAGACCTGCATCGGCCGAAAGTGTTACGGCTCCTCCGGTCGTGACAATGACATTGCCGGTCAGAGTAATAAACCCACCACCACCGTTTGCGGAATCGACATCTATGGTACCGGTCGGAATTGTTAGCGTACCGTTTTCTGTACCCAACAAGATAGTGCCGCCTGGGCCCAAATTACTAACAACTGAAAGATTCGCAGTACTAACGAGAGTAATACCGCCGGTTCCGCCATTGGTAACAAATATAGAACCCCCAGCACCAGATGCACCGCCATCCGCCGAAAGTGTTCCATTTACAAAGTTAGTTCCCACCGTGCTGCCTAGGTTAAATGCACTAGTGGAATTCATGGCAAGATTTACGATACCACCTGCCCCTGAACCAACACCATCTGCTGAAAGCGGACCAGAAATTGCCAAATCATTACCGGCGCTCAAGGTCAGAGTCGCACCCGTCCCGGCTAATGCAGCACCCGGATCGGCTGAAATTGCCGCCGGATCAATAAATAAGTCGTCGCCGGCCGTGACGGTAACCGTGCCACCAAAGCTTGTTGCTGGTCCAGCACCGCCTTCTGCCGAAATCGATATCTGTGCATCAAGCAAACCAATTGTAATATCCGTAGCTGCAGTGCTTGTAATCGTGACAATGCCACCAGCAGCATTACCACTACCATTGGCACTGGCTGCAAAATTGCCGCTTCCACCAGTAACCGTTATACCGGTGCCAGTTAAGAAGATTGTGCCACCATCAAAATCACCACCGGCTGCATCGACATTCAAACCGGCAGCACCGCTCAAGGTCAATACGCCACCAGCATTTAGTTCAATGTTCCCGCCTTGCCCGGAAGTAGCAGAGGCCGACATACTGCCAGCACCAAAGGTAAGGGCACCACCTGTTGTAATTTTTATAGTACCACCATTACCGCTCACGCCACCACCATCTGCAGTGATCGTGCCGGCAATACCCAACGTACCAATGTCTAGCGGACTGGTTCCACCCGAAGCAATGACAATCTCGCCACCGTTACCTGTACCTGAGCCGTCTGCACTCAGGGCACCGGACACAACTAATCCTTGCGTCGTTAACGAAATCTTGCCGCCGTCTCCGGCAGCACCAGCGCCATCTGCGCTTAATGCCCCGGTAATTGACATATTTCCTGTGCGCGCTGTCAAATGATACTCTGCACCATTGCCTGATGCTAATGGTCCGGCAGTTAAACTGGCAGAAGCAATAGTCAGGTTCCGTCCTGCTGTAATCGTCACCTTGCCACCATTACCGGCAGCACTGGTAGCAGAAACACTAAATTGATTAGCAAGAGCACCAATCGTCAAGTCACTGGTTGGACTGAGGGTTGTAATTTCAACTGTACCGCCCGCGCCGGCACCACCGGTTGCATTGGCAGATATGGCAATATTTCCGGAAGGCAAACTCATCGTTTGTGAGACGGTTTTGACATTCCCTCCGCCACCAATTGCCGAGCTGGCTGATATCGCACCATTCAGGGCCAGGTTCGCTCCGGCAGTTAAGTTAATGTCGCCGCCCGGTGCCGTGATTGCACCAACGGAAATTCCTGCTCCAATAACTTTTCCAGCCGAAGTATCAACTCCGATACCACCGGAAAGATACAAACCATTTTGGAAGATCAGCGGCGTTGTCGGTTCAACAGTAAGCGTTGCCGTAGCTACTTGAACTTCTCCGGCACCACCTGTGCCACCAGTAGAAGTTAAAGTGCCTGCAGTGATCGAATTGCCGTTAGCAACCACAGCATTTGAAGCTATGAGTACCCGGGCGTTTGCTCCAAGTCCCGCGCCATTGGCACTAACCGTTGATGATGCCGGCAAATTAATCGTACCGGAACCTGCATCCGAGCCGGCAAATGCAAAAATTTGTACATCGCCGCCGTCTCCATCTACGGCCGTACTGTTGGCTGTAATCGATGGTATCGCACCATTTGTAACAAAATCGATTTTGCCACCAGTATCAGAAGGACCAATGATAGATACAGTCATGGTATCGGTTGCTGGCGGTTCTTGCAATCCACTTTGTGGGCCATCCGATACAATTCTTGCCCCTGCAACAATAAAGATCTTTCCGGCATTAGCACCATCAGTACTAATTGTGCCAATTCCCGAACCAGAAGTAATGTCCCTACCAGAAGCAATTAGCAAATCGCCAACAACTGCCAGGGACGAATTAATAATGATACTACCATCAATATTGTAGAAAACAGGATCACCTGCCAGTTCCATAGTACCAATCGTCAGATCACCACGGCTTACACCCACGTGTGCATTGCAAGCATAAGTATTCACGGGACCGGCAATTGCATCTGTGTAGACATCAATATCACCCGCTCCGGAATACAAATTAATTTCTTGAGCAAGCAAGGCTCCACCAACAATTGCCAAATTATTTTTATCGCTAAAACTTGCATCGCGTACGTTAATACTTCCCTGCATGGCTTCTAACACACCGCCGGCATTATTGATGGCGATGTCTGTAGCTGTCTTCGAAGCCAAATTGAGATTGCCCGTGGTAGCGGCAATTGTTCCGGAGTTCACAAAAGTTCCTGCACCGGAATATAAATTCACTTGCGAGCCTGTCATCAGGGCTTGCGATCCTGATGTCGATTGGTTGTAAATTGCCCCACCGACATTCAAATTCAAATTACTGGCAGAAGCAATTGTGCCGGAATTATGCAAATCACCGGCAACATTGGCAGTCAGTCCGGCAGATGCATAGACATTTGACAAATAAGTAGCAGAAGCCGGTAGTTCAGTAGATAGTACACCGCCTTCACCAATTGTCAGCGAACCAAAATTCATTACTGCAGTCTGCCCTTGCGTCGATTGCAGCGCGTACATTGAACCGTTCACTGCCGCCGCCCCGGATACATTCAAGGGTGTTGCCGCATTGAAATCAATTGAATGCAGGGTCACACCAGTTGGCAGATTCAAGCTGGTCAAGTCGCTCACGTGACTAGAAGTAAGCGTGACAAATCCACCGACAGCCGCACCATTTTCATTCAAGATCAAATTCTGGCTGCCCGATGTCATCAACTGTTGCAGAGCAAGATATTGCGAAGCAGTCAGCATTTCGTTCGGGTCGATTGTTGTGCGAGAACCACCGCGCACAATTCCTGTTCCTCCAGCAAAACCACCAACTCGCATTTCTACCGGCATAGTGTTATTGGCGGCAAACAGCGCCTGAGTCGACGACAAATCTAACGGCACATTGCCAGGCAGCGGCTGAGCTTGTCCTTGTGGCAAACTTTGTGGGCTCGGGACACTCGATGCCTCTTTTTTCGCTTGCCAGCCACCTCCTTCGAGCGCGAGCGCAGGTGCAAACTGCGTCGAAAGAAAACAAAGCAAAAAGGAGAGACTAGCCAGTCTCTTGGCGACTTTATACATATGGTTCTTGCCCCTTAACACCACTAATTCCCGATCAAGTTTCTAGTAGCGAATTTGCTAGTAAGTAGAATGTTAGAGCCCGCCTATTGGCAACATGCCCAAACTGATCGATCCTGTACCTATTAGGTACAAATAACCGATCTATCATATATCAAAGAATAAACGAATGCTCATACAATGAAGTACCGAATCACAAACTTTTGTGCCCAGTCTTCAAAGTTTGCGGCAAATATCTAATGACAACCTTACCATCATAGCAACGGCTGGCAATTTCGTGGGGCGTTCCGGAAAAAAGTCTCAGCAAAAGTACTATGATCATGGCAAAGTTTAATCAAATTCAGAGCATAGTTAGGATGTGAAGATCATGGCAACAGGGGCGGCATTGATTACCGGCGGGGCAAAAAGGATTGGGCAGGCAATTGCCTTGGCCTTGGCAGAGTCTGGCTTTGACATCGCCTTGCATTTCAACACTTCTAAAGCGGAAGCCGAGGCAACTCAAGCCTTAGTGGAAAAGACAGGGCAAAAATGCCTGCTTCTGAAAGCTGATCTGGCGGACCCCAATCAAGCTGCACCCCTTGTCAGGCAAGCGAAAGAGGCATTTCCCCATTTGTCTTTGCTCGTTAATAACGCCTCAATTTTTGAGCCAGCCACCTTGGCTAGTACCTCGTCTGATTTTTACGACCGCAATTTCAATATTCATTTAAAATCCCCCTTCTTCGCCAGCCAAGAATTTGCCCAGCTGGGATTACAAGGTCAAATAATCAATATCATTGATTCGGCAATCACCGACACTTCAACTGATGTTGCCGGTAAGCCCTGTTTTGCGTATTTATTAAGTAAGAAAGCTTTGCTTGCCTTCACCCAAATGGCAGCCGCCGAACTAGCCCCGGCAATTCGGGTTAATGCCATTTGTCCCGGACCAATTATTTCTCCCAAACAAGAACCAGGACAATTGGAAATGGCGAGAGAAAAATCCTTGCTCAAGCGTAAAGGCGATCCAAAATACATAGTCCAAGGCGTCAATTATCTTTTGGCAAATGAATACGTCACAGGTGAATGTCTCTACATTGACGGCGGCCGCCACGTGAAATGAAGTGGGCCGAAAGTACTTCTTGCCTTTCCATGCTAGGATTTCAGGCTATGGAAACCCAGATGAAACTGTCTGAGGCAGCTCGTTCGAGCGTCACAAATCTGAGCGAAAGCTCATTTATTAAAGCCTGCCGTCGTGAGCAAACAAGCGTCACACCCGTCTGGCTGATGCGCCAAGCTGGTCGCTTTATGCCCGAGTACCGCGAGATTCGCGCCAAAGTTGGATTTCTCGAACTTTGCAAGACTCCGGCTCTTGCTACCGAAGTCACGGTCATGGCCCAAGAAATGCTTGGTGTCGATGCAGCAATTATTTTTGCCGACATCTTATTGCCACTCGAGCCGATGGGCATGGCTTTGGAATTTACCAAAGGGGATGGTCCGCAAATTCACAATCCAATACGCCAAGCCTCCGATGTTGACGCGCTCAAAAATGTTGATGCCAAAGAATCACTTTCCTTTGTCCTCGAAGCCATTACTATGACGCGCGGCGCATTGAAAGCAAATATTCCCCTGATTGGATTTGCTGGTGCGCCATTTACGCTGGCTTCGTACATGATTGAAGGTGGCAGCTCACGCAATTTTGAAAAAACCAAAGCCTTCATGTACACTCAGCCGCAAGCCTGGCATAAGTTGATGAACCATTTGGCAAATGTGACGCACGCTTATCTCAATTGCCAAATTGAAGCTGGTGCACAAGTAGTGCAATTGTTTGATAGCTGGGTTGGCGCTCTCGGACAAAGTGATTACAAAGAATATGTCCTGCCACATATGAAAGCCGTTTTTGCCGGCATCAAGCCTGGCGTGCCAGCCATACATTTTGGTACTGGCACGGCGGCATTGCTGAAATTAATGCGCCAAGCTGGTGGCACTGTCATTGGAGTCGATTGGCGAATTGATTTAGATAAAGCTTGGAGTGACATTGGTTACGACATTGCCGTGCAAGGCAATTTAGATCCTTGCGTACTTTTTGCCACGGGAAAAGAAATTCGCACCCGCGTGCAAGATATTTTGAAACAAGCAGCCGGACGTGAAGGATTCATCTTCAATCTCGGACACGGCATTTTGCCTGGCACACCCGTAGACAACGTTAAGTACTTAGTTGAATGCGTACATGAACTTGGACAGCGTTAAGACGAAAGAAAAATTTGCCGTCCTTCTTCTTGGCTTTGGCGGCCCGGAATCAGAAGAGGCAGTCCGTCCCTTTGTTGAACATGTAGCACAGGGCAGACCAATATCAGCTGAGCGCATCAACCAGGTTATCGACCAGTACAAACTAATTGGCGGCAAGTCTCCTTTCAACCAATTGACACGCAGGCAAGCCGATGCCTTGAGCCAAGAATTAAAGACTGCCGGCTTGGATGTTCGAGTGTACATGGGTTTCCTCCATAGCCATCCTTATATAAAGGATACGATTGCTGAGCTGGCAAATAGCGGCCATGAGAATGTCATTGCTTGCATTATGGCACCGCACAGAACTGAAGCCAGCTTTGATCGATATGTGAAAGCAGCCAATCAGGGGTTTGCACAATTAAATGCGCACAATTTGCAAATATCCTTTCTGCCCGACTGGCATAACGAGCCCTTGTTTGTCGAAGCGGCGGCCGACAGAATCAGAAATGCATTAGACAAGCTTCCACCTTGCCAAAAGGGCGAGACACTTTTAGTCTTCACAGCCCATTCCGTTCCGCAAACCATGTCGGACCAGTCTGGATACGACAAGCAAATCAATGAGACAGCTAAGCTAGTTGCCGAAAGCCTCAACCATAAGCGCTGGCAAGTAGCATATCAAAGTCGCTCAGGCAGCCCGAAAGACAGCTGGCTTGGTCCGGATATTTTGAGGACTATCTCCGACGCTAAACAAAGCGGCATTGAAAGCCTTATCGTCATGCCAATTGGCTTTGTTTGTGATCACGTGGAAGTGCTTTATGATTTGGATGTGCAAGCCAAATCACATGCCGAGCAAAATAGCATAAACTTTCTCAGAGCGAAAACCGTACAAGATCATCCTAGTTTTATTTCCTTGCTTGCCCAATTGGTGCAAAAGGAATTGGTCAAAGCCGCAGGCATTGTCTCAGGCAAACAAGGATGACGGAGACGAGAAGAGAGCGCATAGCAATTATCGGTGGTGGCATCACCGGGTTAGCCTGCGCCCATCGCGTTTTTGAATTGACAAAACATTTGCCCAATCCGCCTGAAATTATTTTGTTTGAGGCAGCTAGCGTTGCAGGCGGTGTTATCTCCAGCCTAAATTTAAACAACGCGATCATGGAACTTGGTCCGGATTCATTTATTACCGAAAAGCCTTGGGCACTTGATCTTTGCCAACGCTTGGGACTGACCAATCAAATTATTCCTACGCAAGAAGCAAAAAGACGAACCTTCATTGCCAGCGGCAATAAGCTTCATCCCTTACCGGATGGTTTTGTCATGCTGGCACCGACAAAACTTTTACCATTTGCCACCTCACCAATAATTAGCCTTCGTGGCAAATTGCGCATGGCGCTCGATATACTCATACCAAAACGCAAAATAGCCGAAGGACAAAATGCCGATGAAAGCCTAGCTGATTTTGTCACGCGCCGCTTGGGCAAAGAGGCTCTCGATCGCATCGCTCAACCGATGATCTCAGGAATTTATACCGCTGATCCAACGAAGTTAAGTGTGACTGCCGCCATGCCACGCTTGCCCAAAATGGAAGAAGAACATGGCAGCATCATCAAAGCTTTGTTGAAACGAAATCAAAATTCAAGCGGTACTGCCGGTGCTCGTTACAGTCTCTTTGTCAGCTTAGATCAAGGGCTTAGCTTACTGATCAAAACAATTATCAAAAATTTGCCGGAAGGTTTTCTTAGACTCAATACCAAAGTCGCAGAAATTGTCAGAACACCATGCAAAACCATAGAGGGCCAAAATCCGAAGAAATCTGTTTGGCAAATCAAACTTCAAGATGGCAGTACTTGTGACGCCACTGCTCTGATTGTCTCAACACCTGCACACCAGAGCGCAAAATTACTGGAATCAGTTGATCCGAATTTGTCCACCAAACTAAATGCAATCCCGTACGCCTCGTCTGCTGTCGTCAATCTTCTCTATGAGAAAAAAGCTACAGCCGGAATAATTGATGGATTTGGTTTTGTCGTTCCCGCTTGTGAAAAACGAGCAATTCTTGCCTGCACAATTTCCAGTAACAAGTTTGCCAACCGAGCACCAGAAGGGTATGTTGCCTTGCGAATATTTCTGGGTGGCGCCATGCAACCAGAAAGCTATGCTCTTAGTGATGATCAAATGCTCAAAGCCGTGAAAACAGACTTGCGCGATTTGCTGGGCATAACGGCCGAACCAGTCAGTCACAAAATTTCTCGCTATCCACTATCCATGCCCCAATACCACTTAGGTCATCTAGCTCTGGTAAAGGAAATTGGAGAAGCAAGCAAAGACTTACCTAATTTTGCTTTAGCGGGCAATGCCTTCCACGGCGTCGGCATTCCGGATTGTATTCATTCAGGCGAAATTGCCGCCGAGCAAATCTTGAGCCAATTGAATATCGACCCAAAATCGTAGTCAAGACTTGCCAAACACCCACTTAATGGTGGAAATTGTTCATGCAAGCACCAATCGAAAACGGCGATAAAAAATTTGCCGGCTTGAGCCCGATAACATAGAAAAGAGAAAAGCATGCCCCGAGATCTGCCAGTTGGCAATGGCACAGTCCTAGTAAATTTCGATTTGAATTACGGGCTGCGTGATATTTACTTTCCCCATGTCGGGCAAGAGAATCATACGATTGGGCAACTCTGCCGTTTTGGCGTTTTTGTTGATGAGCAGTTTTCCTGGGTTGGCGAAGGCTGGTCAATCAATCGTAAATACAAGCCCGAAACTTTAGTTACCGATGTGGTGGCAAGAAATGACCGCCTACAACTTGAGCTGACAATTCATGATGCAGTCGAGTTTCACCTCTGGGTATTTTTGCGCCAAGTAACCGTACGCGATCTTAGTGGACATGAGCGCGAAGTACGACTCTTTTTCCATCATGACTTTCACATTTCCGAAAACGAAATCGGCGATACTTGTTTTTACGACCCGCACACATCATCGGTTATTCACTACAAGCGTGATCGTTGGTTTTTGATCAACACTTGCCGCGTTGGCCGCGATGGCGTGGAGCAATTTGCTTGCGGTAAAGCCGAAGTGCAAAACCTGGAAGGCACTTGGAAGGATGCCGAAGACGGCAGTTTATCCGGCAATCCCATTGCGCAAGGCTCCGTTGATTCTTGCGTCCGTGTATCACTTTCGCTCGGCGCTTTCGGCTCAGAAACGGCACATGTCTGGATTTGTTTTGGCACTGCCTATGAAAAGGTCACCAAGCTAAATTCAATTGTTCTGGAGAAAAGACCGGAAGACTTACTCAGGCGTACGGAAAATTACTGGCGGCTTTGGGTAAACAAAAACAATACTGACTTTCAAAATCTGCCAAGCTCAATTGTTGATTTGTACAAGCGCAGCTTACTGATTATTGCCACTCAAATTGATGAAGATGGGGCAATTATTGCTGCTAACGATGAAGACACAGCTACATTTTCCCGTGATACTTATTCTTATATGTGGCCACGTGATGGCGCGCTTACCACTTATGCCTTAACCAAAGCCGGATACAGAGAAATGGGACAGAGGTTTTTTGATTTCTGTCTTGATGTAATCAAAGAAGATGGCTATTTAATGCACAAATACAATCCGGATAAAACCGTTGCCTCAAGCTGGCTTCCCTGGTTGCGCAATGGTGAGACTGAACTGCCGATTCAAGAAGATGAAACGGCTTTGGTCATCTGGTCGCTTTGGGAGCACTTTCAAGAATTCAAAGATGTACAAATCATCAAACCAATGTATCGCCGTTTAATCACAAACGCCGCAGATTTCTTGGTTAAA
This sequence comes from Candidatus Obscuribacterales bacterium, assembly GCA_020050685.1. GTDB lineage: Bacteria > Cyanobacteriota > Vampirovibrionia > Obscuribacterales > Obscuribacteraceae > JAGVKG01. The sequence goes on along the minus strand of JAGVKG010000040.1, from coordinate 55,141 downwards.
TTCCGCAATCCCGAAACACTTTTACCATTACCTTCTTATGACCTCTGGGAAGAAAGATATGGCGTACATTTGTTCACGGTTGCCGCTGTGATTGGTGGATTGAAAGCAGCTAGTTTTTTTGCTGATGCCTTTGGCGAGCAAGAACAAAGAAATCACTATCTCGCAGTCGCCCAAGAGATGGAAAAGGCGATGATTGCTTATATGTGGAACGCCGACGAAAATCGCTTTTGCCGCATGCTTGAATGCACTGCCGATGGCTACAAGATGGATATGACTGTAGATTCCGCTAATTTTGCCATTTTTGCTTGTGGTGCCTTACCGCCTGATGATCCAAAAGTAGTGGCAATGATGCATGCCATACGAGATCGCCTCTGGGTCAAGACTTCCGTCGGTGGCATTGCTTGTTATGAAAACGATTACTACCACCAAGTCTCGCAAGATCTGGCCAATGTGCCAGGCAATCCTTGGTTCATCTGTACCACTTGGTTTGCAATTTGGAAAGTCGCCCAAGCCAATACCCTTGCCGATCTCGACGAGGCAATTGAAATAATGAAATGGGTAACTGAGCGAGCCTTGCCATCGGGAGTATTAGCCGAGCAAGTCAATCCTTATACTAACGAGCCCATCTCTGTATCACCGCTTACCTGGAGCCACGCCAGTTTTGTCACTTGTGTTATGGAATATCTGGCCAAGCGCCGAGCCATTCTTGGCCCTTAACTAATCCTTTGGCAATCCATATATATAGATGCCAATATTTACAGGCGCTTCACGAATTCGCCTCTCGCTTAACCTTAGCTGTATCATAGCAATGGTGTCGTCTGGATAGCTCAGACAGGTATTCATGGTTATCCCGGAAGTTTCCGAAAAGCAAAAATCAAAACGTACTGTCGAAAAACAAGGCAGTCCGATATTTGCTTATATCGACATGGGCACCAATTCCTTCCACATGATTGTCTGTCATGCCGTACCAGAGCATGACCATTTTGAAGTTATCAGCCGCGTCAAACACACTGTGCCTTTTTTCCGCCGTTGTTTGACAGCTCACTATATTGACGAGCATGCTCAACAATCAGCCATGCGCATTTTGCAAGACATGTGCAAAAAGGCTCGCCAAAATGGTGCAACTAGTATCATGGCTGTGGCAACATCAGCTGTGCGTGAATCTCGCAATGGTCAAGAGTTCTTGAACCACGTCAATTCCGCTTTGGGTATTGATGCCAAAATGATTTCCGGGCGCGAAGAAGCACGCTTGATTTACCTTGGTGTTCTCTGGAATATGCCGGAACTAAGCAAAAGCTTTGGCATAATCGACATTGGCGGCGGCTCAACAGAAATTATTGCCGGCGATCGTGTAGCCATGAGCTTTGCCGAATCGTACAAACTTGGTGCTGCCCGATTAACGGAACAATTTTTTCCCAAAAATAGTTACTCCAAACAATCGATTGCTCGCTTACATAATCTTGTACACGGTGTTATTCAACCGGCTGCTGCCCATATTTTTAGCTCAGGACAATTCTCTCCCTTAATCGGTACGTCCGGAACCATCCAAGCCCTGGCTCGCCTCGATCAAGAGATGCTGGGGAAATCCGGCTCCGGTAAAGACAAAAAAGATTTGCAAGACTGGAAACTTTCCCGTAAACGTCTTGCTGAATACGTATCGCAAATGGAAGAAGAGTCTTTGGCAGGAAAGAAACTTTCCGGCATAAGCTCCGATCGCTCGCATACAATCTTGGCTGGTGCAATTGTTTTGCTGGAAACCATGAAAGCCCTCTCCTTCGATGAAATCACTGTCTGCACCGCGGCATTGCGGGAAGGTGCTGTTATCGATCGTCTATTGCAAACAGGTTGGTTGACCTGCGATCTCGATCACCATATTACCCGCCGCCAAGATTCTGTTCACTACCTTCTGCACAAATATCAAGCCTCGGTCGATCATGCCACACATGTGGCACTCCTGTCCCAAGAAATTTTTGAGCAAACTCAGGGCTACTTGCACAATTACTCAAAGCCTGAAGAACACTTGCTTTGGTCAGCGGCCATGTTGCATGATGTTGGCACTTTTATTGGGCGCAAAGGACATCACAAACATTCTTATTACCTGATCAAGAATGCCGGACTGTTTGGCCACTCCGAACAAGAAATCGAAATCATTGCCCAGATTGCTCGTTACCATCGCGGTATCGTGCCAAAAGAAAGTCATCCGGAATTTCACCTTCTACCGGCAGAAAAGCGCAAGCTCGTCGAAGATCTGGCTTCAATTTTGCGCTTGGCAGAAGCCCTGGACCGCAGTCATCGTCAATTGATCGACAAGATAGAGCTTGAATTTCCCCGTGAAGGTAAAAGCAAATCACGCCAGATTTCACTTTTTCTTTCCAGTAAGAAAAAATCAGCACTGGAAGCGGAACTCTGGGCTGTGAACGAAAAGAAATATATGTTTGAAGAACAGTTTGGCGTCAAACTTTCTCCAAGTTGCTAGCTTTCAATTGCGCCTAAATCAGAATCTTAGAGACTGCTGATACGCCCTATGGCCGCTTGATGAGCCTTTTCGGCTGCGCGCTTAACATTGGCCAAGCGCTTTTCTAACTTAGCAGTACCAACGCGATCAAAAATCACGCGCGGCAATGGCATACCAAAATCAATAAACGAATTGAGCTCAAGCGTTGTTGCACGACCTGAGTCTGTTGGTGTGAGAATCCAACTGCCTTCCAAAGCCTTGAAGTGATCAGAACCTAAGAGCCAGTAGTCGATACGCTCATTCGGCACTTCGATATTTTTCATCCGGCAAACTGCTGTACCAAAAATTGGCACAATCTGGAATTTTTGTTCGAGCTCACATTCACGTTCATTTTGACGAGCTAAGATTTTGCTATAAGCAATGTCCGGATCATGATTGCGCTCTTCGTGAATTGCATACCAAACTACATCCGGTGGAGCAGCAATATGCACAAGCGCGCGCAAGCGCTTATGGTTAGTGCCAACTGAGGTGGGCAGGCTGGCCAGATTGCTCTGATCGTGTTGGGGCTTAGCTTCCGTGCCGGCAAGACTAGCTTGAGGGCAGATTAGTGAGAAAACCAGATTGAGTGCCACGCCACTATATAGAGCTGTTTGCGTAATTTTGCTCACAGATTTGCCAAAATCGAACACAGAATCCTTGCCCCCGCGAAGATATATATTCATCTTTATAACATGGATGTCATTACAAGATCGCGAGATTTGACTTACCAAGAGATATTTAAGGCGAGAGTCAGCCAATCAACTCTTGTTGACAAGCTTAAACGCCAATTGGAATGAACTTAGGTACAAGCCGGCGCCACTTCAGTTCATCGCCATAATCTTTGTATTCTTGCCCAAAGGTTTCAAGCATCAATTTTTCTTCGTACTTAGCGCGATTCAACCAGAGCGGCGCGACAACGCAAAGACAAAAAAGTGTTGCTAAGGGTGAAGCAGCCGCCAAAGACGAACCTAAAAGTGATTGAATAATTCCAGAATAAGCCGGGTGCATGACAAATTTCAAAAGCCCAGTCTTGCGAATCCGGTGTCCCTCAAGCACTTCCGCGTCGGTCGTGAAAGATTCACCCAGTGAATACCAACCGCCAATCATGAAAACCAGACCGGAAGCCAGAATTCCTACACCCACCCAGGAAAGCACAACAAAAATCGTCGGCTCCATATTGCCGGAAAGCGAAAGCAACCATCTTGGTTCAAATTCCAAGATTGAATTGGAGACAAGAATGCCCCAGACCATAAAGAATATATTGGCTAATGATGCCAATTGCGGCGCGCGCTGAATGACAAAGTTGTGTTCGTAAACAACACCTTTGCCTCGGCGGCCAAAGCCCTTAGCTAGAACTGGCACAGCGAATACCAGACCAATGAGACCAAGCGCGGCGCTTGCTAATGTCTGCGGGTTCAAAAACATCTTCTTGCCCTTTTGTTATTTAGCCTTTATATCGAAAGTCGAATCAGCAAAATTTTGATTTGTCTTCAAATCCTGCCAAAGAGTCACTGCCCAAAGCTTACCGTCTTGGTAGTCGAACCATTTTACAGGTAAATAGGTCTCCGCATCGACCAAAGCTCTTTTAAGCAAAAGACCTGGCCCGTTTTGCCCTGAGCTATTTTGTGGTTCGAAAACTTCCAGCGTGTAAACAGTACGCCCCAAGTCGGTATCCTTGCGCGCGCCGCCAGCCAAGCGGCAAACATCGCCCTGCTTGAGCATGTTTTTTACGTAAAGAGCCATAGAAGCAAAATCCGATTCCACCATGGGATAGCCATTGGCACATTGAAGCCATGACGAATCTGGCTGCAATGTCACAACATAAAAGCTCAGCGTACCGCCCAGATGAGCCCGAATTTTGCCACTAGGCCCAACGCAAGCAACTGAGCCTTTGCGATTTGGGCCGAGGATTTCCGTGCGCAAAAGATGGGGCTTCTTAAAATAGACCTTGCCTTTCTCAAGCACGGTCTTATCTTTGTAAACCGTCATGGAATATGTGAAGGAATAGTCATTCAGCGCATCGGCCGCTTGATACATCTTATCCAAAAACTCAGCGCCGGCTTTGGCTTCATTTGGTTTGATTGCCTCAGGCTTTACTTCCGTGGGCTGATTTACGGAAGCGTCGGTTTGCGGGCTCATTTCATGAGTAAAACTCTGAGCGGCACTTGGCAAGGTCAAAACTAGAGACAAGCCAAGCAAAAGGACAGTTGGTTTGCTTAAGGGAAACAATCTAAGCTCCTCCGGACTGTTAACAGGCTGGAGAATCTCTTGGTCTCCGACAATCGCCTGACAACACTAAGTGTTTACGTTTTACTTGCAATTAAAAAGAATACCCTAAGAGTCCACTAATATAGTACTTACTGTTTAAATTCGCCGATTTGCCAAGTAACAAAAACGACACATGACCGAATTCACCCTAGAAAATCCAAGCGCGTTTGCCGGGCTACCCAGTCCAGAAACCTTGGTGATGGCAGATGGAGCACGGCTCTTTTTCCGAGCCTGGAAGGGCATCCAAGGAAAGCCTGTGCTGATTTACTTTCATGGCATAGAAGGGCACAGCCTTTGGTTTGCCGAAACTGCCGAGTTTTTAAATCAACAAGGACTTTCAATTTACACTTTCGATCGGCGCGGTGCCGGGCTCAATCAAAACGATCGAGGCCACACGCCATCGCTTGAACTTCTCATATCCGATTGCGAAATGGCTTTCAATTTTGTCGCCCAAGAAAATCCTAATGCGCCAATTTTTCTAGTCGGCAATTGCTGGGGTGCAAAGGCCGCAGTTTTATTGGCGGGCAAAATGCATTCACGCATAGCCAATCGTCTAGCGGGATTGATCCTCACGTCACCGGCGATTGATACCAAAGTCGATTTGAAATTTTTCGATAAAGTAAAAGTCTTTTTCTCTTGGACTATGCAAACCAGAAATGTCTTTGAGATTCCCATTCAAGCAAAAATGTTTACTGAAAATAAGCGTTGGCTTGCCTTTATCGATCAAGACGAATTACGTCTAAAATCGGCTACAGGATCGTTTTTTGTCGCCAGCTTTTTCTTATCGCATTTTGCCAGACGCACCATGCGTTCCCTAACTTTGCCTCTCTTGATTTTGCAAGCTGGAAACGATGACATTGTCGACCGCCAATCGGTAGATGCATTGTTTCATTCTTGTGCCAGCCAAGACAAAGAACTGATTTACTTTGACGGTGCGGCTCATAGTCTCGATTTTGAAGAAGACACATCCAAATACAGAAAGATTCTTCTTGATTGGATAGGTAGGCACTAATGAAGATTGTGCAAATTGAAACCTATTGTCCAACCTTACCATTTCGCTTTGCCTTTGAGCACAGCCTGGCAGCACGCAAAGAATCAACTAACTTGATTGTGAAAGTGCGTTTGGAAAATGGTGTCTGCGGTTATGGTGAATCAATTCCCCGCAGTTACGTCACAGGTGAAGATATTGATGGCGCCCAATTGGCGGTAATGAGCAATTATGCTCCGGAATTTGTTGGTCTGGATCTTGCTGATTCCAGATTTGTGATTGACACTCTTTCTGACTTGTTTCTCGATTATCGCTTAGATCGAGTCAGGCAAGGTTCTTCCTGGTGTGCCCTTGAGCTTGCTGTTCTTGACGCTTGTGGCAAGCTCAACCAAAAATCCGTGTATGACTTGTTGGCTCATAACCAAAAATTACACGGCAAGGCAACTGCATCAGAACCAAACGCACCGCAAACAAATGGGAGAGCACCATCGGCAATTCGCTATGGAGCAGTCGTACCATTTTGCAAAGAGCGCGCCTTAACGGCACTTTTATGGTTTTACAAAGTTTGGGGATTTCAAACTGTCAAAATCAAAGTGGGAAAAAATCTGGACGAGGATTTGCGCCGCATGGCTATTGCCCGCAAGATACTTGGTCCTAACGTGACATTGCGGGTTGATGCCAATGCCGCTTGGGATGTAGAAGAAACATTGAAGTCCGTTAAACCGCTGAAGAAATTGAATGTGGTATCAATCGAGCAACCGGTTTCTGCCAGCGATCTGGATGGATTGGCAAAAATCTCTCGCGAGACCGACATGGAAATTGTTGTTGATGAATCGCTTTGCACAATTGATGATGCCTTGCGCCTAATTGCCGCCAAGGCCTGCCGTGGTTTCAACATTCGCATTTCCAAAGTAGGCGGAATTTTTGCTGCCCGGACGATTGCCAAATTAGCCAGAGATGCTGGGCTTGCTTGTCACCTTGGCGCCCAAGTTGGTGAATGCGGTATCTTAAGTGCTGCCGGCCGCACTTATGCTTGTCTTGAGCCGGCCATGTCCAATTACGAAGGTTCGGACAATTTGTTTTTACTTAAGCAAGACATCACCAAGGAGAATCTCACAGTTGGACTTGGCGGCAAAGGGAATCTCTTAACTGGTTCTGGTTTAGGTGTGACAGTATTAGAAGATCGATTGCAGAAATTTTGTCAGCAGAATTGAAATAAAACAGGTTTGAAAATAAGCAGCATTGAAAATAAGCAGGAATAATTATGAACAAATGGAAAATCCTCGTCACAGGCGCCTCCGGCATGGTCGGTTATCACTTGTGCAAGTATTTAGTTAAGCAAGGGCACGCAGTTATTGCTCTGGTGCGCAAAACCAGTGTCATCGATGACCTAGCCTCACTAAGCAAATTTGGTGATTGCAAAGTTGTCCAAGTTGAGCTTTTCCAACAAAGCGAACTCGTTTCACAAATGCAAGGAATAGACGTAGTGATTCATGCGGCAGGATGCGTGGATCCTTTAGGCAATAGAGATTACATCCGCAAAGTCAATGTTGAAGGAACGCAATCAGTTTTAGAATCAGCAATTAAGGCCTCAGTCAAACAATTCATCTACATTTCCAGTTTGTCTGTGATCACCGGACAAGAAGATCAATACAATGTGGCAGAAGATGCACCACTTAAAATGTGCGGCGAACCTTATGCCGATTCCAAAGTAGAAGCAGAAAGACTGGTCATGCAGGCCGCCAACAAAATCAATGTGGTGGCATTGCGTCCCGGGTTTATTTACGGGCCACAAGAGCGCAGTTGGATGCCGCGCCTGATCAATTCCATCGCCAAGCGCAAGGCCGCCTTAATTGATGGTGGCACAAAAGAGACCAATGTGATTTACGTGGAGAATCTCTGCCAAGCCACCGCTAGCGCCATCATGAACGAGAAGGCCTACGGTCAGGTTTACAATCTGACTGATGGCCAGAAGGTGACAAAAAAAGAATTGTTTGATGCAATTGCCACGGAATTGAATTTGCCAAAAGTGGAAAAGGTGCTTCCCTCTGCCATTGCCCGCCCCTTTTGTGAAACGGTTTCAGCCCTAGCACCAATCATGCCGGAGTCCTTGCAAAAACATCTGACACGCTATTCCAGAGCGGCCTATAGATTGGCCGGTGTCAATCAAGGATTCTCCTGCGCCAAAGCCGAACGCGACTTGGATTACACAAGTCGCATTTCCTTTGCCGAAGGTATGAAGACCACACTTAAATCTTTCAATGGAGGCGCCGGTCGATAAAAGCTTCCGGCGAAACTAATATCAACAAAATTAGAGATTTCGTTATCGATTACATAGAGCGCCATAAGCATCCAGTTAATGCCGTGCTGCATATAATTGGCGTGCCCCTGGTGTTTTTTGGTCTGTTCCAAATGTTTACTTGTTGTGCCGGCACCGGTTTGGCCCTCGTAGTTTTAGGATACTTTTTCCAATATCTTGGTCATCGCGCTCAAGGTAATGAAGTGGGAGAAGTGACTTTGATCAAACACATTGCTAAACGCCTGACAAAAACAGGCTGAAAGAGAAAATAGACATGTCTAATTTAAATTACCCCAAAGTCGTTGTCGATGGCGCCACCGGCTACGTTGGCAATCACCTGGTAGCCTTGCTCTTAGAGCGCGGCTTTCAAGTAAATTGTCTCGTGCACAAAAAAGCCAAAAAAGACGACATCGACTTTCTTCAAACTCGTGGGGCGAAAATTTTTCAATATGACTTGGATGACGCAAATGCCGAAAGTGCATTTGCCGGCATGGATGTGGCAGTGCACCTGATTGGCAGCATCGCGCCACCACGCGGAACCAAGCTTGACGACTTGCACCAAGAGCAAACCAAAAATTTTGCTGAGCACGCGCTGGCCGCCGGCATAAAAAAAATTGTCGCTGTCACCGCACTTGGCACTAGTCCACACGCAGCCAGTACATATCATAAGACCAAGTCTCAAGCGGAAGCCGTCATCGCTCAAAGCGGCATCGATTTTGTAATTTTGAGACCTTCATTAATCATCGGCAGACAAGTAGGCAAACGCGACAGTAAGTTGATTCGCCGCTTGCAGGATATGATTTTGCAAAAGAAACTTGTGCCGCTAATTGCTGGCGGCAGAAATCAAATTCAACCAATTTTTATTGCTGACTTAGCAGAAGCAATTTACATGGCAATTGAGCATGATCAATTGATTGGCAAAACTTGCGAACTTGGCGGCGAGGATATTGTCACCATGCGCCAACTTGTCGAAGAACTTATGCAAGTGCTCGATGTAAAAAAACCGATTTTTAATTTACCAAGCGTGCTTGCTTATCCAATTGCCCTTTTCTGTGAATCAAAAGCGGGCGTGCCTTTAGTCAGCCGCGATCAGGTTACGCTTGCACAGTTGGACAACATTTGCCATGACAATGCTTTGACCAGCTTGCTCAAAATCAAACCGACCTCACTGCACCATGCCCTGACAACTTACAAATCACTGGAAAAATCATCACAAGCAATTATTTCTCGGTAATGCTTATGACCAATTAATTCTTACAAAATGTACAAGAGAGGAAATTCGTATAAATTGTAGGAAGCAAAATTGCAAAGGCAAATGCCTGGGGAGAATTGCTTGAAAGTACTAGTTACTGGTGCATCCGGTTTTATCGGACAAAAGCTTGTGCCCCGTCTCGTCGAACAAGGTTTTTCTGTTCGCACCTTTGGACGCACGAAAGAAAAGCCTGAGGCTTTTGCCAAATTACCAATTGAACACATATCCGGTGACATTGCCGATAGCGAAGCCGTCAAGAAAGCCGTCGAAGGTATGGACATTGTTTTCCACATGGCGGGATTAGTTTCCTATCGGAAATCTGACGAGAAAAAGCAATACAAGATCAACGTTCTTGGTACACGTTATGTGATGGAAGCGGCTCTGCAAGCCGGTTGCCGTCGTGTAATACACACAAGTTCAGTGGCAGCGCTTGGCATTCCCAAACCCGGCACGATTGGCGACGAAACCATTGTCTACAACTTGGACGGTCTAGGCTTGAATTATTGTGATACCAAACACAAAGCCGAACTGGAAGCACTTGCTTGTTTCAAAAAAGGCCTGCCAGTGATCATGCTTTGCCCCGGTATCATTTTTGGCGAGGGCGACACTCATCCGCATCATCATGCAATCTATGCCGCCTTGCTCAAGGGACGCTTATTAGGCTGGCCGGAAGGCGGCGTGACGTTTTCTGATATAGAAGATGTAGTCGCAACCCACATCAATGCCTTAACCATGGGCAGACCCGGCGAACGTTACGTGGTTGGCTCTGCGACCTTGAGTTATCGTGAAGGGGCACTCGTCTTATCTAAAGTACTTGGCAGTCCTTGTCCCAAATTTAGAATACCGGGATTTGTGCTTGAACTTGCAGGCACACTTTGCGAATTTTTTATGCCGCTAGTCGGCAAGCGACCACCTTTGACAAGACAAGTCGCTTGGCTGGCTCAGCAAAATATTTTCTTCAGTTCGCAAAAGGCGATTGATGAATTGGCTTTGGTGCAAACACCCTTTGAACAAACTATCGCTCGCACGGCTTGGTATTATTTAGCCACCATGCAAGGTCTTGGCAAGCTGAATAATTCCACAAAAGTCAAGCGGTCAAATTCAGGCACCAGTACCGCGGATAGCCCTGAGATGACAGAGTTGCCTGAGATTAAACTTGGCGGCAGCTAGTTAGCCTATTTTTTGCCAGTGGCACAATGCCAGTATGAAATTCGAACCTAGAGGTATTGGACTTTGGCAAAATACCATCGTTTTGACGATGGCAATTTTACTCATCATGATTTCAGACGTTCCCTTACGGGCTTTAGCAACGCAAACCCAATCTTGCCCAGCCACTCACTTGTGGCAAGACAATCAAGTAAAACCTCAGGCCGTACTTTTGTGTATTCACGGACTCGGTCTTTACAATCAAAGTTTTGCTGACTTTGGCAAACGCATGGCCAGCCTTGGCGTGATAACTTATGCCATGGATGTACGGGGCTTTGGATCATGGAACCAAGCTGCCAGTCACAAGAAAGTCGATTTCGCTGCTTGTCTGGCAGACATAAAAACCAATCTGAATGACATACGCGCAAAGCACCCAAATTTACCTGTCTTCATCCTTGGCGAATCAATGGGTGGTGCGATTGCCTTGCATGCCTGTGCACTCTATCCGGAACTTGTTGACGGCCTGATTTCTGCCGTACCGGCTGCTGATCGCTTTCAACAAAAGCGCACTACGTTCCGTGTGGCTTTGCATTTGATGGCCAATCCCGATAAGCCCATCGATATGGCTGGAAATATTATCAAGCAAGTAACGCGTGACCAAAAGCTCCGCCAAGCAATTGCTGACGATCCAATGTCACGGGTTCAAATTTCACCCCGTGAACTTGTTCACTTCGAACACTTCATGGAAGAGAACCATCAGATGGCCAAACAGATAAAAAACCGACCAGTTCTTTTTGTTCAAGGCTGCCGTGATCGGTTGATTAGACCAGAGGCAACAATAAAGCTTTACAATGAGCTTGCTACTCAGGATCGCCAACTGGTGCTTGTTCCGAAGGCCGAACATCTGATATTTGAGGAAAACCAATTTTCCGAATCAGTACTAAAAGTTGTACATAGCTGGATCAGGGCCCATCTGCAAAAATCCCCTAGTTAAGGTATTGACGTTCCACAGCCAAGCAGTTAGCTTAGTTTATACACACTGCAATCAAGGCAGAAGTAGTTACTATCGTATGTCTGAACTGAACAAAATCAAGATTTTTCTTGTGGAAGACCATGAGATCACGCGAGTCGGCCTGAAGCTCACGTTAGATCAGATTGACGATTTTGAGGTAGTTGGTGAAGCAGCCGATGGCCAATCAGCACTTGATCTAGTTCTCAAAGCCAAACCGGATGTAGTCCTCATGGATATCGGTCTGCCACTTCTTGATGGCATTAATGCCGCGAAACAAATAAAAGATAGTTGTCCGGAAACTCGCGTAATCATGCTTACATCACATGAAGGTGATCGCGATATTTTTGCCGCCCTCGGTGCCGGTGCCGACGGCTATTGTCTAAAAGAAGTTTCCTCCACACGCTTAGCTATGGCAATACGCGCTGTATCCGATGGTGCTGCTTGGTTAGATCCGATAATTGCCAATCGAGTCATGAAAGCTTGCGCACAAGTGACAACCTCGCTGCGCAGTACGGAGACCATCGGCAAAACCTATGATTCATCGCTTTCGCAAAGAGAAATAGATGTATTACGTCTGGTTGTAGATGGAATGTCCAATCAAGAGATTGCTGGGCGCTTAAGCTTAAGCGTTGAGACCATCAAGACTCATATGCGCCACATTATGGAAAAACTGGCAGTAGACGACCGCACGCAAGCAGCGGTGAAGGCCTTACGCGAAGGATTGATATAAACGGAGATTCTATGTAAGCGCTCCGGCGGCTAACGCCTTCTCCGCGCGTCTAGACGTTCCGCTGCGGAATGCTCCTCGCATTCCTTCGCTTCACTGGATTTCGTTGGCTAGATATTGTCTTCGTCGGAGTCTGCTTTTTTATCAGCTATCGGCAGTTCCAGTTGTGCGGAGTCGGAATATTCCGAATCACCACCGCCGGCCGATACGAGTTCTTTGTCCGATGGCGATTTAGCTTTCAAGCGAAAGACACCGGTAATTGGTTCTGGTTCAACTTGAAATGGGCTTTCGCTTTCTACATAAACTGGTTTGTCATCATCGGGCCAGAAATCTTGAGTGGCTCGATCGTCACCATGGGCGTATGAAATGTCTTCTTCCAATCCTTCACGCACCGGCTCATCACCCGAATCTAGAGATTCAACGAACTCTTGTTCTACATCATGGGCACTGCGAGCGACAAACTCTTCAGAATCGGAATCATCATGATCAGATTCTCGCGAACCGCGTTTCTCGCCACCGGAGCGCTCTGAGCGATCAAAGCGCGACTTGCCTTCAGACCGACCCTTGGCGTACCCTTGGGTGTACTCTTCGTCTTGTTCCTCTGCTGGCTCGGCTAGTCCGGCATGCTTGAAGGCTCTTTCTGTACCACCGGCCAAAAGTTCTTCCGGCATTTGCTCGAGAATTTCTTCCGGCACATTGGCCAAATCATCAACAATGCTTGCGGCTTCGCTTTCCATGCTTACTTTACCGACAGCTTGACTGCTTGCCTGTTGCAACGGTTGATGCTGGATGCGATTACCATAAGCCGTTGCCGATCGCAAGCCACCTGATTGTTGCTTGCCGGAACGACGCATTTGTGAGCGTCCTCTGCTTGCGGCCTCTTCTTCTTTGGTTCTGACCGAAATTGATCGTTTGAATTCGCCTGTACCAATTTCCAGTTGTGGGATACAACCAAGACCGGAACAAGTCGGGCAATGCGTGGTGAATAGTTCACGCAAGCTTTGACCTTGGCGGCGGCGCGTCAGTTCAACTAGACCCAAATCGGAAAGTTGTCCGACTTGCGGTTTGGCGCGATCTTCTTCTAAATGACGTTGGAACACTTCCAAAACTTGTTGTTGGTCCTTGCGTGATTCCATGTCGATGAAATCGACAATCACCATTCCGCCAATATTGCGCAATCTCAGCTGACGAGGAATTTCTGCTGATGCCTCCAAATTGGTGCGGCGCACAGTTTCAGCTTGCGTTCTTGACGATGTGAAACGTCCGGAGTTAACGTCAATGACCGTAAGCGCTTCAGTTGGTTGAATCACCAAATGTCCGCCCGACGGCAACTCGACACGATCAGAAAGTGCTTGTTCGATTTCTTTGTCTATGTTCTTGGCAAACAAAAGTGGTTCTTCTGCTGTGTGCAAGACCACTTGCGTGTGGCGCGAGGACCAACCGGACAAGAATTGTTGTCCACGTCTCTGTCCATCTGCCGTATCAACGATAATCTCACCGACATCGGATGAATAAGCATCACGAATTACACGATAAAGCAAATCTTGATCACGATAAATCAGAGTTGGTCCAATCGAGGCCTCGCCTTCTGAGACGCAGGTTTGCCAACGATCCCAAAGTTGTTCAAAGTCCTCAAACAATTCTGATTCGTTTTGACCCTTGGCTTCTGTACGAATAATTAGACCAACACCCGGAGGCTTGAGCAAACTGACAACAGATTTCAAGCGCGCTCTTTCACGTGAATCGGAAATCCGGCGAGAAATTGAAACGCCACGCTCTTCCGGTACTAAAACCAGAAAACGTCCAGGCAGTGAAATGGCAGTTGAAACACGTGGTCCTTTGTGACCGGTTGGTTCTTTGGTGATTTGCACCATGAGCTTTTGCTTGGGCACAAGGCGTTCTTTCAACGGTCCTTGACCAGGCACATCATTGGCATGCAAGAAGCCCATTTTGTCTTTGCCTAAATTGACAAATGCGGCATCAATACCTGGCAAAATATTTTCTACAGAGGCAGTATAAATATCGCCCAGTAAAAGTTCGCCGCGGTTAACAAAAAACTCAACAATGCGATCGTTTTCTAACAATGCCGCAATATTATCTTGTTCCGATATAACTAGTGACTTTCTCATAAGACTCCTTTGTCCTATTTATGTATGTGAGAACTTCTAATTAAGTTCAAAGAGTGGAATTCCTTCAGAGTTGAATAAGCCAGTTCGACTTATTTGCCAATTCAAATTTGGATTTATCAGACCAAGCAGGTCTTGGACTTTCACGTGCAAGCGCGAGCCACAAGCAATTTGCAATTCAATTGCTGGAGGCGCTTCACTTACAAGGTTAAGCTCAAAGATCCCTGGTCTAATATCAAAACTATTTTTGTTCTCGTGAGCAATCTCAAGCGATGTGCTTGCGAGAACTTCAGAAATGCGTTGTTTGAGAATAGCGGCTTGCCCAGCTCCATTTGCCTGTGCTATTGCTCGATACTTGGCCCGTCCTATTTGACTAGCCAAAGATGTTTGTGAACCTGTTGTCTTAGCTGAGGCGATTTGAATTTCTTTGGGCAGCATTTCGTTCATGCGGCGAACAAATTCATCGGCATCAAGAGTTTCCGCCAATTCCATTTCGCCAATTTCTGCCTCGCTTTGCATAAACAGTGCCAAGGCGGAAGCAAGGGCAATCTTCGGACTAGGATTGAAACCTTCCGTATAGGCCAATTGAATTTCCGCCCGACGCCCTGCTCTTTCAAACAAGTGTTGTAGATCAAGATGAGAGATAAATCTCATTTGTCCAAGCTTGCTGAACTGGAAGCGCATTTTGCTTACAACTTTATTCGTCTTTTCCTTACTTGGTTCCATAAAGAAAAGTGATGGATGGCCGTCTTCATCTTCTTTATTAGCTGCCAACTCTTTAACGAAAGGATTCTTCTTCAAGAGTTCCGGCTTAACAAAAGCAAGTTGGTGAGTGGTATCCAGCTCCGTGCAAACACCGCAAGCATGGCAAGTATTCTCCGTGCACGGTGCAGTTTCCGATGCAGCCATTGCCTTTTCCCACTCGCGCACAAGCCACCAATTGTTCAGACCAACATTGACGACGTCCCAAGGTTGAGCCGAGCCAACCGTTCTATCTGTACAAGCCATATCAATTAGCGACATGCCTAAATCTTCGGCCGCTTTTTGCCAGCGCTCGAAAACAAACTTGTCGTCCCAAGCGTCGAATTTGGCACCGAGCTTAAATGCCTGATAAATCAACTCACCGCAAGAGCGAGAACCGCGCGAAATCACCACTTCCATCAAGCTAGTTTGCGGATTGGTGAAGTTCAATCTGACATTGCGCAATCCGCGTTGTTTTAAATATTGACGCATGTGGTTTTGGCGCCTGAGCGTTTCTTCCGGCGTGATTTGGCCAAACCATTGGAAAGGAGTGTGCGGCTTTGGTACAAAATTTGATACGGTACAAGTAAATTCAATATTACGCTTATAAGCAAGCTTGTCCGTGTTGCGAATTTCCCGGCAAAGCTTGGTTGCTTCGACCAAAATATCAACAATGCCTTCTAAATCTTCATCACGTTCGGTTGGTAAACCAAGCATGAAATAAAGCTTGATCGAAGACCAACCGGATTTATAAGCAGACTCAACTGCGGAAATAATTTGCTGGTGCGAAAGACCTTTGTTAATCACAGCGCGCAAGCGCTCAGTGCCAGCCTCTGGTGCAAGAGTGATACCACTTTTGCGCACCACTTTTAGCTCAGCGGCAATATCCAAATTCATTCGGTCAGCACGCTGGCTGGGGAAAGAAAGCGATGAACGCGTTTGACTATGCTCGCGATTTAAGGCCCTGACTGTTTCATGCAATGCCGTGTAATCGCTGACACACAAGGAAAGCATTGAATACTCATCATGACCGGTTGCCTTTAGCGCTTCCTTCGATGCTTTCAGCACATCGGCAGTTGAGCGCTCACGCACCGGCAAAAATGTATAGCCTGGCTGACAGAAGCGGCAACCACGATCACAACCGCGTCGCACTTCCAAGGTTTGCCTGTCGTGAATTAAAGACAAATAGGAAATTGGTCCTTCCACCGGCTGATTGTCGGAATTGAGCGGCATAATCTGCCTGTCAATTCGGTTCGGAATTGAACCGGCTTGCTCGTCAATTTTTTCCGGCGGCTTGCCTTCTTGCGTTTGCTTATACAAACTTGGCACATACACACCTGGAACAGCAGCAAGCAAAAGCAATAATTTTTCTCTTGTCTTTTTAGCATCGGCATTTTCTGTCGATTGCTCTTGCTGGCGCTTGAACTCAGCTACCAAATTCATAATTTGCGGCACGGCTTGTTCGCCGTCTCCAATTATAAAAAAGTCCATGAAGTCGGCCATCGGCTCAGGATTAACCGTTGACGGACCGCCAGCAAAAATCAGCGGGAATATTTCTTTGCGCTCGGTTTGTTTAATTGGAATAGCTGACAGCTCAAGCATATTCAGGACATTGGTATAAGTAAGCTCATACTGCAGCGAAAAACCAATCAATTCAAAATCATTCAGCCGTCTGCGTGATTCCCAAGCCCAAAGCGGCAACTCATGTTCACGCATCAAAGCTTCCAAGTCTTCACCAGGAGCATAAGCACGATCGGCCATCAAACCATCTTGCCTGTTCACAATGTTGTACAAGATGCGCTGGCCGAAATTGGACATGCCCAATTCGTAGCTGTCCGGAAAGACTAAAGCCAAACGTACAGATGCTGCCGCAAATGACTTATGGTGAGCCCCCCATTCATTACCGAGATATTGACCAGGACGCATCACCTTCTCAAGCAAGGTCTCCAACAATTCATTGGCAAGCACGCCTGCCGCCAGATAATTTTTTATCAGTTCAAGGCTAACCGGTGAAACCACAGAACCGCTATCTGAACCTGCTGTATTCTTGCTCAATGCACTAACTGACAAAGCTTGCGCTTTGACCACTTCACCTTGGTCGGCAACACTATTACTGATGATCGTTCTCCAAATGACTGATTTGCATAACCAAATGTCTGTCCTGGCTAAAAATTTGCTCGTGCCTTTTACCTGGTGGGTTGGCACCAAAATCTACGTTTTTGCTTGAACACATGATTCAAGTGCTCAAGGATGCCTTTGAAAAGGGTGTCTTGCGACCAGAGCTCTGGTTGAGTCGCCAAAATTTGTTATTGCTACCGACAATTGCCCAGCCTTGACGGGCATTTCACAAACACCCCGGCGTGCAATTTCAGATAGTGCCTATCGGCTTAAATTCCAAAAACTATTTCGTAACTCTCTTGAGCATAATACCCTCAAGCCGCTTCATTATATCGCACGTAAGCCCAACAAACCGCCCTTTGCAAAAACTTTAATATCTGAGCCAAGATAAAATATCCGCCCGGCTTGAGGGCTTCAGCGATTACAATGGTTGTGAAGGGGCGAGCAACCACGGCTCAATCTCAACTAGGCGATACCAAATAGATCCAAGAAGTAAGTGGAGTAAACAACTTGGTGTAAGAGAGGGAGCATCTATATGATTCTGGAGGCGTTTGCAAATTACCTAAAGTTATCCGAGCCACAAGTCCCGGCTACTTCCATACTTGCACGCTGGCTCTGGGAACGCTTATCGGCAAAGCCGGAAGGCACCGTTGATCGGGTTTTGCACCACGAAATTTCCCTGCAGAAAGCCCCCCATACCTGTAAGAACAGCCTCAAATATCAGCCTGTCAAAAGTGCGGAGAGCGAATGCCCGACTTTTGTATTTGAAGCACGGTCAATTAGCGGGCAAAAGTTGCTTAATTCACTTTACCACTATGCCCTAAGCTGGGACCAACAAAAATTCACCCGCTTTGTCCATAATCTCAAGGCTAGCGATTTTAAAATGTAGGCAAGCTCAATTGCCGGTTGCCAAGATTTTATTTAACAGGACACATTTGCTAAATATGTACGTCATGAGTCTTATGCATGCCTGAAGTTTCAAGCTGCCGATTCAGATCAAGCTTGAGTTTTTAATAAGGATTGAGCCAATTGAGCAATCGAATCACCGAACCGTCCCAGGAAACCATCTTTGTGACGCAAGCCCGTGGGTTTGCACTCGTCGCCTTTTTTCTCGCCATGGTCGCAGGTCTATTCACTTGTCAGAAAGCCGAGTCAGCCGAGCAATTGCATTTGCGTGAAGGTGTTTCATTCACCCAAGATTTAGACAGTGGCTTTCCTATCGAAGCGGACAATTTGGAAGACTATGCCTTAATCACAGGCAAACCCACCATGATTTTCTTTGGTGCAGCAGGCGATCTGAACACCAACCGTCAGGCCAAACGTTTTGTCGATCTCTACAATAAATATCACACACAAGTAAAGTTTCTCATTGTCGATGTTGATCACTTGAACAATCCCAAAGCCAAGGCTTTAGCAAGTGAGCACTATAAAGGTTACATCCCTTCCGAAGTTTTACTTGATAGAAACGGTCGCGCAACTTGGAGTCAAGTCGGCGAAATCGAATCGACCATCATTGCCGAACGGATTGAAAAAATGCTCAGCAAGTAATTTGGCAACTATTCAAAATGCTGCACGCGCGTAATTGAAATTGCCTTGCCGGACTCTGCATCAATTTCTAGAAGTGCACCATTTAATTGCGCACTACCTTCGGCAATTTCAAAACGTGATGGCAACTGTTCAATCAAGCGGCGAAAAACGGACTTCTTGTCCATTCCGATTACACCATCTCTCGGCCCGCACGAACCAGCATCGGTCAAATAAGCAGTACCACCAGGCAAGATTCTTTCATCGGCCGTTTGCACATGAGTGTGCGTGCCGACAACCGTCGATACACGACCATCCAGATACCAGCCCATCGCCACTTTCTCTGCAGTAGCCTCGGCGTGGAAATCAACCAGAATGATTTTTGCTTCGCCGCGAATTTTTTCCAAAATTTCGTCTGCCACCAAATACGGTGACTGAAGCGGTTCCATGAAAACCCGCCCCATCAAATTTACAACCGCAAGAGAAACACCATTGGCCTGATAAATGCAATAACCTCGCCCGGGAGTATTGGGCGGGTAATTGGCTGGTCTGAGCAAGGTCTCTTCACTATCAATAAAATCGAAGACTTCTCTCTTATCAAATGTATGGTTGCCACCGGTAAATATTTTTATACCGCATTCTTTCAGCTCATTGATATGTTTGGGCTGCACACCAAAACCATGCGCGATATTCTCCACATTGGCGACAATCAGATCGGGGCGCAGAGATTGGGTAGATAAATATTGGCGCACAATCCGCCGCCCGGGCTCACCAATTATGTCGCCAAGAAATAAGATAGTTATTTTTTGTGCAGGGCTCATAAAAAGAGGATACATTACAATTAGGAACTATACAAATCACAAGCGAGAGACGATTTTAGTGTTTAGTTTGCGGAGCAAAGCAAAGTTATATGCCATTTTGGCAATTGGCACGATTAATCTTGTCAGCCAAACTGTTGCCCTGGCACAAAAGCCACCAATTGCCCGCCTCAGCCGCCGCTCGCAAAACTTGCCCGAAGCAAAAGCGGAAGCTAAAACGCAAAGCAAGAAGCTTGCACAGCCGGCACTGGTGCCCCCACCTCCACCGCTTGTACCTTTCGGCGGACAAATGCCTTATGTAGTTGGCGCACCAATTGCTTTTCAATCAGAAGCGGAATTAAAAAAGACGCTTGCCGACTTGCAAACACAATTAACTTCCGCCATACAAGCGCTAGACAAAAAACTGCAAGGCAACAACGAAAAACAAGAACGCGCCAAATTATTCGACGAGCTATATAAAGAAGGGGTGGTCAGCCGGCATGAGTTGGAAGGCGCACAAAAAGATGCGGAAGAATCACAAGCGGACTTCAAAATAGTGCAGGCTCAGAAAGAAAGTATTCAAACTGATTTTGATCTTGCCACCAAAGAGCTAAGCAAATTTGTCAAATCAAAAGAATCAAAATCAAAGTCTCTCGGCGAAACTTCTAAATCAAATAAATTAAGTGTGTCCGGCAAAAACAAAAATGAGATCAAAAAATAAAATCAGCAATTTCAATGAGGCTGATATAAGCTTCGCAAGCCAATGACATTTCGGATTTTGCCAATATGAGTACTTTCTCAAGTTCACAAGACTAAATGGAAATAGATTCTGAACAACTGCTCATTTTGCTCAGCGCTTGATAGTATAGAAACAAGGAAGCCGCACAATGTTTGAAATGCGCATGAACACTTAGTTTCATGCGGGGACATTGCGTCGTTTTGCGCTTCTAATTTACATACCTGGAGGTAAATTGGCACATGACACAGATTAAAACCATCACCGAATACACAAGAAACTATCCACTTTCAAGCAGACATCCACTTTCCAACCAATGGACAGGCCAAGGATTCAATCAAGGGTTGAGCCAAGGCTTTGGATTTGAGAATCAGCGCGCAAACTTCGGCTGGAATATGCTCAACTATGGCTGCCAAAGCACACCACAAGTCGACATTCTCGATTTGGATGAGCAATACATTTTGCAAATCGCTCTTCCTGGTGTAGTGCTTGATGATGTTGAATTGAAAGCAGAAGAAAATTGTTTGACAGTGGTGGCAAAGCGCACACCAGCAATGTTTGAAGAAAGAGCACACATCGTCCGCAAGGAATTGCCGCAAGGTTATTTGGTGCGTCAGTTCTCCTTCGAGGCTCCTGTTCTAATTGAACAAATTGAAGCTCGTATGGATCGCGGCATTCTTTTTGTTTCCGTGCCTAAGTTGGAAGTGGCTCGCCGCATTCCAGTTTCCGCCGGATCAATTGATATGCACATTCCTGGATTGAAGACCAATGTGCCACACAAAAACGATGTTCGCAAAGAAGTTTCTGTAAAGTAAACTGAACATCAAATATCAGCCACTAAATTCCTAGATGTCTGAGCTGGCCCAAATGAGAAAGAGAGAAGTATATACGCTTCTCTCTTTTCTCTTTGATTAACAGAAGTCAAGAGGTGGGATTTAATTGACAGCGCTTGAAATCCTGCTAGATTGGATGTCAGGAGCCCAAAAGGCTGGCACTAATTATTCGAGGCAAACAAGGCGGATTCGATCAATGAACAATTTCAATAATTCATTCCTCTTGAAAACCTCGATGGTTTTTTGTCTTGCTTTTACAGCATCCCCTATTAAGAGTTGGGCAATATCGGAAAGCACCGGCAATCTAGATAACCTGCAAGACCAGGAAGTGATTTGTGTCATGCCAGAAAAGCTCGCCAGCCAAGAAGAAATTGAAAGCATTAGCCAAGCTCACGGCACGCTCATAGAGCTGATTGGCCAGGGACCAGAGGCAATGCTGAGAGTGAAGACGGACGATGAAGATTTTGTCCTGCCCCAAAAGGCTTTCGTGAGCGACAAACGCTATTCACAAACAGAACGCGACTGTATCTTCATGATTGAAGAAGGCCAAACACTCAAAGCCAAATTAGCTAAACTAGGACCCTTATATACGCTCCGGCGCTGATAATTTGATCTAAGCGCTCCGGCGCTGATCTGAACATCAGCTAATTTGATTTTAGCGCTCCGGCGCTGATGCTACGCATCAGCTTCTCCGCGCGTAATGACGCTTCACTCCGGATTGCTCCTCGCAATCCTGCGTTCCGCTGGTGCTCTATGGCTTGTGTTTTTGGTAGCCGTAGCAAAAGTAGATCAGCATGCCGGCTGCCATCCAGACAATAAAGCGAACCCAGGTTATCACTGGCAGTGATACCATCAGGATGAAGCAAGAAATAATTCCGGCAATCGGCATGTAAGGTACAGCGGGGCAGCGGAAAGGGCGATCGCGCAGAGGATCGTTTTTACGCAGAACTATTACGCCGCCACAGACTAAAATAAATGCGGCAAGCGTACCGATATTGGTCAGCTCTGCGGCCTGACCAATATCAAGAAACATCGCTGTTATACCAACAGCCAAGCCGGTGAGAATTGTCGGAATATATGGTGTTTGATATTTAGGATGCAACTTGGCAAAAAACTTAGGCAAAAGCCCATCGCGAGCCATCGCCATAAAGATGCGTGGCTGGCCAAGTTGAAAAACCAAGAGCACAGACGTCATACCAGCCAGTGCTCCCAGTGACACCAAAGCTTGGGCCCAATTGCCACCAGCATGTGAAAGTGCTGTCGCCACAGGGGCTGCATCATTGGCATACGTTGTATACGGTAAGATACCAGTCAAAACCAGTGAAACAGCACAATACAAAAATGTGCAGATAAGCAGACTGCCAATCATGCCGATTGGCATGTCTTTCTGCGGGTTCTTTGCTTCTTCGGCGGTCGAACTTACAGCGTCAAAACCAATAAAACTGAAAAACACAATTGCCGCACCACCCATGATACCAACGAATCCACCTGGCGCAAATGGCACCCAGTTGGCGGTATTGACGAAGCCCATACCATAGATGATGAAGAAAAAGACAATCAAACACTTCACAAGCACAACGATTAGATTTACCTTGGCGCTTTCCTTAATACCAATTACCAAAAGCCAGGTAATGAAAGCCACGATCATAAAGGCTGGAATATTTATGGCAAAATCATGGCCAAATAAATTGGGCAATGCCAAACTACTATAAAGCTCAGCCTGGGGACTGCCTTTGGCAATTTGTTCGATACGTGTGAAAGCTGTCGATGTATCGCAAGTTAGCCACAAAGGTACTTTGATGCCGGCAATACCATGAAGAAAATGCCATAGATAATCGGACCAAGAAACAGCAACAGCAATATTTCCCACAGCATATTCGAGAATCAAGTCCCAACCAATAATCCAGGCAATCAACTCACCCAAAGATGCATATGCAAAAGTGTAAGCCGAGCCCGAAACTGGAATCATGGCTGCAAGTTCGGCATAACAGAGTGCCGCTAAGCCACAGGCAAAGGCAGCAATGATGAATGAAATAATCAATGCCGGACCAGCTGGTTCACGTCCCAGTTGCGAGCCAAGCATGAAGTTGATAATTGGTGTCGACCACCAACTTTGTTCCGAGGCCATTTGTCCAGCGCAAGCCGTGCCGGTTAAAGCAAAAATTCCTGAGCCGATTGTTGCGCCAACTCCAAAAGCCACCAGATCAAAAGCCGACAATGCCTTCTTCATCACTTGTGAGCCCAAATACGCCTCGTCAATCAGAGTTTGGGCGGGTTTGGTTCGAAACAATCGTGCCTTGAGCAAAATATTTTTCCCGTATTCAACTTGCAACTTAAAAGAGTGGATGGTAGCACAGTTAAAATAAGAAGCTTCAATATAAAGAACTTATATTTGCTAGAATTTCCGTCTAGGAACCAATGTGCCGCAGCGTTACTACCCATTCAGTCAGGTTTACTTGTAAATATGAAGAAATTTTTTCCACAAGCCTTAGTTGCCTTTGTCCTCGCTTCACAAACCCTTACACAGGCTCAAGCGCAATTCGGCAGCCCGATACCTGGAGCCGACACGGCAACCAATCCTGGCTTTACGGCAAACGATCAAATAAACAATCAGACCAATCTCTCGCCAAATACTGCTAATCTTGCCAATCCGCCTCTTAACCCACCACAAGCAAGCATAAATGCACCGTCTTATGTGTCTGCCCCTGTGCCGGGACAAAGTCTCAACCAGATCTACCAAGGGCAAGTGACAACTTCCACAAATGCAATTCCCAATCAGCAAGCAAACAAAAGCCGCTATCAACAATTACCGATTAGTGCCAACGATGCACAAGTCCGACTGCAAGAGCTTGCCAGTCAAATCACCTACAACGTTGTGCCTGCTAATCTGCTGAAAGACATACAACAAAATGTTATGGAATTGGGAGATTGGCTGAGCGACTTAACTGATGCGCACTATAGAATGTACACATCATTTGCCAAATTCCCAAGCACAAGACGAGCAGCGGAAGCGGAAAAAATCACCTTTCAAAACTTTCGCTTACTCAAGCATCAAGCTCAACTTTTGAAAGCCCAAATTTTGATCAAGCAAAATCGCGTACCAGAAGCGCTTGGACCTTTGGTAGATGTTGTTGTTGCTGAGCCGCAAACGACAACCGGACAATCAGCTTACAAGTTACTGAAAGAGATTGGTTTCTCGCAAGAGGCAACCAATGTTGTGCCACAAAGCAAACTAGAACCACCAACAGCACAAATACCTCTGGAAGCACCTGTGCAAGATCCACTGGCAAAGGCAAGCGAAAGCCCAGCCAACTTAAATTCTCTCAGTCCAAATCAAGTCGTCATGCCACCAAAAGCGCCATCAAAAGTGGTGGCAACCAAAGTCAGGCGGCTTGCCCCGGCCCAAACACCGATTCAGAATCAAGGCCAATTTCAATTCCGCAAAGGCAGATAATTCCAGGCCTGTTTTTTAGTTGCAAGCTAGAATGGTAGAAGTTGAGGAGGGCGCTATGCAATTAAAACACGCCAGGAAAGCAAAATACACACGGATAACAGTTTCCTTGGTTGGGCTGGCACTGGTTGCCGGTTTGACTCTGAATAAAGCCGCGGCCGATCCTCTGCAAGGCGGCATACAAGAACAAGGCTATTTGCAAAACCCGATGACCGGTTCGGCAACTTATCCTGCCCCGCAAATGACCGGTCCGATGCAAGGACAAGTGTCAGGCGGTATGCCACTCAATCGCCAGCAAGACATGATGCCCAGACAGCACGTGCCCAGCTTTCATGCCGGCACAGCCAGAGTCGCATTGCCACCACCATTTCTTGGTGCTTGGGCTGTACAAGGGCAACGTTCACAAATAAATGCCAAGCCGGAATTCCAAGCCGCAGCCGATCAAGCTTTTGCTGGCGCAACAAACAATACATGGCAAATTAATGGCACTGCTCAAAGCGGATATTCCATGGCCTCAAACACAGGCATTCAAACTCAGTTGATTGTCGACAAAGTGGAAAACAATACAGCCTACATGCGCTACCAACATCCAATCGGTAATACCACTGCCCAAGAAGAAATCGTCATGACGTTGCTGCCTGGTGGCATGCAATTCCGAGGGCTGGAGCGCATTTCCATCGTCAAACAAGGTGGACCACCAAGAGCGACTGTCACTTATCAGCTCTACGGCCAACGACAAAATTAGCTTTTGTTTCCTTCTACAACTAATGTTTGCTGAATGGAAGACTTGAGTTCGTCAAGGCTTTGACGCAATTCGGTTTCTAAACGTTCACAAGTTTCTTTGGCCTTTTTGATTTGTTCGTGAGCTGGTGCCAAAAAAGAATCGTCAGGGCGGTGTCTGGATTTTGCATAAGCGCGATCCACTTGTTCCAGTTGTTTGAGAGCCTTTTCCAAATTCTTATTGGTTAGTTTGATAGTCGCTAGCGAATCAGCCAAATAAAAACCGCATGAAGACTGCCCATGATTGAGATTGATGATCATGATTTGTGCCCGATCAAATTTGGCCGGTTCAGGGGATCCCCATTGCGTCTTTTTAGTCAAAGCACCTGGGCAAGCACCAAACATCCAGGTGGCAACCAACAAAACCACTAACAAATTGACCCAGAGAAGTCTCGCTAATTTCATACTTTTCCCTTACTATCTGCATAACAGCCTTCGCTTTGAAAGCTACATTGTAGAATCTCTGGCAAGATTCTAGTATATTTTGCTTTTTACGAGCCCTCTTTGGTTCTTCATGCGGGTATTTATCGTGTTTCAAGCAAGCCAAAAACCATTTATCAGACTAGCAAAGGGTTTTACCTGGATTGCCTTTGCGCCTGGTCTGGCAATGGTCGTGGCGCAAGCAACATGGGCAAGCGATGATTCTGATTACAGACTCACCCAACCAATTCAAGCCCAAGGTTCCACTATTAACGCCCAAGCAATTGCCAGTACACAAGAGATGGTCACCCAAGGTCTTGAGCTGGCCAACCGAGGCAATTTGGATCAGGCAATTGAACTTTTCCGCGCGGTTTTATCCAGACAACCAGGCAATGCTACTGCCCGCAACAACTTGGCCGTTTGCTTAAAGAAGTCCGGCAAGCTAACTGCTGCCATTGAAGAATACAAAGCCGCAATTGCCCACGAGCCACAAAAGGCTGCACTTTATAACAATCTTGGCTCAGCTTATTTGGCGCAGGGTAATTTAGATTTAGCCATGGTGAATTTTTATCAGGCAATTCAGTACAAGCAAGATTTTGCTGCAGCCTATTACAATTTGGCCCATCTTTTGGCTCTGAAAAAAAATTATGCCGCGGCAATTGAGGCCTATCAACAAGCAATCAAAGCCTCGCCCAATCAGGCTAATTATCATCGTGATTTAGGTGATGCACTGTCCGCCATTGCTAATGGGCAGACAGAGACAAGCAAATTGGCGGACAACCAAGCAGCTGGCAAAAAATTTCTTGGTCAGGCACTGGCCGAATACGTTGCAGCTGTCAATTTGGGTGACACTTCGTCTGCTGCCCTTTTGCGCAAGGCCATGACACTCGCGAGTCTTGATCGCTTGGCTGAGGCCAAGGCAACACTGGAAGATTTGTTAAGCAAAAATCCCCAAGACAGCCAAGCCTTAAATGAACTTGGTATCGTCCAATGGAAGCTTGGGGCCCGGCTTGAAGCAGAATCAACCTTGGAAAAAACTTTGGCCATTGATCCTAAATTCGTCCAGGCCCGCAACAATTTGGCAATTGTGCTTTATGACTTAAAAAAATATCCTCAGGCAGTTTCGGTTTGGCGCCAAGCCATTGTTCTCAAGCCGGATTTTGCCCTAGTTCACTACAACCTGGGCACAGCCCTTTATGAATCGGGCCTTATTAAGCAGGCCGCCGAGGCCTTTCAAGAGTGTTTAAAAATAGCGCCAAATTATGCAGAGGCTTATAACAATTTGGGGCTTGCCGAGCTTAAACTTGGCAACAAAGAAAAGGCCATTGATGCCTGGCAAAAGGCGCTGGCCACAAATTCCAAACTTGTTGATGCCAAAGCCAATTTAGAAAAGTGCACAGGCAATCAGCCTCGTCTTTAGTCACACTTCCTAAATAATGCTTCCGAAATTCCGGACAAGATTTTGCTATTATCGTTGCCGATGAATTTCTGGAGGCGGAATCGCTATGCCTTTGGCTCCTTACGGAACTGAGAATTTTGACTTAAGTGCCTTTATGGCCAGCATTAACCAGGCGATTATTGGGCTCGTTTGCCATATCTTTTTTTCGGCCGGCCTACATGGATTAGCCTTTGCCTTTTGCATTTTCATGCTTGGGCTTTTGCTTTCCAAAAAACAAGCCAAAGCCGCCCGCCCGCTGCAAGCTGTGGCCAGAAAGCTGACATTATTTTGCTTAGTAATTTGTATTCCAGGCGCCATTGCTCTGATTGCTCAAGGCTCATTGCCGCAAACCGGCAATCTTCAGGTCTCATCCCTGGGTTTTATTGCCTTTTGGAGCTTGATTTCGCTCCATTTATCAGCCGAAGAAATGAATTTTCAATGGTTTTAGAAGCTATCGTCCAGGGTAGGTAATACTTACAGCCGTAAGCTCACTTGAAGATTCGCTTGCTCAAAATGGCACACTTGCGCGGCAAGCTTTGACTGGAAATGACTTAATGGACGACAAGCAACTGCCGAAATCTCAGCTGACATCAGACCCAGTGGGTCTGAAGGCAGGGGAGATTTTTTGGAATAATTACCGGGTGGTCGGTATTATCGGACGCGGCGGCGTTTCAAGTGTTTACAAAGCAGAAAATATTGACACCAAAGAGCAAGTGGCAATTAAGATTTTGCACGCCCAAAAATTACGCGACGAAGAACTCGTGCGTCGTTTCGTGCGTGAGGCACAGAACACAATCAAGCTACAAAATCCACACATCGTCAGCATTTACGAATGGGGCATAGACAAACTCGAACGCCCGTTCATCATCATGGAATTTCTCCAAGGCGAAACGCTGGCTAAACGCATTGAGCGTTCCAATGGTTTGACTTATCCCAAAGCTGTCGACATCATGGAACAAATTTGTGGTGCGATGATTGAAGCTCACGCTAAAGGCATTATTCACCGCGATTTGAAACCGGAAAATATCATGCTCACTTCCGAAAACGGCATGGAAGATTGGGTGAAAGTTTTTGACTTTGGTATTGCCAAACTGGAATCACCGGAAGCAGATGCATCGGCACAAGCATCACTAACCAGAACTGGTGCAATATTAGGTACACCGCAATACATGTCACCGGAACAGTTGCGCGGAAAGAAAGCCGATGCTCGTTCGGATGTTTACTCGCTTGGTATCATCATGTACGAAATGCTCTGTGGCAGACCGCCGTTTGTCTCGAAGAACACGGCTGAAATTGTGGTCGGGCATTTGAATGTCATACCGGAATCACCAACTTCGCAGCGCGTGGACATGAACATTCCGGAGGAGTTGTCGCAAGTGGTTTTGCGCGCTCTGAATAAAAATGCCTGGGAGCGCCCAGTCTCTGTGCAAGAATTCCGCAATTCCCTGCTCAAAGCCGTTGATCGCACAAAACAACAAGCAGCGCAAATCCAAGCCCAAAAGGTTTCCACTTCCAAGGCACCAGCCCAATCAGTGCCTCCACCACCGCCTGGCACCATCGATCCGATGCGCAAGATTTGTCCCAATTGCCAAACGGTCAACTCGGCCACCAGTGTTCGCTTTTGTCTTAAGTGCGGTCAAGACAATCAAGGCAAATGGTTGCCTTACCAGATCAAGAAGTCTTTTGACTTTTTCGCTCTTTTGCAACCGCTGCTCAATCGCAATGCCATATTCATGATCTTTATCACAGTTTTGCTCTGGGAACTTTATGGTTTTGCCACAGCGCCGGTAACACTTTCTGGCAAGTACCACATTACTTTCAGCCATGATCTTTTTGCCGGAAATTCCGAGCTCAATCCACGCTTGGCTAAACACTTGGCCTTCAAGAAAGCAGACTTGATTCTCGATCAAAACGGCAGCCATATTTCCGGCTTTATCATCACCAGCTTCGGTCAAGATGCAATTGAAGGACGGGTAACCAGTCTTAATCCCTTGATGCTCTCGTATCAGTTGTTCGGCATTGTCGATCGGGCAGATGGCGAACTCAGATTCCAAATGAACGGCAAAGTTGATAAGGTCTTTCGCTCACAAGACTGGCAGATGCAAGCAAACTTCCATGGCACCAAGCAAACACCAGTCATGGATTCTGTTAAGGTGACATTCACGCCAGCCCAAGAATAGTACGCGCAAGCCAAGATAGGCCGCAAAAGATTACAATGGGAATGAGAAACCTTGAGGTCCTCGAATTATTTATGTTAGCCAGACTAGTGCCAAAATACTTGGCGGCAAAAATTTCTTTGCTGACCTTAATTGCCCAAGCAAGCATTTGTGCTGCTTATGCCGATTATGCGGATCCGGCTTTATATGATCAGCTAACTGGAAAACCAAGTGCCAATGTTCGTCGTTGGCCTTATCCAACACCATATCCTGGTCAACAAACACAATATGGCTATCCTGGCACGACCAGATACTATAATCCCTACGCAAATCCGTACGCTCGTCCCTACGCCAGTCCTTATGGTGCCCCGGGCACATTTGTACCAGCCGGACCGGGAGTGCGTTACTATCAAGGGCCGGCTTTCGCTCAGCCTAATCCAATCGGCATGGGCTATTTTTCTACTTCTGCCGGTGGCAATCAATTTATTCTTTGGAAAGCACCATCCGGTTATTACTATCCTTGGTGCAATCAGCAAACAACTTTTGTTCCTTATTTCAACTATGTGCAACCGCTTTATTACAGCCAAGGAACTTATGCACCGCAAAAGCCTCCGCTGGATACCATCTTCACTGATATGAACAAATACTTGGACGAATCCAAAGAAAAAGGCAAAGTCGCCCAACCAGAATACGAGCATCTCAAAAGACGTCTGTCCGACATAATGAACAAGACCGATCGGATGAAAAATAATACCGGTGGCGCTCTGGACGAAGACCAAGACGCAGAAATTCGCCGCGACATCGAAACCTTATCGCGCGAAGTTGCTCACCGCGTGCACAGCTAAATCCAAGCAACACTAACGCTTTGTTTTGATGGCTGAGTTTAGCTGAAGCAATTTTACTGATGTCGATTGAATTTGCATAACACATACTTAATCACAACATCTTGTTTGCTGACAACCGGCAGCCGAACCATCGGGAATTGATATGCTTTTGTTTAATATTGTCACGTTGTTATAATAAAAGGCTGGTCTTTCCTGGCATGAGAGATATTTAGGAAACACATATAAATGCCCATTGCCAAGCTCACACTAGCTCGACTTGAAAGTCTCCTGCTCACTGCTTGCGACGATTTGCGCGGCAATATGGATGCCAGCGAGTACAAAGAATATATTTTCGGTATGTTGTTTCTAAAACGTGCCAGCGATCTGTTTGACCAGCGCCGAGAAGAACTCAGGCGGCAAGGGAAGTCTGATGGGTTGAGTGCAAATGATATTGCGCTTAATCTGGAAGACCCGGATCAATATTCCGGCAAATATTTTTTTGTGCCGCCACGTGCGCGGTGGAATGAAAAATGGATCGACGAAACAGGCAAAGAGCAACCTGCTCTTAAACACATCAAAGAAAACGTAGGCACAATGCTCAACAAGGCATTGGAAGCACTGGAGGAATCTAATCCGGAAGCCTTGCAGGATGTGCTCAAACACATAAACTTCAACAAAAAAATCGGACAAACCACGCTTGATGATGATACTCTCGTCAACTTCATCCAGAACTTCGAAAAAATCCCACTCAAGGATGACGACTTTGAATTTCCGGATTTGCTCGGTGCAGCATATGAATGGCTGATTAAACACTTCGCCGATTCCGCAGGCAAGAAGGCCGGAGAGTTCTATACTCCGGCAGAAGTTGTGCGGATCTGTGTGGAGATTTGCGACCCTCAAGAAAACATGAGCATATACGATCCCACTGTTGGTTCGGGCGGCATGCTAATACAGTCCCGTGACTATTTGAGAGAGTGTGGAAAGGACGCAACAGAGCTTGCATTATACGGGCAAGAGAAGATGGGCACCACTTGGTCCATCTGCAAAATGAACATGCTCCTGCATGGTATCTCACACGCAGTTATAAGACAGCAAGACACATTGCGTGAGCCGCAGCACCAAGATGATGACGGACAACTGAAGCGCTTTGATCGAGTATTAGCCAATCCTCCCTTTAGCCAAAATTACATCAAAAAAGATATCAAATTCCCAGGACGCTTTCCGGTATGGATGCCGGAAAAAGGAAAGAAAGCCGACCTGATGTTTGTGCAGCACATGCTGGCAGTGCTAAAACCCAATGGACGTCTTGCCACAGTAATGCCGCATGGTGTGCTGTTCCGTGGTGGCGAAGAGCGCGAGGCGCGCCAATATTTCATCGACAAGGGATATCTTGAAGCCGTAATCGGTCTTCCGAGTAATCTGTTTTATGGCACAGGCATTCCTGCCTGCATCCTCGTGCTGAATAAAGCAGGCAGTGCAGAACGCAACTCGGTTTTGTTCATCAATGCAGACCGCGAATATCGTGAAGGCAAGGCCCAAAATCATCTGCGCCCGGAAGATATTGATAAAATCGTACATGCCTATCGAGCCGGACAGGATATCTTCGCCTATGCGCGCCGCGTACCGGTGAGCGAGATCAAAGCAGAAGATTACAACTGCAATATTCGACGCTATGCGGACAATGCACCACCACCCGAGCCACACGATGTTCGCGCCCATCTTCATGGTGGTGTGCCAGTCAGTGAAATTGATACTCTGCAACATTTTTGGCAAAACTATTCCAGCTTGCGCGAGAGTTGTTTTGTGTCCCGCGCCAATGCCGAACATGGTATCCGATACGCTGATTTTAGCTCAGTATTGCAAGACAAACGTGCCATCGCTGATTACGTCAATAAACATCCGAGCGTCATTGAGAGGCAGAACAATTTTCTCGCGGATTTGGAAAAGTGGTGGCAAGAGCACTTGTCTCAGATAGAAGCATTAGCACCTGAAGCAGACAATCAAGATGTGAAGGGTCGCAATGCGTATGGACTTCGAGCTGCTTTGCTGGATAGCATAGAACGCACATTCGCCGAACAACATCTGCTCAACCGCTATCAGATACGCGGAGCATTTGCCAATTACTATAACCAGCTCGCCTCCGACTTCAAATCTATCGCCGCGAGTGGTTGGGGTGCGGAACTGATACCGGATGAAGACATCTTACAAAGTCAGTTTCCTGAGGTGCTCGAAGAACTAGAGCAACATCACAACCGCCTGTCCGAGCTGCAGTCTCTTTTTGCAGCTGCCGGCGAAGAGGATTTTGAAGACACGGAGGACACCGGCGTCTTACCTGCAGAAGAGGTAAAAGCGCTCAAGGCAAACTTAAAAGAAGCCAAAGGCATGATGAAGCTCTCCAAACGTGATACCAGTTTTGGTGACTGGGAAAGCCACCTCCGCGAAGCCGAACGTATTGAGGCACAACTGGCTCGCCACAAACAATTAGAGGATGAAGCCAGAAATCTAAAGGCGTTAATCAAGTCTACAGAACAAAGCCGCGATCAATTGGTAGAGCAGGCCCGCATGAAGATAAGCACGGACGAAGCACGGCAAGTCATTATCGAGCGCTTGCGTATTGTTTTGATGGAAAGCTACCAACAATATCTGCGTGCCGATCAACGCGCTTGCATCGCTGCCATAGAGAACTTGTGGAATAAATATGCAGTCACTGCTAAACAGATAGAGGCCGAGCGCGAAGAGGCGACAAAGAAATTACAATCCTTCCTCGTGGAGTTAGGATATGAGTGAGTGGCAAACGGTGACACTTGGTCGCATCTCGACCCAAAGAAAAGGCATCAGTTATAAGTCGGATGACTACAGCGATGGATATTCCGGGCATCCATTCCTGACAATAAAGTGCTTTGTGAAGGGGGGCGGATATGAACCTACCGGAATCAAATTTTATGACGGATTCTCAACAGGTGCAGATTTCCTTTCGGCAGGTGACATTCTCTTTTCCGTCACAGATCTGACCAGAGCGGGTGATATTGTTGGAAGTCCTTTACGAGTTCCCGAATTTGGTTGTTCCAAACCGGCATTAGCCTCTATGGATTGCATGCGCATTGATCCTAAGTTAGGACAATGCAGTAAGGATTTTCTCTATCATTTACTGATGCTGCCGGAGATACGTCGGCAAATGGTAGCGTACTCGGCAGGATCAACCGTACTGCACTTGGACACAAAAAAGGTTACAGCAATAATATTGAGATTACCTCTCAATATTCAAACTCAAGAAAAAATCGCAGCAATTCTGAATAGCCTTGACACAGCCATTGAAAAGACTGAAGAACTGATAAGCAAATATCAACAGATCAAAGCTGGGTTGATGCACGACCTTTTCACACGTGGCGTACTTCCAAACGGACAATTGCGCCCATCTCGCGAACAAGCGCCAGAGCTATATCAGGAAACACCAATTGGCTGGATTCCGAAGGAGTGGCAGTACGAATTACTTGATCAACTAGCAGTTCGTGGAAGTGGGCACACACCCAATAAGGAAATGCCTGACTATTGGAATGGTGGAATCAAGTGGGTGTCCCTCGCCGACTCGCACAGGCTTGACAAACTGTACATCTCGGATACAGAGTTGCAAATTAGCCAGCAAGGCATTCAAAACTCCTCGGCAATTTTGCACCCAGCCGGCATCGTTGTACTATCAAGGGATGCAGGCGTAGGTAAGAGCTCCATTACGACGGAGCCAATGGCGGTGAGCCAACACTTTATGTGCTGGAAGTGTGACAAGAAAATGGATAACCATTTTCTTTACTATTGGCTGCAACACAACAGGCGCACCTTCGAAAATATTGCGATGGGCAGTACGATCTTGACCATAGGCTTACCATATTTCAAAAGACTTAAGATTGCCTGTCCAGTTAATATTGAAGAGCAGAAATCTATAGCGTTAAGATTACTCAGCATTGATGGACATCTCTTCAAGCACATCGATGCTCTTACAAAACTGCAACAACAAAAACTCGGACTGATGCAAGACCTCCTCACCGGCAAAGTCCAGGTCAAAGTAGGTGAGCCAGTGCTGGAGACTGTGGATGCCTGACAAACTGGCGATCAACTTGCAGGACTTGTTGCACCAGCGCACCGTGGAGGGCGAGCGCATCGAATATAAGGCGGGTTGGAATCCGGACGCAATCATACGCACAATATGTGCTTTCGCCAATGACTTTGAGAATCTGGGCGGCGGCTACATTGTGATCGGCCAGGATTGTGATACCAATGGACAACCGATATTTCCACCCGTTGGATTAGCAGACAATCAACTCGATAAAATCCAACGGGAACTACTGTCTTACTGCCAGATGATCCAGCCACAGTATTTTCCAATATTGAGCATGGAAATAGTAGAAGGTCGCAATCTCATTGTCTTGTGGACGCCGGGCGGGCAGAATCGGCCGTACAAGGCACCGGATTCCGCAATAAGTAAGAATAAGAACTTGCACTATTACATTCGCCGTTACAACAGCACGGTAGAGGCAACAGGTGAGATCCTACAAGAGCTGCTGAGTCTTGCCGCAAAGGTGCCTTTTGATGATCGTTTCTCACAAGCAGCTCGCGTAGATGACCTATCACGTCATTTGATGCAGGAGCTTTTGATTGAAGTGAACAGTGCGCTGGCTGAAGATGCCACCACTTTGCCACTGGAGTCACTGGGACGTCAGATGAATGTGGTCGGCGGTCCGGCTGAGTCGCCATGGCCGAAAAACGTGGGCCTTTTGTTTTTCAATGAAACACCCGATCGTTTCTTTCCCGGCACACAAATCGATGTTCTGTGGTTTCCTGAGGGAGCTGGTGGCGATCGTTTTGTTGAGAAAACTTTCAAGGGTCCCCTTTCGCGTATGACGCGCGAAGCATTGGACTATATTCAGCGCAATTATCTGCATGAAACCGTGATGAAACATCCGCATCGGGCAGAAGCAGAGCGCTTTTGGAACTTTCCTTTTGCGGCTATCGAAGAAGCGGTGGTTAATGCCGTGTATCATAGATCATACGAGGAGCGCGAACCAATTGAGGTGCGCATCAGCCACGATGAATTAGTAGTGTTGAGTTTCCCTGGTCCAGATCGCTCAATTCGAATGGAAGATTTGCAGTCCGGTCGCGCAGTCAGTCGCCGCTATCGCAATCGGCGCATCGGGGAATTTCTAAAAGAGCTGGAGCTAACCGAGGGGCGGGCTACCGGTATTCCCAAAATACTTAAGGTGATGGCAGCAAATGGGTCTCCGCCGCCGTTGTTTGAGACCGATGATGAGCGGACTTCATTCGTTATCCGGTTGCTGCGCCACCCTCAGGCTGTTGCCGGGGAAGTTACCGACCAAGTCACCGACCAAGTCACCATGGAAGTCACCATGGAAGTCACCATGGAAGTTGCAGCGCTACTAAAAATCATGCACGGTGAAATGAGTAGGCAGGCAATGCAGACCGCCATGAAACTAAAGAACGCCGACCACTTTCGCCGGGCCTACATATTACCGTCCATAGCCGCAGGTTGTTTAGAAATGACCTTGCCTGAGCAACCCAATAGCCGCCTGCAACGCTATCGACTGACCCAAAAGGGTAAACAATGGTTACAGGACCACGGCAGCGAAGGAGGCACAGAGTGAGCCAGTACTCGGAATACACCGAGGTCGAACAACCATTCCTCCACCAGCTGGAGTCTTTGGGGTGGACAATCATTGATCAAGGCTCCGGACTGCCGCACAATCCTAGCGCCAGCCTGCGCAGCAACTTCCGCCAGTGGTTACTGCCGCATGTGTTCAATGAGGCGATACGCGAAATAAATCAAACAGAAGATGGTTCTACGTGGCTTACAAATCGGCAACTGGAAGATCTACAAAGTCAACTCGTGCGTCAGCCCAATCGAACCTTATTGGAAGCCAACGAAGCTATCCAGTCTTTACTGTTTAAAGCCCAGGTAGATGCTAATGAGATTACAGGTGAAGCCGACCCTGTCGTTAGGCTTATCGACTTTCATAAGCCGGAGAACAACCAGTTTCATGCCATTAACCAATTCCGTATCGACACGCCTGGTTGTGTGAAACCCTACATAATTCCCGACATAGTGCTCTTTGTTAATGGCATTCCGCTTGCCGTGATTGAGTGCAAAAAGCAATCGGAGACTTGTGCCAACCCGATGCAAGAAGCATTTGTGCAACTACAACGCTACATGCGGCGGCGCAAGGAGACTGAAGCTGCTGGACTAACCGAAGGTGAGCCGCGCCTCTTTCACAGCAATCTCTTGCTGATACGCAGCACAGGTCTTGAGGCTGATTTTGGAACCATTACCTCGGGGGAAGAACATTTTTATGCATGGAAAACCCTCTATCCTCAGGATGACGCCGCTTGTGAATCGATGAATGCCCAGCAGAAATTAATTGCTGGGATGCTTTGCCGCTCCAATCTTTTGCAAATCCTGCGCACTTGCTCAGTCTTTAAGGATACAGAAGGAGGGCCGCGAGTCAAGGTTGTTTGTCGGTATCAGCAGTATCGCGCGGCAAACAAAATTATGCAGCGCTTGCGTAACGGATCTACTGTAATGGAACGCAGCGGAGTTGTGTGGCACACGCAGGGCTCAGGCAAGTCTCTGACTATGGTTTTTTTAGCTCGCATGATGCGCGCCAGTCAAGACTTGAGCGACTACAAAATAATACTCGTTAATGACAGAGAGGACCTGGAAGACCAGCTAAGCAAAACAGCTAGGCTTATTGGCGGACGAGTAAACGTTATTGCAAGCGGCAAAGATCTGCAACT
Source organism: Candidatus Obscuribacterales bacterium (assembly GCA_020050685.1). GTDB lineage: Bacteria > Cyanobacteriota > Vampirovibrionia > Obscuribacterales > Obscuribacteraceae > JAGVKG01. Next base: position 18,213 of record JAGVKG010000040.1, on the reverse strand, counting down.
CCAACTTGCCACTGATAGCTCGGACCTCAATATGGTGATGGTGCACAAATTTCAAGAGCGTAAGCAGTCCTTGAGCAATATGGTGGCAGAGGCGCTTGGTACATATAGTGCAATGCCGGCAGGCAATACTTTCGGAGTGGTAAATAATTCGGAGCGAATTATTTTGATGATTGACGAAGCTCATCGCACGCAGAGCTCTGATCTTGGGGATAATTTGTTTGAAGCATTTCCAAACGCAACCCGAGTTGCTTTTACGGGAACTCCGCTAATAACGGAACGACATGGCGAGAAGAAAACCCACAAACGTTTTGGGGAGTACATTGACACTTACCGCCTGATGGATGCGGTGACCGATGGGGCCACATTACAAATCTTGTATGAAGGTAAAACGGCAGATACCGCACTAAACGAGAAGCATGCGTTCGATGAAGCGTTCGAAGATCTTTTTGGCGATCGAAGCGAACAGGAGTTACTGGCGATCAAGAAAAAATATGGTGCCACTGGCGATATCTTGGAAGCCGAGAATCGCATTAACGCCATTGGCAAAGACATCGTCGGGCACTACGTGGACAACATCTTACCCAATGGGTTTAAGGCACAAGTGGTATGCCACTCCAAGCTTGCATGCGTGCGCTATCAAAAGGCAATCGAAGTTGCATTAGCTGAGCGTATCGAAGTGGAGATGGGCAAGACCACACCCAACATTGAGCTGCTCAAACGATTGCGCTTCCTAAAGACAGCAGTGGTAGTTTCATCTGATGGCACAAACGAACCCGCCTACATAACCCAGGTACGCAAGCAGGCGGCACGAATGAAGGCTGTCGAGAATTTTTGCCGTGGATTTGATATGAAAAATCCGGATAAGGAATATACCGGAATTGCTTTCTTAATTGTATGCGACATGCTCCTCACGGGATTTGATGCACCAGTTGAGCAAGTAATGTATATAGACAAGAGATTGCGCGAGCATACTTTGTTACAGGCAATTGCGCGCACCAACCGGGTTAAGAAAGGCAAGCAGCGTGGTTATATTGTTGACTATATCGGATTGTCAAACCACCTAACGGATGCACTGAGTATCTATTCATCCACTGATGAATTGCAAGAGTTGCACGATGGCATGCAAAGCATCATGTCCGAACTCCCCATCCTAGAAGAACGTTATCAGCGCCTACTGCAGCAGTTTGTCTCCCTGGGGGTAAGGGACATAAAAACTTTTGTGACTGGCGCTTTACCTGATTTAAACGCTGAAGCAGCCGTTGTGCATGCGTCTGTAAAGGCATTGAAGGATGAGAAGCAACGAGCAGATTTTGAAGTGTATCTGAAAAAGTTTCTGATGAGCATGGATATTATTCTGCCTCACAATTCTGCACAACCATATCGAGTGCCGGCCAAGCGCTTTGGATACATCCTGCAAGTAACCAAAGAGCGCTACAAAGACACAAGTCTGAATCTGAGCAATGCAGGTGAGAAAGTAAAAGCACTAATCAACGAACACCTGATCAGTCTTGGCATTAATCCCAAAATTGCACCGGTCGAACTTTTAGCTGATGATTTCCTGGATAAGCTAGCTGCACACTCAGGAAACAATTACGAGGCTAAAGCAAGCGAAATGGAGCACGCACTGCGTAAGCATTGCACCGTGCACCACGACGAGGATCCTGCATTTTTCAAGAGCCTTTCGGAAAAAGTTGACGCCCTGATTGAAAAACATCATGATGAATGGGATATCCTCGCAGAAAAACTTTCCAAATTACGCGCCGAAGCAATTGCCGGGCGTCAAAGCGGAGAGGAGGGCATGAGCAAAGAAGTCACAATTTTCTATGAACATATTCTGCAAGTTGGTGTCACCGATGGTTCAGTTGATACTGTGGACAAAGGGAAATTCAAGACATTGATGGAAACCGCAGTACAGCTGATTCAAGATGCCGCTCCAAGCATTGACTTCTGGCAGAATCCAGACAAGCAAAAGCGTATCAGAGGATTGATCAAAACTGAAATCGCTAAGTCCGGAATCGAAGAACTCAAGCATAATCGTGAATATGTAGCTGTAGAAATTATGAAACTGGCTAAAAACCGCCACGAAGAGTTAAAGCGTAATTCTCAAAGGGGGGAGAAATAAATGCAACGACGTCAGATACGAGACATTGAATATCAACTCTTGCCTGGTTCTGATCGCCAGACTACCGACATCGTCATCGAACGTAATGGAACGATAACTGTCCACCCTCCTTGCTGGATGACACCGGAGCAAGTGGACGAGACTGTGCTCAGCAAACGCATGTGGATTTATCGAAATCTGGCTGAGTGGCGCGACCTGAATGCGACTCGCGTTGTTAGGGAATTCGTCAACGGAGAGTCATTTCTCTATCTCGGCAGAAATCATCGTTTACAACTTGTACATAAACAAGACGAGCCACTAAAGTTCAGCGAAGGTGTGTTTCGTTTGCTACGCTCTGTTGTCGATAGTGATGGTAAAGACGGAGCACATCTGGCTTTTCAAACGTTTTATACAAATCGCGGACTTCCTCGCATCAAGCAGCGTGTAAATCATTTTGCCGGCAAAGTTGGCGTCACTATTAATACCGTTCAGGTTAAGGATCTCGGTTACAGGTGGGCGACGTGCACGAAAAGTGCAGACTTGTACTTTCACTGGAAGTGCGTGATGGCACCCCCAACTATCATTGACTATATTGTCGTCCATGAGTTGTGCCACTTGCGTTACCGCGATCACTCGGACGCCTTCTGGAATGAGGTAGATAAGATTCTGCCTGATTATCGCGAACGAAAAGAATGGCTGCGAATTAGAGGCGCAGCTATGGATTTATAGTATCCGTCAAACGAATACCGTTTCAATTGCTGACTTTCGCCGAAGAAATTTTACTGATATCGACTTTGGTGGCGAAGATTTTTTGCAGATCTTCTTGCACCAGTGAAAATGGTCTGGTGGCATCGATGATCACAAATCGATCTGGTTCTGCTTCGGCAAGCTTGAGATAACCTTGACGCACTTTTTGGTGGAACGCCAAGGCTTCGCGCTCGAGGCGATCTTGACCGCCTGGATGCAAGCGGGAAAGTCCGACCTCCGATTCGATATCAAAAAGAATAGTTAGATCCGGTTTCAATCCGCTTGTGGCAATTTGATTCAATTGATTGATCAAAGCCATATCGATGCCGCGACCAAATCCTTGGTAAGCACAGGTCGAATCGGTAAAGCGATCGCAAATTACCAGCTTGCCTTCTTTGAGAGCCGGCATTATCACTTCGCTCACATGCTGAGCCCTGTCCGCTTGATAAAGCAAAAGCTCGCACACCGGGCTTACAAATAGTTCAGGATTGAGAAGCAGGCGGCGAATTTGTCTGCCAAGAGCCGTGCCGCCAGGATCTCTGGAAACAACCGGGTTCACACCCTGCCCTTCCAAATACTTGCAAAGCAATTTGAGCTGCGTGGATTTTCCGGCACCATCAGGGCCTTCAAGCGTGACAAAGATTCCAGGAAGATTAGCCGGCATTTGTCATAATTTTAGCAGGAAGGAATTTATATTAGACAGTCATGTCAAGCTGGCGCCTGTGATAATCTATCCAATTATTCAGCAAGTCATTTTTTTTCACCGGTATCTGCCTAACAGACCGCCGGCAATGCTATCGACTAGTGCTGATGATTTTGGATGATGACTCGTGGCAACAAATAACACACTAAGGAAGATTTATTCATGACGCAAACACTTACCTCACCTAAAGTTAAAGTCGATCGCAAGTGGCAACAATTTATTGGTGGCAAGTTTGAAGATGGTGGCTCCGAGCGTGAGTTATTCAACCCCGCCACAGGCAAGGTTCTCTGCAAAGTGCAAGAAGGCACGAAGGCAAGCGCCGAAAAGGCAATTATCGCTGCCCGCAAAGCATTCGATCAAGGTCCCTGGCCGAAGATGTCTGCTTTTGAAAGATCGCAATTTTTGTTCAAGATAGCTGATGCCATTGATGCTCATCAAGACGAATTGGCAGAGCTGGAAACTCTCAATGGTGGCAAACCATTGCGTGAATCAAAATATGATATGGCAGATGCTGCCAATTGCTTCCGTTATTATGCCGGCCTCATCACCAAGCCATCCGGGCAAGCAATTGATGTGCCCGCACCATCTGTAACTACAGTTGTGAGAGAACCAATTGGTGTTTGCGGTCAAATTATTCCTTGGAACTATCCGCTTTTGATGGCAGCCTGGAAACTGGCTCCAGCACTTGCTGCTGGAAACACTTGCGTTTTGAAACCGAGTGAATACACACCACTGACTGCCATTCGCTTAGCTGAAATATTGAAAGAATTGGAACTGCCGGAAGGTGTGGTAAACGTTGTGCTTGGTGCCGGACCAGCTGTCGGCGCACCAATTGCCGAGTCTAATTTAGTGGACAAAATTGCCTTTACCGGGTCAGTGAAAACCGGCAAAGCCATCGCTCAAATGGCACTCGGTAATTTGAAGAAAGTCACGCTCGAACTTGGTGGCAAATCACCAATGGTCGTATTTTCTGACTTTGATATTGACACAGCAGTTGACTATGCTTTGTTTGCTATCTACTGCAATGCCGGACAAGTTTGTTCAGCCGGTTCACGCATGGTCGTGGAAGAAAACATCTACGACAAATTCATCGCCAAGATGATTGAGCGCTCAAAGAAGATAGTCGTTGGTCCAGGCTTCGATCAAGAAACCGAAATGGGTCCATTGGTCTCAGAGGCACAGAAGAAGCGCGTTCTCGAGTATATCGAAATTGGCAAAAAAGAAGGTGCCAAATTAGAGGTTGGCGGCGATGTTCCACAAGGAGCCAAGTACGAAAACGGCTATTACATCAATCCAACAATCTTTTCTAACGTCAAGCCGGATATGCGCATTGTGCAAGAAGAGATATTTGGACCAGTAGTTGTGATTCAAAAATTCCGCACGGAAGAAGAAGCAATTGCCTTAGCCAACGGCACAAACTTTGGTTTGGCCGGTGCCGTATTTTCCAACGATCTGACTCGTGCACATCGTGTCGTACGTGCGATCAAATCTGGTATCACTTGGGTGAACGGTTATCACAGCACCTACAACGAATGTCCATGGGGCGGCTACAAACAAAGCGGCTGGGGACGTGAGCTTGGCACATTTGGTTTGGAGGGTTATACGGAAGTAAAACAAATCAACATTAACCTTGATCCACAGCCAGTGTCCTGGTTCGCTTAACTTTCACACACTGCTTAACGCTTGTCTTAATTTCACTTGGCATGCCTTCATTCCATGTTAGAATGGCGCTCAAGTTGTAATTCCTTCTAGAATCGTTTCTAGTTTGTGCGACCACGAGTCATGCAATTGAAAAAACAAAATCCTTGCTCTCAGGCAGGAACCAAGGCGGTAGCCGCTCTCCTCCTTTGTGCAATGCAAGTTCTGATTCAAGTCTCGGCAGTTCATGCGCAAGCGACAGATCTGTCTGAGCCAAAATCAGTGCTTGACAATTTAGACTCGGATCCAACTTCAGAAGAATCTAAGCCAGCCAGCGGATCAGCAAGCGAAGCGCCAGATAATTTAACGATCGACGATATAAAAGTCGAAGGCAATCGTTTGGTGCCCACCGAAGATATTCTCGGCGTAGTCAAGACCAAGCCGGGCGATAAGTTCAGCCGCGACAAAGTGGTTGAGGATCTGAAAGCAATAAACAACCTCGGTTACTTTGACGATCGCAATATGCAAGTCGTACCAGAGCTAACCGGCTCCGGTGTACTTTTAAAAATTCGTGTACAAGAAAATGAACCAGTGACACAGTTTGCTTTCCAAGGCAACAAAGTCTTGTCCACTGATGAAATTTCCAAAGCCTTTTCTGATCAGCTAGGTAAGCCACAGAATCTCAGCCAACTTTCGCAAGCGATTGATAAAGTTGAGCAGGCCTATCATGAGAAGGGTTATCTTTTGGCACGCGTCGTTGATGTGAAAGACGATCCGGATGGTTCGATCGGTATGACAATAAACGAAGGCGAAATTGAAAGTGTGCAAATTGTCGGCAATCGCAAAACCAAAGACTTCATCATCAAAAATGCCATCAAGGTCAAACCAGGGTCCGTCTACAACGAGCGCGATCTAACAAATGACTTGCGCAAACTTTACGGCAATGGCTACTTCCAAGATATTCGCCGTTCCTTAGTTCCTTCCACCACCAGTCCAGACAAATACACGCTGAAAGTGGAAGTAGAAGAAAAACGCACAGGCTCGATTGGCTTGGGTGGCGGCGTTGATACTATCGCCGGACCATTTGGTTCGATGACATTTTCCGATAGCAACTTCATGGGCCGCGGACAAGTCGTGCAATTCTCCAGCCAAGTTGGCACCGGCATGTTGAACAATCTGACCAACTCCGTCAACAATGCCGGCACGGGATTTCTTTCCAATCGCCGTACTTACCAAGTTGAAGCTAATTGGATTGAGCCAAATCTCAAAGGCACCAAAACTTCCATGGCTGTGTCTGGCTTTGCACGCGACTTCAACTCCATGCTGGTTGATTACGCTCAGCAAAGAACACTCGGTGCATCGGTTACCTTCTCACATCCGCTTGGTCACAATGTCCGCGGCAACCTTGGTTTTACCGGGGAAAATACAAACTTGATTGATGCAGCAAGTATGTTCAATCAAATCAATCAAACTGAATATCTGGCGGAGCAAGCCATGAAAATGGGCTTAACCTCAAACCCTTTGCAAGCCCAACAAATTGCTGGTGCCGTTCGTAACCAGCAGTTGCAAGGCGGTACATATATGACCGTCAATCCATCGCTTACTTACGACACGCGTGACACTGCTGCCGATCCGACATCCGGCACATCCGCGCGTTTGACCGGCAGCCCTTCACTTGGACTGGGCAATGCTAGTTTCGCCCGACTCGGTGCATCAGTCACCAAATATGTGAAAGTCAACGAGTCATCCGGCTTTGCCTTCAACATGCAAGGTGGAACGGCTTTAGGTGGAATGCCGCAGTTTGCCCAATATCGCTTGGGCGGCTGGAACGGGCTCAGGGGCTATCGTTCGTTTTCTGATTTAGGCACCGGCACATCCATGCTCATGGCTTCTGCTGAATACCGCTTCAAATTGCCAATTCCTAAGGGTGATCCAAAATCCACTTACGGACAAATGGTAAAAATGGTTCATAGTCATGTCAAAGGTGAGTTCTTTGCTGATGCCGGACAAGTGAATGGCAACACCTTGACCAACGATTTGTATCAACGCTCGATGCTCGGAGCCTCAGTAGGCATGGGCGTTCGACTTAAGGTGCCAATGGTCGGGATTGTGCGCTTAGATTACGGCTTCCCCTTGATTAGTTCGGTTTTGGGCAGGATGACGCCAAGATTTACAATCGGCTTTGGAGATAAATTTTAAATAGACGTGCCCTGAATGTTGTAAACTGTGCACTTGCGAGGTCTAACGTCAATTTTTGGAGAAGAGAATGCGTTACTCTCAAAACATTTTTGCTTACGTCTCAACTATTGCTTTGGCAAGTGCTTTTGCTCTGCCAGCCTTTTCACAGGCTCAAGCTCCGGCCGCCAAATCACAAGCATTTGGCATTGTCGATCGCGACAAGGTTGTGACCAGCTATCCCAAAGCTCAGTCAGCTGCTGAAGAGCTGAGAAAATCAGAAGAAAAAGTTCACAAGCTGATTGAAGATTCCAACAAGCAGTATGAAGAAGCTAAGAATGCTCATAAGCCACCAGCAGAATTAGAAGGTCTGCAAAAGCGCTTGCAAGCTTCCATCGATGATGAAGTAAAAAGAGTGCAAGCTCGTGCTCAAAGCTTGGAAAGCCAATTGGAAACAGATATCGATGCGGCAATCAAAGCAGAAGCAGCTACCCACCACGTTGATGTTGTGATGATGAAGCAAGCAGTACTCATGGGTGGTGTTGACCTCACAGAGGGTGTGGTTAAGCATCTCAACATTGCTACTGCCGGCAGCACAAAGCCGCAAACCAAGTAAATCACTTGGTAGTGGTGGCACATGTCAGATCTTCTGGTCATAAATCCGGAAGTTAGTTTGACTTGATCTATTAGTTTTATTTTTGAGGACAGTTAATTATGAAGCTCCCTATGGAGATGACTATCGGTGATATTGCCAACTTAATTGGTGGCAGAGTTGTCGGCCCGGCCGACACTAAAGTGTCGAGCTTTTCACCATCACCGCTTGCTGCCAAGGAAGGTGACTTGGCGGTTTTTTTTGAAGCGAAAATGCTCAAGCAATTACCGCAGGTAAAAGCATCAGCAGTAATTCTGCCAGAAGGCACCGAAACGGATTTGCCAGCCATTTATGTTGAGCGTCCGCTTGTGGTCATGCAAAAAATGCTTGGCGTCCTCGGGCCAAAGCGTTTTTATCCGGCTGCCGGCGTTCATCCGACTGCCATTGTCGACCCTAGTGTAAAATTGGGCAAAGACGTGGCAATTGGCCCGCTTGTGGTCATCGGTCCTAATTGTGAAATTGGTGACAAAACCAAAATCATGGCTGGCACCATCCTTGGTGGCAAAGTAAAAATTGGCAATGACTGTCTTCTCCACCCAGGTTGCTTGATTGCTGACTACTCGCAAATCGGTAATCGCGTAATCCTGCAACAAGGCGCATCAATCGGATCAGACGGCTACAGCTATGTGACGCAAAAAATGTCCAACATGGAACGCCGCCTAGCTGGTATCAGAGAGTTGGTGGACGAATCCAATCCACATTTAAAGATTCCCAATATCGGTTATGTCGTGATTGAAGATGATGTGGAAGTCGGATCAAATGCAACGATTGACCGCGCCACCGTTGGTACGACTAAAATTGGTGCCGGTACCAAAATTGACAATCTGGTGATGATTGCTCACAACAATCAGATTGGCCGCGAGGCTTTGATTATTGCTCAAACAGGCATCGGTGGTTCTTGCGTGATTGGCGATCGCGCAATTCTGGCTGGACAAGCTGGTTTAAAAGATCACCTGACCGTTGGCAAAGATGCAATTGTCGAGGCCAAGACTGGTGTAATGCGTGATATCGGCGAACGAGAAATTGTTACCGGCACACCAGCAGAACCAATGCGTGAATTCTTTACCGGTCTGGCTTACAAGCGCAAGCTGCCGAAAATGAACAGTGAAATCAAAGCCCTGAATAAAAAAGTTGAGGAACTGGAAGCCAAGCTCGCATCATTAATGGCAGAAAAGCAATTAGCGAAATAGGTCATGCAAGCACAAACTAAACAATCTTCAGTTCGTTATGCTGGTCGTGGGCTAACTTCCTCGCAAGTGGTATCAGTTGAAGCACATTTGGCAGAGCCCGGGCATGGCATTGTCTTTGAATTAAAGTGCAAAGATGGTTATGTCACCATTCCGGCCACATCTGATTATGTGGTTAACACTTTGCGCAATGTGGTGCTTGGCGGCAAGTCGCAAGATGGTCAAACGGCGCGCTTGTGTATAGTCGAACATTTCCTTGGTGCCACAAGCCTTTGGGGACTGAATGATCTGCGTGTGGTTGTCGATGGACCAGAGATGCCCTTAGCGGACGGCTCTGCCGGATTCTGGTTGGATTTGTTTGCCGAGGCAAATTGGCCGCGCCAAATTCCAGAACCACATATCGAATTGAAAGAGCCAATTATTTGCCAAAAGGGTGACCGTATTTTGATGGCCATTCCCGATCAAACTTTCTCACTTAATTACATGATTGATTGGAATCATCCGGCTATCGGTAAACGTTGGGGCAGCTGGACGCACACCCAAGACCCTCGCGATATTTCTGACGCTCGTACATTCGGTCCACTAAAAGAACATCAAATGCTTGGTCTTGCCGATCAAATTGTCAGCCTGACAGAAACAGGTTTTTCTATGCCTCTGCGTTTTGAAGATGAGCCTGCACGTCACAAACTTTTGGATTTGTTGGGTGATTTAGCGCTTTCCGGGGTTAACCCTATAAACTTCAAGGCCAGATTTATTAGCATTAAAGCAGGTCATGAATTAGACGTAGAAATGGCAAAGAAACTAATTACTCTTTTGAAGTAATTTTTGTGATGAGAGGTAGATATGAAAATGTTTTACAAGCCCTTACGCCAAGGTCTTGCAGTCCGAGTTTTGCTTGCCCTGACCTCTTGTACTTTAGTAACACTGCCTCTGGCACAAGCCGAAGAAAAGTCTGGCATATCTGCTTCCGAATCGGTTAGCTTGACCATTTACAATCAGAATTTTGGATTAGTCAAAGATATCCGCGCAGTGGAACTAAAAGATGGTATCAATTACTTGCGCTTTGAAGATGTCGCCGCCAAGATCGATCCGACATCTGTAAGCTTTCAATCGCTGACCGCACCAAACTCGGTGCAAGTGAAAGAGCAAAACTATCAGTATGACATAATGGACCCGAACACAATTCTTTCCAAGTCTGTCGGCAAAGAAGTAAAGTTTCGCCAACATTTGCCTGGCGGCCAAATTCATGAATTGAGCGGCATCCTGCTCAATTCACCACAAGTGACAATTGCCGACACTGCTGGCAATACCATTCCGCGCTATCAGGGTCTAGTTGTAAAAACTACAAATGGTATTATCCTCAACCCACAAGGCGAAGTGGAATTAGCCGAGTTACCTGAGGGGCTGGTTTCTAAGCCGTCTTTGCTCTGGAAACTTGATGCCACCAAAGCCGGCCAACACAAAACAGAAATTGCTTATCAAACTACCGGGTTGAATTGGCATTGTGATTATGTAGCCATAGCTAATGCTGATGACACGTCTTCTGATTTAACCAGCTGGGTAACACTGGACAATAAATCTGGTGGCACTTATAAAAATGCTTCTCTTAAACTATTAGCCGGAGATGTGCACCGCGTGCAGGACAATGCACCGCGCATGTATACGATGATGGCCAAAGCAGCAGAAAGCCAGCCACAATTTGTTGAGCAAGCCTTCGCCGAATATCACCTTTATACGCTACAAGGCAAGACTGACGTAAATGATAATGAAACCAAGCAATTGAGCTTGTTTAGTGCCAATGACGTTCCGACCAAGAAATTGTTTATTTACGAGCCTCAACCGATTGTCTACAACGTTTACGCGGGTGATGGTGATACGCAAAAGGTACGCGTCAAACTGGAAATGCAAAATTCGGAAGCCAATCATCTCGGTATGCCGTTGCCAAAAGGCAAAGTTCGCGTCTATAAGAAAGATCAAGATGGTGCCTTGCAGTTCATCGGTGAAGACACCATAGACCACACGCCTAAAGATGAGAAGATTCGCCTTTATATCGGAGATGCCTTTGATCTGGTCGGCGAACATACACAAACCAACTTTGTCCAAGTCTCTGATAGGGTTCAACGTATCTCCTACGAAATCAGCCTGCGCAATCATAAGAGCGCAGAAGCAAACATCACTGCTGTCGAGCATGCCCAGGGGCAGTGGAAGATTCTCAATTCTTCCATGCCATTTACAAAGAAAGACTCAAAGACATTTGAATTTGCTGCCAAAGTACCGGCCAATGGACAGGTGAAGGTAACTTATACGATTGAAATAAGGGTCTAGTCCAATCAAGACATACCTGAAATTGTTGCCCAGAAAGGCATTTATTTGCCTCCAATTGATTAATCATGAGCATTCGAGAGGACACTCTTACGGCACCAAATTCGTATCCGGAGCAGACACACTAGCCTCGCTCAACTCCGGACAGATTGGACCAGTAGTGGATGCAAGCGATAAGTTTGTCTCATTTACACAAGCACCATCTACCGCCGGCGACCTGGCCAGCCCCGATAATTTTGTTGAAAGCACCATCACATTTTCTCTACCAACGGGCTTTGCTTGGGAACCAATTAATGGTGCAAGTAGCGGTACATTTTCCATTTCAGTGCAATTTGAAATATTCATGTCTCCTTAGGGCCGGGATTGTCATCTGGGTTTAGAAATCTTTATAGGATATAGGGCTTTCCAGATAAACATGTACATGGTTAAGCGCATCGAATTATATTTTTTCCTTGGGCTATATGCGGTATAACGATAGTGATAGCCTATTTTTACACTAGAGTATAACGATCTGTGCTAGGAGCAGATTATCGGATTTTGTAGGTCTTGGTTTTAGATTTGAGTAACAAGCAATTTGACATTGCTGAATAAGCAGTGGTTACGTATGCACTACCCCTTGCATGCACATTGAAGTTTGGTCGTTTTAGGTAAACACCAAACTATGTTAAGCAAGGGATTGTTTTATGAGCACATCGGGCGCAACTCATACGACCATTATTATCGTCGAAGACCAAGAGCTTAGCAGAATGGGCATTCGCACTACTTTGCATAGGCTTCCGGGAATCGCAGTTATTGGTGAGGCATCAAACGGGCAGGAAGCAATAGAGCTGGTTGCTTCCCTTTCTCCTGACCTCGTCCTCATGGATTTAGCAATGCCAATTAAGGATGGCATTGATGCAACCAGAGAAATAAAGCAAGCTTGGCCCGACACAAGAGTAATAGTCCTGACTGCACACGACAGCGACCGGTATGTCTTTGCCGCACTTGGTGCTGGTGCCGATGGCTACTGCATGAAATCGACACGCTCCACACAACTTGCAGCAGCAATCGAGTCCGTGATGGAAGGGGCTGCCTGGCTCGATGCAACCATTGCTCGACGCGTCTTGCGGGCCGCTGCCAATGTGCGAAGCCTGACCGAAATCGCAACCAGAAAACACACAGACTATCAATTGTCTCAAAGAGAAATGGAAGTACTTGAACTTCTGGCCGAAGGCCTAACTAATCAACAAATTGCTTTTCGTTTAGTTGTTACTTCCGAGACAATTAAATCCCACATGAAGCGTATCATGGCCAAACTACTCGTCTCCGACCGCACTCAGGCAGCAGTCAAGGCGATGAAGGAAGGACTGATACGTTCTCTCTCTCAACCAATGTATCTGATCGACGATTATTCATAGTTTGTTTTTGTTTACTCCAAACCCGATCACAAAGAAAACCATGCTCGCCCATATTCCCCAACACAACCGAGCATGGTTTTTGGTGGGCTAATATATTGACCTTAAGAGGCCGCCTTCGGCGCGTAGTGATGCACCATTTGTGGCAGCTGCTAGGGGGCTGGCTACAAATGCCACCAAATTGCCGATTTCGGCAGGGTCGATCATGCGCTGCAAAAGTGATGAAGAACGATGTTTGGCAAAAAATTCCCTTTCAATATCTTCATGCGACGCATTGACGTCGGACGAAACACTTTTGATGAAGTCCATGATGCCTTCCGACATGGTTGGTCCAGGCAAGACTGCATTGACAGTTACCTTGGTTCCTTTAGTCAACTCAGCTAGCCCTCTCATCACCGAAAGTTGTGCCGATTTCGTTAGTCCATAGTGGATCATCTCTGGTGGAATCATGATTGAGGCTTCGCTTGAGATAAATAGCACCCTGCCCCAATTACGCGCAAGCATGTCCTGCATGTAATGACGCGAAAGTCTGATACCACTCATCACGTTTACTTCAAAGAGATATTCCCAGTCACGATCTTCAATATCGAAAAATGATTTGGCTTCATAAATGCCTAAATTATTCACCAAGATATCTACACTAGGTACTTTATTTATTACCGTCTCTGCTCCAGCCTTTGTACCGAGATCAGCAACAATAGTCGTGACATCGGCTCCTGGCACCGACAGCAAAATATCTTGCCGAGCATTCTCCGATTTTTCTTTGTTCCTGCCCGTGATAAAAACACTTGCTCCTTCTTTAGCTAAAGCTTTAGCAATAGACAGACCAATTCCCGCAGTGGAGCCACTTACTAATGCGCGCTTACCTTTTAAATTCAAATCCATTTCCCACTCTCCTAATTTCAAAATATTTCTTCCAAATCAAATCTAGCCTTCATTGCTGCCAAGCAAAAATGGGGCCACGCGCCAAAGCGCATTTATTCAATTTGTAAATTTCAACTCGTCCATATTAGACCAGTCGTCTACGAAAGTCAACGAGCTGAGATGGACTTAACCAGGTTGTCAACCCAGGATCCTTTAGAGAATTCTTGATGAAGAAAATCAACATTGTAGAAATTGTCAGCACACAAGCAAAAGATCCTAATTTGCGGACACTCGATCAATTTATCTGCGACGTCCGCCGCCGTGGCCGCCACCGCGACGTCCACCGGCATTGCCACCATGTGCTTGAGCATTGAACCTGCCGTGCTCGCCACGGTCAAAGCCGCCACTAGAACGATCATCATTTGCCCGTCGCCCATCATGTTTGCCATCAAATCGTCTGTCATGCTTTCCATCATATCGACGACCGTCGTCTTTGCCGAATCGATTGTTATCATCTCGACCAAATTTATTTCTGTCGAAGTGGCGGTCATTTGGACTCACAGCTGGACTATATGGGCGCGCTCCCGTACCGTCAAACGTACGCACCAATCCGCCATCTCGATAATTTTTCTTTTGCTGCCAGCCTTGCAGCTGATTGTTCCAGTTGGTTTGTTTGTTCCAAGTATTGATCATCGTATTAGTGTGCGTACTGTTGTTAACATAGACCGGTTTGCCGAGATTGTTATAGTAGTATGCCCGCGTGCCAGCTCTATATATTGGTACACCATACGGTACACCATAATAATAATTGTCATTGCAAGCACCGGCAACCAATCCGCCGACAGCGGCACCGGTTGCAGCCGCAACCCCAGTTGTCAGAGCCGAGCTACCACTGGATGGTGATTGTTGATATACATTGGTTGTTTGTTGCACGGGTTGCTGAGCATTGCCAAACAACTGGGAAATCTTCCACTGGATTTGTCCAGCTGTAACTTTCACCGGCGCACCATTACGGTCGTAATACCAGAAATTGCCTTGCGGATCACGATAGACGGAAAGTTCCTGAGAACGAGGATCCACCCCTGGTGGAGGCAGTGGGATTTGCAAACCGGATTGTGTCACCACAAATTGTTGCCCGTTGCCGAGAGTGACAACACGATAAAGCATCATGGAGGTTTGATTTGGGTTTGGTGATTGCGCCAGGCAAGCAACACCAAACTGGCTGCCGAGAGTGGCAATTGCACCAAGTGTTAAACCAGCGATGGCAAATTCTCTCAATCCAAACATGCATCTCCCCCTATGAACTCAAGCGTAGTATCGCGCTTCAAAATAATAGCGCAGACTAACCTACTTGACTTTGATCAAATGGCGACAAAACGAACTTTATTATGATTAAAAGTCCAATTCTTTCAGGGTCTTATCTTCTGGTCCGGCTGTCTTTGCAACAGGCTCGGCAGCTTTGCTGGCCCCTGGCACCACAGACTGTGGCGCAGCAGTGCCCGACACTTGAGGCGATACCAGTCTCGTAGCACCAGTTCTTGCCTTAAAGCCGCCTGGCAATGAACCTTGCAAAACAGGATTAACTTGATATGACTTATAAAGTTCACCGTCAAAATAAACGCGCATTTGAGCAACAGTATCCTTTTTCAGCGGAATACCACAAGAAAGATTGATAGTCCTCGACTCATTTTCTGCCAGTGGTGGCATAAACTCATCGACAATCTTTTGTTCATGCTGCCAAAGTATGCGTGAGGCAAGCGGGTCCCAAAGTTCGGTGCGCATAGTCAAATAGGAAATGGTATTGCCGCCTGGGTTCCATACTTCACCGGACAGACTTGCCAAACCATTTTGTGGATCCAAGACAACTTTGCCGTTGCGCAAAACAACTTTTGCTTTTGTCAAACTCTTATCCAGCGATTCTGCTTGTTGCAAATAACCATAGCCAGCCGAAGTGTCGCCCAGATCAATTAGTTCTTTTCCTCGTCTATCTAAAAGCGTTGCATACTTACTCTGGATAGTATCCCCGTTAGCACCCAAATCCATCGCGTGTTTCAATTGATCAATTGCATAATCAAGCTGCCCTTTGTGCTCATAAATTTCCGATGCTTGTTTGTAGCAAAGAGCATTGGGCGCCATGGCATTTAAACGATTTAGATATGTCAGTGCCGTTTCTTCATCACGAGCGGCGATAGCTTGGGTAGCCATTTTTTGATAGATGGTAGTCAGGCGCGCATCAACTTCTGAATAGCGTGATCCGTCTTTCAGCTCACGCACTTCTTCCCAACATTTGAGCGCCAGCGGTAAATCGTTATTTGATAATGCCTCATCGCCCCAAAGCGCATCGAGGTCCGCAAGTTCTGCTTTCTTGCCGGGAATATTAGCTTGTGCCAAGGGGCGCAAAAGCTCAAGCGCTCTATCGTACTGCTGATGCTGGCGATAATAGTTAGCCATATCCGATGCCAGTTTGGGTTCTGATACAACAGCAGAACCAAGCTGCTGAGCTTGGTTGATACAGTCCCAAGCCTTATCGATTTGATCAACACCAACATAGCAGCGCGCTAAAGCCAAGAGAACTTGCGGATTGTTTGGTGTGGCCGCTTGAGCTTTCAAAAGAGTCTTGAGGGCAAAAGCATATTGCCCGGATTCAAGTTGTTGCCGTCCTTCGTTATAGAGCCTTTGATCATCTGTCGGTCTGGTTAAAAAATAAATCGTCACGCCAGCCGAGAGCAAAAGAATTACCACTGCCACAGTTACACCAAGAGCAATGGGCAGTCCACTATGATGTACCCGCTCTTTGGTGTGGCGGCGGCGCACATGTCCTTGAGCATAACCATTGGCACCGCCTTGACTGTGCCCGGAAATATTATCTGGTTCCTGCGAATAGGTGTGCGGGGGCGAAGAATTGTCTTGTGGCACCTGTGACACTGGTGGCACGCTTGCCTGCATCTGATTGAAGGAAGTCCCACACGAAACACAAGTTTCGTATTGCGATGGGTGATGCAATCCGCAAGAAGGACAGCGCATATTTCTCACTATTGATGAGGGGAGTATAGAAAGGGCGGGGATAACCCCGCCCTTCCAGATTACCATTTTGGCGAAATTACTTAATTTCCACCTTGGCGCCGGCAGCTTCAACTTTTTGCTTGATTTGCTCGGCTTCTTCCTTCTTGCACTTTTCTTTGAGCGGCTTTGGAGCTGCATCAACGAGGTCTTTGGCTTCTTTCAAACCGAGACCAGTGACTTCACGAACGATCTTCAGAACTTCAATCTTCTTATCGCCGACTGAGGTCAAGATTGCATCGAATTCAGTCTTCTCTTCGGTTGCGGCACCACCGCCACCACCAGCTGGTGCAGCAGCAAATGCCATTGGGGCAGCTGCGGTAACACCGAATTTGTCTTCCATTTTCTTCTTCAGATCAGCTGCTTCGAGCAGTGTCAATGATCCGATTTGATCGAGAAGATCATCTACTGAAATTTTAGTTACCATTATCATTTACTCCTTGAAATATCAACAATTGGTAGGTATCAGGCTGCATTATTTTTCTTCGCAACTTCTTCGACTAGCAATGCTATATCGCGAATTGTTGCTTCAAGAATGCCAGCAATGCCTCTGGCACCAGAATCTAGGCCGCCCATGATGGACGAAAGCAATTGGTCTTTGGATGGCAATTCAGCAAGCGATTTTACATCGCTGGTTGAAATTAGCTTTCCTTCGAGTACTGCTCCACGAATTGCACCCTTTTTGATTGACTTCAAAAATTCAACTGTGGTTTTAGCTGGTCCCGCCGGCTCGTCATATCCAATCACGACGGCAGTCGGTCCCTTTGCTAATTCCGCGATGGCTTTGAATTCGCCATCTCCAGCAGCAATCTTGATGAGTGTATTTTTGGCAATTTGGCATTTGGCCGAATCCTTGTCCAGCTTGCGGCGAAATTGCGAAATTTCTGCCACTGTAAAACCGGAAAGGTCGGTAACAATTGCTACCTTGCCATTATCAAAAAGGCCTTGCAAATCGGAAACGATTTCCTGTTTGCGAACTTTGGTTGCCATTTATAGCTCCTCAAGTGTTTGTAGCCTTTTAAAAACCAAAAATCCCGGGGTCTCTTCACGAGCCGGGATCACAAACGAGGAGCTAAGTCCCCTTCGACATTGTCGATTTTTGTGACCTCGAGCCGGAAATTAAGCGAGCTTGAGAGCAAGCACCAGACTGTCTTAGGTCCGAAATATTGGCAAGGGGTAATTCTCTCAACATTCACCCTCTCAGTCAATACAAATGACGCCAATGAGACACGGTGTAAGACAATCTTAACCTTGACAATTTACTGGCCTAGAACGGAACTTCCTTTCTGACAACTATTCTTGAGTGAGACAAGCACGGGGTGAGAGGGGTTTGCGGTATTTTTTGTGCCGACCGGTGTAGGCACTAATTT
>JAGVKG010000001.1 GCA_020050685.1 Candidatus Obscuribacterales bacterium | reverse complement strand
ATCTAAAAATGCGTCGTAGTAATCGAGTTTGTATTGCAAGCGCACGTCATCTTTTTTGCCATTGGGGAAATAAACATTGCAGAGGAGAAAGTCGCCATAATTGCCGGCAACCAAAAGCCAAGCCGACACCAGTGGATACTGGAAGCAATTTATCAAAAGTTAGAAAACGACATTTAAGCCATGCGATCAAGATTTCAAAGATTTTGGCATCAAAGCTTCAGCTCTTGCGCGGGCGGCTTCAACGCTGCTTGCAAAATCGGGAAACAATTTTTGAATTTTGGCTTCCAATTCCGCAAGTGTCGTTCGGCAGTCAATCAATTTTGGCACCGTATCACCAAGGAATGGTTCCCAATCACGCTCCAAAGCCGAAACAGACGAATGTGATGCAAGGTCTTTCATGGTAAGTATGTCTGTGCCGCGCCTTTGTGATTTAATCAAAATTGCCGCTAGAAAATCTTGCTTGTTATGTACAGTTACTTTGCTAAGTGCGTAATTCAAATCGAAGTAATCACGAGGCCGGGTAGATACCCGTTCTTTCTGCTCTCGTTGTTTAGCAACGGCACACATTGCCACATATTTTTCTGCCAGAATTTCATCTAGCGAAATACAGTTCACCTGTGTGGCCAGCGGCTGGCTATATGGGTGGATGATCGTCTTTTGCTCGGTCGCCAGTACAACCGGTTCGCTGTGACTTGTATCCAATTTTATTGTTCGACCGGCACGTCCCGACTTTTGCTCCAAATGCCAGGGAAATTTGACTATAAATTTGTGAGAGTCTTGTTGATCATTGTGATCGTCGCGGCCTTTGACCAACTTTACTTTGACTTCAAACTTGTTTGATCCATTTGCTTCACCCAGCATGCTTTCAGACAATTGAGCGGCAGATTCGAGAAGCATGTTATACCGGTCTATCTCAATTTCTCCTTTTACTGAATAATCAAGATCCTTTGAGTACCGATAGTTTTTGAAATAGCACTTGCGAAGAGCGGTTCCCCCTCGGAACAAAAGAATTTCTGAAAGCTCAGGAATTTGCGAAAGTGCGGATAGAACATATGAGATCGCATAGTCCTGTTCCACGGTCTCCAGTGGAACGCCATCCCGAACAGCATGTGCTTGCAGTTCATTAAGAAGTTTTCGATAGTCGTTCTTCATATGTTGCCGCCAAGTTATCTATCAACATCCAACGCTTATTGCATCTTCCCTGTGCTACCCGGTCAGGATCAAGCAAGCGATAACCGCGTATCTTTGATTCCAATAATGGATTTAAAACATGCTCTGGTACTCCTAAATCCTCAAGACACCAACCAAGCCGCTTGATGAGCGATGCCTCCTGATACCGGATCGCATAATGCACGAGCTTCTCTACATTGAGCATCTGATCTTCCATACTCTGCTTCAAAATGCCATAGACGCTTTCAAAGGATCCAGCCCACGACGGTGCCACAAACAAATCCAAAACCGTTCTTTCCTTGTCTGTCATTGGCACCCAAAGTTGACCACCCACGTATGCGCGTTCGATGCCAAAAAAATGTTCAGGCTTCACGTGGAAGTATTCGTAATGGATTCCTCTAATCACCCAAGCATGCCTGTCGCGACCAGATGGCTTCTTTCCCGATCTCATTCCTGGTGTGACAACCTTTTTGGGCGTCATAACATGGATGGCTCGAAACGGAATCTGTTCAGTAAGCTCGTGATAGGACAATGCCGTAAACCGACAAAGCGCAGAAGGCTCGACAAGACGCGTTGCAATTGCGTAGTCGTGAGCAATGCTGTACCCAGGCAACTTACCGGTGCTGGCGTACAAGCCTCGACGAATGCCGTCGATCCAGCCTGTCCTGGTCAACCGATGTAAGAGCTGATGCATATAGCCCTCAGAAATACCAAGCTGAACGGCCGTGTCCTGAGCATCCTCAAGAGAAAACACATGACGAGACTTTCCTACGGTTCTTCGTAGGAATCTGAGTGCCGGCTGATCAATATCGCGTGCAATTGTGTTCATAAGGATCGTAGTTTGTAATATAACTACAAATATAGCAAAAATACCTCTTAATAACTAATATAACATGAACTACATTAATTATGCTAAGATTTGAATCTGTGTACATATTTCTAACCCTCTTACGCACAACGTCAGGCTCATCGCTCAATAAAATTACATTGCCGGCAGACTTGCTCATTTTCCCCTGGCCATCAATACCGGGTAGTCGACCGAAATCGGACAGAAACGCTTTTGGTTCAACAAGTAGCGAACAGCCATAGATACGATTGAAGGTCCGCACTGGTCACACAAATGTTGTGATTGGCGATGGCAAATCAGACATTTGCTGGGCACCAGTAGCAGACCGCTTGTTCGCCAAGTCCAAATTACTAAAGTATTGCAGCGCCAACAATATTCCTTATATCCGCCACAAAAACTTCAACAACATTCGTGCCGTGCTAGAAGAGCAATTCGTTCCAGTCAAGATGCCGAGTTTTGTTCAGCCATCATTCCAACCAGTTACTGCCTAAACTCACAGGACTGTTTAGATCTTTAGTTCCAGTGCCACTGGGCAGTGGTCTGAGCCTTGGATATGGGGCGAGATGTGGGCGTGGATTAGATTGTTTTTTAAGCTTTCGGCGACGAAGAAGTAGTCGATGCGCCAGCCGACGTTGCGCTCGCGGGCTGCGGGTCTCGACGCGGTCGAGATAGAGCACCTCGGTGCCGACCAGGGTCGTCAAGTTGCAGGTTTCCTCGATGTCATCCACGACCTCGGTCAGGATCGT
>JAGVKG010000024.1 GCA_020050685.1 Candidatus Obscuribacterales bacterium | reverse complement strand
TTTCTCTGCACCTGCCGGCAATCTTTACTCCATTACCTCACGCTATTACTTGAGGGCGCTTTACATACCATCTCCGTCGGCTATCGCCTCCTCCGCGCGTCTAGACGCTCCACTTTGCACCGCTCCTCGCGGCGCTGCGCTCCGCTGGGGCTTGTCGATGCCGCGCGTTAAGACGCTCTGCTCCGAACTGCTCCTCGCGGCGCTGCGCTCCGCTGGGGGTCGTTGACGTTGCGACTTTATAGAAATTATCAGATGCTGTTGATATTGTTATATCTAATTCTGATTGAGGTAAAAGATCATAGGGAATGCGGCGGACGGCTGAAATTGCCATGTCAAAATTGCTAATAGTCGAAGATGATCAAGATCTACTCGTCCTGATTCGGGATTTGATGAAGCGAGAAGGTCATATTGTTGATTTGGCCCGTAATGGCACAGAAGCAGAAGCGGCCTTGAAGATTTATGTCTACGATCTGGTTATTCTTGATTGGATGTTACCGGATGTTGCGGGAATTGATGTCTGCAAACAATACCGTGTTAAAGGCGGCCTGGCTAATATCCTAATGCTGACTGGTAAAAAGACGGTTGAAGATAAAGAAGCAGGCTTGGATGCCGGTGCTGATGATTATTTGACTAAACCATTCCATCCAAAAGAATTAAGTGCACGGGTGCGCGCGCTTTTGCGCCGGCCTAAGCAAATTTCTGGTGCGCAAATTACAATTGGTAATTTAAAGCTTGACACGAGAACCAGCCAGGTGAGCCGCAACGGCGAGAACATAACGCTTGTGCCTAAAGAATTTAGTTTGCTGGAGTTTCTCGCTCGTCACAAGAATCAATCTTTTACAGCTGAAGCCATATTGGAACGTGTCTGGGGATCAGACTCCGCAGCTTCAATCGACACTGTGCGCACGCATATCAAGACACTGCGCAGAAAAATTGATGGCGAGAGTCCAAATTCAATGATCCGGACAGTTCGCGGCCAGGGCTACAAAATCGAAGCACAGTAAGCTTTTCAGAAAGCTTACGCTTTTCACACAAATTTCACACGTTCTCTGTAAGTTGGGAATGTACGGACCTTCTTCCCAACGATTTTAGGGCAACGGCGAACACGGGTGTGAGTGTCATGAACATGCAAGTAAATGATCAAATAGTCTCAGTGTACATTGCAGCAGCAGTGGAATCCTTTCGACGTGGCAATGCTCAGCAAGCTGACGGCATCGTGAATAACTTGCAGCGACACATTGATGGCAGACAAGCCAAGGAAGCTTGGAGAAAGCTTACGGATTTGGGGGAGACGGCATGTGGTAAGGGCAATTTCGCTGAAGCAGATTTCTGCTATCAGCGTGCCCTTGCCTTTGCCGAATGCGCCGTCGGCTTAGAAGATCCTGATTTGGGCTCAGTGCTCACTTCAATGGCAGACTGCTATCTTGCCCAAGGCAAATTCAATTTAGCCGAAAGTTTATACGGCAGAGTCTTAAGCATCTACGAAACCAGTTTTGGTCAACGGCATATAAATGTGGCTTTGACGTTGCGCAACTTGGCTGACTTGTACCGATCGACCGGTCAAAAGTCAGAAGCTAAGATCCTGTCCAATAGAGTAGACGAGATCTTAGCTAATGAGTTCAATTCTAACGTTGGTTCTTGTAAGCCGGAGCTAGGCAATTAGGGATTGCGGTTGTCGCTTGTTAGGCTGCTTCCGAATCCTGGATTTGGGCTCGGCTGAGTGAGATCAATTCACCGAACAGATCCATGAGACCGGCATCGAGTTCGTGATTGTCAAATTGTCTGCCGTTAATCGTCCAGTTAACTTGATTGTGCTCCAGTTTGCCATCGATAGTGAGAACCGGTACATACTGACTTTCTGCCTTGGTCAAACCAATTGTCTTGGAGGCTGGTACAAGGAGAAATTCGACCTTGTCCTTCTGAGCGCGGATGACGATGCTCCACAAGGCGGTGGAAAAACGTGCCCGCAAATTAGTAACGCTTTCAATTGGTTCACGCAAGATGTTGTAGCGTGTTACTTCAGTAACAATGCTTGGTTTGGTGCAGGTGACAAACAACTCAGTCCAACCAATTTGACCGTTATAGTCCACGGAAAAGTTACGCAATACTGAATAGATTCTCTGCACCAAGTAAGCTGCCTCTTGATTCATGAACGCATCTTCGCGAACTCGTCTTTGCCTGACGCCACGTCTATCGGCTAAGTATTGTACTGAATCTTGCGCCAAACGCTTCATCCAATCTTTTTGCTGCTCATTGATACAAGTTTGGTAAGAACCAATTATTTGATCGGTAAGTTCAGCTGTGAGATCTTGGGTCATACCGGTTGCTGTTTCATAAGCTGCCTTTTCCACTTCTTTTGGCAGGCTCGGTGTGTATTCCCATTGTGATCTGAAATCGTGCTCTTGTTGCTTCTCTTTTTGTTTTAGTACTTTGCTCATTAACATATTTAGAATCCCCGCTTAACAGTGCCAACGTCCGTCCATGTCACCCATAATAAGGCGGATGTCAACAGGCGTAAATTCACAAATTCGGATTCGCGAATTCGTGTATAAAAATCCATAAATGCTTGGTGTGCAAGGCTTTTGGGGTTTTTGTTGTGCCGCCGGGCGAAGATTAAATGTACTCGTCTTCGCCGGCTTTCTTGCTAAAAGTGACATCCAGCCGGACTTGTGAGCCTTTGTGTGGCTCAGACTCCACGAAAAGCTCGGTCGGATAGTAGCAGCGAATCAAATCTGCCCGCTCACGGATGCCACCTAAACCAAAGCCGCCTTCCTTACTAAACTTTTGTTCGTGCCCCGTAACTTCAAACCCTTTACCGTCATCGGCAATAACGAACTTGAGCTTTGGACCCTCACGCTTAATTGAGACGGCAATGTTTTTGGCATCAGCATATTTCTCTATATTATTTAGAGCTTCCTGGAAAATCCGGAATATGTGCAATTGCACTTCGCCTGGTAACTCAGGAATTTCACTTTCACAATCATAGGTAAAGTCAGCACCGGACCGCCTGGCGATATTTTGTAATAGATCTTCTATAACAGTTCCCAGTCCCCAATCCTTTAAGTCGCGCGGTGCCAAGTCGTAGCAAACATCACGAAGGTGGGAAGTGATCTTGTCCAATACATCTATTGCTTCTTGGTCGGACAAGCGGCGATCGCCAGACAATGATCGCTTAAGCATCATCACATCCGAAATAACTGTATCGTGCAGGTCCCGGGCTAAGCGGTTTTGAATTTCTTCTTGTTGCATGACAATCTTTTGGGCAAGACCTTGCTTTTCCAAAATTAGATCATGCAAGGCTTTCATCAAACGCTCACCTTGCAAGTCCGGCAAGAGTAAGCCAGCATCAAGAGTGGTTTGGCCGCAAGAGCGCAAAATCAATTCCTTAAAGAGGTCACGCAGGATTGTTGATAGCTCCATATCATCAACGGGCAGTCCATCTAAAGACCACAAGTCGAAGTATTCCTTAGTCTCGTGCTTATCTAAAACCAATCGCAACTTCAGACGCTCGGATCTTTCATGTAAGGAAAGACGAATCAAATCCGTATTCGGAAGCATGAAAAATTCTACTGCACCAGCATTGGCGCGAACCGAAATGCTCCATGATGATGTGGACACGCGGAAGCGAAAGTAAGATTCGACAATCTTGCGTTCTTTGCCATATTCCAGCGGCTCGAAGTATTGCGGCTCTTTTACTTCTTGCGGCAAGGTGATGCCGACATTGAGCGGGTTATAAGGATTGATTGATTTGAATTGATTGATCAAGGTTTCCATAAAATACGATATGCGCACTGCCAGGCGGCGCGTGGAGCGAGCAATATCAAAATCGGATTCTTGGACTTCGACGGACTCTTCCGGCTCAGGTTTAGCTTTGGAAGCCATCCTCCAAAGTTTCCTCAGCCACTCGTGCTGGAATGTGTTTTGGTCGTCAGTCAAGGTTCCGGACAATAAAACACTCGAAGCTGTCGGTGCAATGGAATTTGTTGATATTTTTTCAAAAGCGTGTTTCCAGATATTGTAGCTGCCTGATTCCTTTTGTTGCTTTAGATCTGGTGGATTGATTGGGGGGTTAGGATCAATTGAGGGCGCGCTGCTTTCGCCAGGGTTTCTACCCTTATTTGTAGAAGGCTCATTACTCTTATTGGCCTTATTGCCGATTGATCTACGTAGAGTACTCATACTTCAATTTCCAAACTGCCATAGCCGTTCTTAACGGCCCAAGCAATTAGCTCCTCGCGGCTGTTCAAGCCAAGCTTCAACAAGAGCAACTCGCATTGCTTGCGTACGGTTGCCGGTGAAGTGGTGCGCCTATCGGCAATGTCTTGATACTTCATGCCATGAGCCAACATCTTCAAGACGTCCTGCTCCGAGCGTGTGACATTGGTTTCGCCACCAATCAATTCTTTGGAAATAACAAAGCGTTTGCCGCCCATAACTTCTCTGATTGTTTCTGCCACTTTGCTGATTGTTTCGGACTTGAGTAAATAGCCGGCAGCGCCAACCGCTAAAACTGTTTGAATGAAGGCCATTCTGCTTTCGCCGGAAAAGACAATTACACGTGAACCGGCAATATTGCAAAACGATTGGATCATCGATTTTGGTCCTTGCTTGCCAGGCAAGTGCAGATCCAAAAGAATAATGTCCGGACGCAATTTATCGGCAAGCTCAAGCCCCTCATCCGATGTGGTGGCACTACCAACCACATCCAAACCGGCTTGACTGGACAAGCCCATTTTAAGTCCGTCAAGGGTGACCTGGTGGTCTTCGACTATCAGTACGCTGATTGATTCTGGCATTGGCAATTATCCGGTGTCTCTAAAAATTAGATACGCACCCAGATCCTACCCGCAAGCCGAGCTTTTAAATCAGACTTATAAATGTCCTTGCGATTGTACGCGGCTGGTTTCAACCAGTTGGCGGAAAAGATCCCGGCAAACGCGCTCCAGAAGCTCATTGGTAAGAACTTGTCTGTCAAACTGCCAGCTGACGCTTTGCCCATCAAAGCCTGCTTCAAATTTAGCTTTGGGAGAATAATTGGCTTCCGATTTGGTTAAACCAATGACCTTTTGCACGGGCATGAGGAAAAATTCCATTGCTTTGGCGCGGCCAATTATTACCAGGCTGAAGTGACGAGTTGAAAGGCGGGCGCGCAAATTGCTCATGGTTTCCACTGGCTCGCGTAGACTGCTGTAACGCAAAACTTCGGTTACGAGACTGGGCTTGGTGCAAGTGATGTGCATTTCGCTAAAGCCAACTGCGGAGTTAAATTCAAAGGCGTACGAGCGCATTTGGTCGAAGACAATTTCCATAAGGCTTGCGGTCGCTTCCTCATAGGCATCCTGAGTGCGTTTGGCGTGATGAATGATTGTCTGCAAATCAGAAAGACATTGCTGAGTTTCACCAGCCAAATTACTGATGAATTGGCTGCGCTCTAGCGATTGGCGGTACTCGCGGCAACTCTTATAAGTCTCAAGAATCTGTTCGGTTAGTTCGGAGAGCTTTTCGTTCATGACTGGCGAGACAGCTGGCTTGTCCAAAGCTTTAGCGGAGTTCTTATCCAAGCCAAGACCTAGCGGATCCCAATTGCGGTTAGCTGGGAACTGTTTGCCTGCTTGCTTGTTTAGTAATTTGCCCCTCAAGAAGGAACTTTGCAACATGAGAACTCTTTTCCAGTCGGCACAAGGAGAACATTAACTCCGTTTCACTATTATAGAGAAAATTGCCTGGCTGGCAAATAAAATTAGATCTGTTGGAATCAAGTCTTCTTGCCGGATCCATCATAAAAGAGCCTCTCGATTGGCTTTCCGCCTAATAAGTGACTTTGGATAATCTCGTGGCAATCGGATGACTTGACATGCGCATACCAGATGTCATCAGGATAGACGACAATCATTGGTCCATTGCCGCACTGATCCAAGCATCCCGTCTTATTTATACGGATTTCCTTTTTTAAGCCCAACTCGGAAATCTCGGCGCGCAAAGTCTTGAGCACATCGTCTGAACCCTCTTGCGGACAGGTCTTTCCTGAGGTACAGACAAAGACGTGCTTTTTGAAAACATGTACTGGTTTTTTGCTATCCATGAATTTGCATCCTTTGCTTATATTCTAGCGGAACCTCCCTCCTGTCATCCATCGGTAAAACCAGCTCAAAGCATGCGCTGAAGCGGTTCTGCTCGAATTGAGTAGAACCGCTTTGCTGTCTACAAAT
>JAGVKG010000011.1 GCA_020050685.1 Candidatus Obscuribacterales bacterium | reverse complement strand
TGATAAACAGATCTGCCAAGAACCCTAAAAAAGCCAATCGAAAAGAGCGGCAAGGGAAACTTTGCCGCCAAAGTCAGTGTATTTCAACACCCTGCTAGGTGGAGGATTTGGACTCTACCTTAAACAGCTAGACTTGATGTCGCAACAAGAACTTAGAACTCTTTTGCCAATCGACGCTTGGCCAAAACCGAGAAGTACTTCAGATCTAGATATATTTCTCACCTTGCAAGTTTTGATAAGCCTGCCAGAAATGCAATCAGTACGATCCATAATTGACGAAATGAACTTTGTGCCAATTTCCGGTTCAGAATACTACCAATTCGTGAAGCCAACCAACCAAATTAAAATTGATTTGCTGACTGGTCCCATAGAAGAATCAGTAAAGAGTAAAGTCAAAAGTGATACGCGGCGTGCCAGACCAAAAGGCAATCTCCAACTGCACGCCCACCCTGTTCCAGAGGCGTTAGATTTATCAAAGAATCTCGAACAATTATCTCTCGCTGGGCGTCTGCCCGATGATCGTAGATATGTAGCAATCGTAAATATTCCCAACCCGTTTACATATCTCATGATGAAAGTCACCGCATTTGGCGATCAGATGGAGAATGCTGACGAGGATTTTGGGCGCCACCACTCTCTCGACGTGTACAGAATAGTAGCAATGCTCAACGAATCGCAATTTGAGCAAACCAAAAAGCAATTTGCCGACAACGAACATTCACCTTACACTCAAAGCGTAAAGTCACTCTATGACCACTGCTTCTCCGCAAAACATAAAATCGGTATTCTACGAATGAAGGAGCACCGCTTCTTTGGAGCAAACATGCTGATCAATGATTTTATTGAGAGCTTGCGCGACTTAATGAATTTGTAACTAGGGAAAGAAATGTTGTCCACCAACACGGCAGATTCTTACCTGCTGAATTTTTGCTTCTTGCTCCGAGCCAGCGCGAGCAAAAATTGCTGCCTCATCATCTTCATAAAGCAACTTCCAGGCAGGCTGCAGTTTGAGTAGAAGATAACTGGCTGTATGTTTGCTGACCAAAGCTAAATCAGTTTTTTCTTCTGTCAATAAAGCATTGGCACCAGCAACACCATAAGTAAAATCAACATTTTCTTGATAGGCACGTTTGCCGTAAGCGGTTTCTCTGCGTCCGTCAATTGATACTTTAATATTGGGATGAAGATGCCAAATGCAATATTCGCCCCAATCAAAATAACAAGCCATATTGCCTGTCACACCACTTTGTTTGAGAATAGAAACTGCATGGGCAGGCATACTTGGTGGAACACAAATAGCTTTGACATTCGGCCAAGTAAAGACAATCATCACCAAGGCCGTGACATAGGCCAATATGCCAAATGCCTTGGCTTGCTGAGCATTCGGCAATGAAAATGAATAACGTCGAGCAACTTTTTCATGCTCTGAAAAATATTTTGCTAATGCGGGAGCCGAAAGCACACATATGGCAATGCCGGCAAGTGGCAAATGTCTTTGCGCTAAGAACGGCAAGAGAGCAAGAATAATCAGGACGATGGCAGAAACAGGACTTTCAGAAAGCATTTTTCTCTGAACAATCCAGACAGTATAAATGCAAGCCATCAGATAGGCAGCGCCGGAAATTGATACCAAATGTAGTGGTTGCCATTCCGGTATTTCCGGACGAGGCACTGTGCCTGTTTGTACCAGAAATTGAATCAAGTCAAAACCATATGGCGTGACACCAGTCACCACAATCGTGAGCAATAGGACAGAGATCCAGGTGATGTTGTTTCGAACTGCCTGTTCAAGCGAAACAATAAACTTGCTTGTGTTTTTCTTCGCCTCAATCAATGTAGTTAAAATGCGCACCGCTGTCCAAATAAATAACAAACCAATGCCCGCCAGCACACCACCATGTAGGTTTACCCAAAACACAGTCATGACAGGCAAAAGCCACAAAAGATTTGTCTTGCTTTTGGCGCTATCGGCTTGCTGCAAAATCAAAAGCTCGAGAGCAAAAAGCAAATAAGTGAATAGTTGCGGACGCAGCGTGCTTATTCCGGATGTCACTTCCATCAAGGTAATAATAATCAGCCAACCAGAGGCCAAAAGCGGCAAGCCAAGTCTATACATAGGCCAGATCAAAAGTGCAAACAAAATGCCAATTAGGCTCAAGCGCAAAATTGAAAGTCCGACAATGCCACCAGTCTTATAAGCTAAAGCAAAAAATATTTCCGCCAACCATTCGTGATCCAACCAGCGTGTTTGTCCGTTGACATATGAGTAGGGGTCAACATCGAAGACCTTTCCGGCAGCCAGAAAATCCAGACCGAACTTTAAATGTCCCCAAAGATCCGTCTCAGCAATTGTCGAGCTCAAGCAAAACAAGACAGTCGCCAGCATCATTAGGTAAAACGGCAATTGAGGCACATCGAATTTGCCTTTCTCATAAGCTTGCTTGGTATTAGATGCGTTCACGTTGCTCAGTTAATCGCTCTTACAAATTAACCAGACGTCCAAAATGAATCATGTTGCTTGTGGAAGGCTTATTCAATTGCTTGCCGCCTTCACCCCAATAAGTACCTTCCCAATAACCGACAACTTTATCGCCATCACCGAGAATCAGTCTGATATAACCTTTGCCCAAGCCATCGCGTTGAGACTGGTGGGCATTTGGCGGCAATGCTTCCGGCGCAAAATGGTAAACAGAGGAACTATCTAAGACATGGACGCTGACATAGCGCACTTGTTTGCCATTCACCATTTGCATTTGTACGGCGCTTGGCGGATCGAGAACCATCATCACGTGTCCGGAATTTCCACGACCACCATGATCATTTACCGATGCACCTTTTTCCCAAGCAACTATGTCGCCGCGCCGCAAATCACGATAGCTTGCCACACCAAGCCAGCCACTGTATGGCGCACTGGGATCTAAGGTGCCAAAAAACCGGGCATATGTTTTTGCTTGCGGATATTTGAAGTTTGGTTGCATTTGTCTTATGACATGATAGTGCTTCGGTGCAACCGCATGTACAACATAGCTGATGAACCCTGAGCAGTCTGTTTCCACGACCATGCGCGAATCGACATTGCGAACTTGTTCATCAGCAACATGATGGTAGTGTTTGTAGTGGACCACATCTGCTTGTTCAAAAATAGATTCTGCAGCATGGTAGGCTCTATCCGCCAAGTCAGAATCACTTCGATCATGCGCTTGTTCGCCCACGGCCGGACTGGCCGAGGCCGGCTCGCGCAATTGCCCGAAAATCGCAATCACAACAAACAAAGACATCGCAATTGCAGTCAACGTCAATTGCGCAAACGAGACACCAAATTTTTTCATCCAAATTCCCTCAGGTTTTGCGCAGAAACTTTTACAAAGTTGGATCGAGAACTATCTTGCCAAAATGTTTGCGTGATTCCATTAGTTCGTGCGCGGCAACGGCTTGCGACAAAGGTAATACTGTGTCAACAACCGGTCTCAACAAATCCTGATCAAAAAATGGCAGAAGCTCAATCAATTCTTTCTTCGTGCCCATGATAGATCCATAGATAGCTTGGTGCTTCATAAAGAGTCGCGTGATATCAACTTCCACAGTTGGTCCTGTGGTGGCACCGCATGTCACCAATCGTCCGCCATGTGCCAGTGATTCCAAACAATCATTGAACACCGCAGGTCCCACATGCTCAAACACAACATCAACGCCGCGCTTGTTCGTCATCTTCTTTACTGCATCACTAATTTTTGTTTCCGAGTGAATAATCACTTCATCAGCACCAAGTGCATGCGCTTTGGCAGCTTTTTCTTTCGTCCCAACTGTTGTAATCACGTGCGAACGATTGAGCTTAGCAATTTGAATTGCCGCCGAGCCCACGCCCGAGCCACCGCCGACAACCAAGACGGTTTCATGCTTCTTCAAATCAGCGCGAGCAAAAAGCATGTGCCACGCAGTGACAAACACAAGCGGAACAGCTGCTGCTTGATGGAAAGTAAGCGTCGTCGGCATCGGCAAGCAATTAACAGCCGGCACCACTACATATTCTGCATAACCACCGTCACAGCCGGCACCAAGAATATGATAGAAGCGGCAAAGATTCTCATCACCCGCCAAACAATGATAGCAAGTGCCACAAGAAAGTCCGGGGCTGACGACAACCTTGTCCCCGACCTTCACATTAGTAACTTCCGGTCCGAGGTGTTCGACTTCACCAGCCACATCACAGCCAGGAATAATCGGTAACTTAATTCCAGGAATACCAGAACGTACCCACGAGTCTAAATGGTTTAGAGCGCATGCCTTAACCTTAATCCGCACTTTGCCAAAACCAGGTTCCGGCACATTGACCGATGCTTCCTTAATGACAGCCGGCCCTCCATGCTCCTGAACCATCATTGCTTTCATTTGCATAGTTTTTGTTTGCACCATGACCGACTTCTCCTTGACGACATCACATGTCCAACGTATTTTTCGCCTAACTTTCAAAAAGCGTAATGGAAGTTTATCAGAGTAGAGACATTCTTAACTTGGCGATAAGGATGAAGAGCGCGCTGCCGGTTACACTATGTAATTTGCAGCGCTCCAACCCATTATTTGTGGGTTTGTGGGTGATTTATCTCTGAGACCGTAGAGGCAATACTATGAAGACAGTTGACAAGCCCAGCAAGGCATCCGATACAAAAATCGCGGGGAAACAAGAATTGAAGGACAAACCACAAACTGCTTCCTTTGCTGCTGAGCGGCAGGAGATTATCAAGAAGTTCCCAGTTAAGGCAAACCTTGAGGATTACGAAAAGGCTTATGCCACATTTTCCTGGGACGAAGCCAAGAAGGAAATCAGCTACTTTGCGGGAGGCAAGCTAAACGCTGCTTACAATGCTGTCGACAGGCATATGAATGATGGTAGACGCAATAAAGTTGCGCTTTATTCTGTTGATTCCAACAATAATATTTCCAAATTTACTTTTCAGGACATCTACCTTTTGTCCAACCGCATGGGCAATGCTTTGAAGAGCCTGGGCGTGCAGAAAGGCGATCGCGTTTTTGTTTTCTTGCCGCGCATTCCAGAACTTTATGTCTCCACAATTGCCATTGCCAAAATTGGTGCAGTTGCGGGTCCGCTGTTTTCTGCCTTTGGTCCTGATGCTTTGAGAGATAGACTTGCTGATAGCCAGGCAAAAGTAATCATCACCACACCGGATCTGAAAGCAAAGCTGGATGAAATTCGCAGTGAATTGCCGGATCTGGAACATGTGATTGTAGTTGGCGCAAATACCGGCAAGCTGGGCAAACAAGAATTGTCCTATGAAGCCTTGATGGCCAGTGCCTCTGATCAATTGAAGCCTGCAGCAATGGATGCTGAAGATCCTTTGTATTTGCTTTATACGTCGGGCACCACGGGCAAACCAAAAGGTGTTGTCCACGTACACAACGATATACTTGGGCACCACATGACCACCAAGTGGGTTTTGGATTTAAAAGATGATGATATTTACTGGTGCACCGCAGACCCAGGTTGGGTGACCGGTACTGTTTATGGCATCTTCGGTCCTTGGTCCAATGGTGCATCGGTTGTCACTTACGAAGGGCGCTTTGATGCCGATAGCTGGTACAACGTATTGGACGAGCTGCAAGTTACCGTTTGGTACACGGCACCAACAGCTTTGCGTATGTTGATGAAAGCCGGCGACGATGTTGTCTTCCGCCACAGTCTAAAAACCGTACGTCACATTTGCTCTGTCGGTGAACCATTGAATCCGGAAGTTGTCCGCTGGGGCATGAAAGTTTACGGTTTGCCAATTCACGACAATTGGTGGCAGACGGAAACCGGTATGCAATTGATCTCCAATCTCCCATGCATGCCAGTCAAGCCAGGTTCAATGGGTAAACCGTTGCCGGGTGTGGTGGCAGCAGTCGTCGATGATAACGGCGATGAATTGGAGCCCGGTCAATTAGGACGCCTTGTGGTTAAGCCAGGTTGGCCGTCTGAACTGAGACATATTTGGCGCAATGAAGAAAAACACAAAGAGTACTATCGCATTCCTGGTTGGTATTTCTCAGGAGACAATGCCTGGACCGATGAAGATGGTTACTTCTGGTTTGTCGGACGCGCAGACGATGTGATTAACACAGCCGGTCACCGCGTCGGACCATTCGAAGTTGAATCCGCCCTCGTCGAACACCCAAGTGTTGCCGAAGCCGGTGTGATTGGTAAGCCAGACAAAGAACGCGGCGAGATCATCAAAGCCTTCATCGTGCTCTCCAACAATGTGAAGTCATCAGACTCTTTGATAGAAGAGATCAAAGATTTCACCAAGAGAAAACTAGCAGCACACGCCTACCCACGCGAAATCGAAATCCGCGACAGCCTACCCAAAACCCGCTCCGGCAAAATCATGCGCCGCCTGCTCAAGGCCTGGGAACTTGGCTTGCCGACAGGGGATACGTCGTCTTTAGAAGAAGACTAAAACAGCCTGTCAGAATATTTCAAGAACCAACAAGTGAAGTCAGTCATACAAAGTAGACCAAAATGAAAAACAGCTGGCTAACTAGTCCTATGTTTGCGATCCTGATATTCATCGCATTTGTTGTACTCCAGACCGTGTTACGAAATTCATTGGCCACAGGGGCGATATTTGCATTTGTCTTTTTAGGCTTCATGCTTATGTACAATTACAACAAGAGCACAAAGAAGTTAGCAACCGGAACTAAAGCGCTAATTACAAAAGATACTTTCGTGGTTGCCGATCCTCAATCGCTTCAATTAGTTAATACAATTGAGTTCCATACACTACAAAAAAAAACCATACGTGAAGATGAGGAATTGCTCCTCAACCAAAAAGTTGCTGTTGGTGAAATTGTGAGCCTACCAGAAGGCACACCCATTTCGGTGCTTGGTTATTGGGATAAGTTCACCTGTAAATTTGAAGTACTCGGGGGCAATCATACCGGAGGGATTTACTACTGTCCAAGTCGCGTGATAGAAGAGAGCAAAGACCGAGAGTGACTTCCGACGGAACGTGTCTCCTTAGCGGTCTTTCTTTGATCGCCACCCGATAACAGTCTCTCCACTGCGTATGAAACAGTCATTCCCGTAGAACCGCATCAGATAACGGTTTCAGATTGTTTTACTCTAAGGAGCCGATGAAACTTTGCTTATTACTGGGCGTGTTTAGAATGGACCACTGCGCACAAGACGGTTTGTTAGTAACAGATATACAAAATACAAATTAGCATTCCCAGAAAGCAAAAATGAGGATACACACAATCCGTATATAAGCGAAAGTATTCCTAACGCAGAAAGTAATCTATGTGGTCCTTTATCTGCTTTCCTAAACACAAAAGCGCGGTAAAGGAAAAACGCCCCTAATAGTAACCCCATAATGCCAGAGATCTGCCTAGCAATATCCCATCTCACTACCAATGCTTGGCACATCGGCTCGCCTTCAGCACTATCAACAAAGATGCCGTTGAAGTCACCGAAAGTTCTCAAATAGAACCCAAGCAACAATATACTTATCCCTAAGATAACCGAAATTGATAAGTACCAGCCAAGCCTTGATTGACCGTGGAAAGCATTTGAGGTGCTAAAGACGCCCACCTTCCAAGCTGCCAATATAGCTGGGACATAAGGAATCACGAAAAATAACGTGATTGCAATACCAATTAAGTTACACTCGTTCTGGCTCATAACTTTATGTACTATAGCACCTACGCTACAGAACCTTGCTCCACAATTCATCCACAATCTTCATAAGTGCTCCATGACTGGCTTTTATAATCCGTTATATATTGCCACGATTGGATTTGTGTCCGGAGGTGGGGCAAATGTCAGCAATGGTATGGGGCAGTCTCTATTGCTTGTGCTTGGGATTATGTTTTTTCTTATGCACAACGCCTTTGCAAGCCAAGGATGCGAGCTCGCAAGAAGCGTCTATCAAGTTATCGAAGCGCCAGGACAAACGGCAAAAGTATTTGTCCACTTCAAGACCATCAATTGTTTTGCCAGCCGAAAACGCCAAGCAAATTCAAATTTTGAATGCCTGGAAATCCGCAGTACGCAACAATGGGCGCGGCATAGAATTGATGGACATGCTTAATTCCGCTAATGACAGAATCAATCACAATATTGACAACAAGATTTGCTTTTACATACGCGGCTATCTTTATGGCATCATTGGCTGCACCGGTTGGGCAATCGCTGATTTAACTCGAGCTATTGAACAAGATCCGCAGTTTGCGCTGGCCCACAAAGAGCGTGGCATCTGTTGTATGGACTTAGGCAAGTACGAAGAAGCACTTAAGGATCTCAATCAAGCAATCAAGCTTGATCCTCATTCGGGTGATGCCTTAGTTGCTCGTGGTCGTTTGTATTTGATTCTGAATCAACCTCAAAAAGCGCTGCCCGATCTGCAGAAATGTTCAGATGAGCCGGTAAGCTTCATACCTGCATTACCAGGCGAACTGCCGGGAAATTACTTCCATGCCCCGCAATATTATTTGAGTTGGTGCTACCGCTATTTGGGCAAGACAGCACTAGCGCAAGAATATTTGGACAAGTCGGCGTTTCCGGCAGACCATGCCAAAATTGCCAACACTGAATACATTCACCGCTGGGCGGACAAACCAAGCATCCGCTAAAGCACTCGCTTAAGCCGTCTCGATATTAGCAACGGCTTCCAGACCAAGTTCTTTGATCATCATTTCGCGCATCATGTGTTTTTGCACTTTGCCGGTTACGGTCATCGGGAATTCTTGCACCACTTTGAAGTGGGTAGGAATTTTGAAGTAAGCGACTCGCTCTTTCAACCAGAGCTTTACGTCCTGCGTATCGACAGCCACGCCGGTTTTGGCTTGCAGCCAGCAGGCCACTTCCTCACCTAAGCGTTTGTCGGGAATGCCAAACACTTGGGCTTGAGCGATTGCCGAATGACCATGTAAGACTTCTTCGATTTCGCGTGGATAAATATTTTCACCACCGCGGATAATCATATCTTTTTTACGTCCGGTAATATGTACGTAGCCGCTTGTGTCCATCTTACCGAGATCGCCTGTGTGCAACCAGCCGGACAGATCAACAGATTCCTTGGTAGCATTTTCGTTCATCCAATAACCAAGCATAACCGCATAGCCGCGCGAGCAAATTTCACCTTGCTCTCCAATCGCCACTGTCTTGCCCGTTTCCGGATCAACTATTTTTATTTCCAAATGTGGTATCACTTTGCCAACTGAAGTGGCGCGCAATTCAAGCGGATCACTGGCAGTAGTGGAAGTGATGATTGGCGAACATTCTGTTTGCCCATAAATAATCACAAGCTCAGTCAAATTCATCTTGGTTTGCACTTGGCGCATAAGCTCAACCGGACAAGGCGCACCGGCCATAAAACCGGAACGCAAAGAACTGAAATCAAATTCAGAAAAACGTGGATGTTCCAACTGCTCGATGAACATGGTCGGCACGCCGATCAAGTGCGTGCAACGCTCAGCTTGTACTGCTTCCATTGTCTTTTCCGGATTGAAACTTGGTGCCGGAATGACGACCTGAGCGCCCGTGCAAAGCGTGGACAATGTGCCAATCACCATGCCACCGCAATGATAAAACGGCATCGGGATGCACATTCTCGAATCACGATTGATGCCCATAGCCTCTGCGCCATACAATGAATTATTGAGCAGGTTGTGATGGCTGAGTGTCACACCTTTAGGAAAGCCGGTTGTACCGGATGTATATTGAATGTTGATGGCATCATCGAACTGCAGGCTCTCTGAAACTTCCACCAAATCTTCTGGTGGCACGGTGTCGCCTAATTCGCAGACCACATCAAAATTTAAAAGATTATTGATTCGGCTGTATTCCGATTTCGGATCAATCAGAATCAGTTGCTTGAGGTCGGGACAGACGGTTGTGTGATCTTTAGCCTCGGTAATAAGTTCCGGCGCCAATTGGCGGAGCATTTCCAAATACTCATCGCCTTTGAAGCCGGGAATCAAAACCAAAAGTTTGACGCCAGATTGCAAAAGCGCATATTCCAATTCGTGCACACGATAGGCAGGATTGATGTTGACCAAAATCGCGCCAATTTTTGCCGTCGCCAATTGAGTGATAATCCATTCGACATTGTTGGTCGACCAAATACCGACGCGGTCTCCCTGCACGATACCAAGCTTCATCAGGCCACGAGCAAACTTGTTTGCCTTCTCATTCAGCTCCGCATAACTAAGGCGCAGTCCACGGGGCTTGTCGACAACCGCACACTTATCGCCTTCTTGCTTGGCAATTAGCTCAAAATGCTCACCCAGGGTGCGTCCCAATAACGGCTCTGCGGAAGGCCTATGCTGATAACTCAATTTTTCTGGCATTTGATTAAAATCTTGTCTTTGGAGTTTTGCACCCTGATCTTATATCCTATTTACATAGTAAGTTTGAAGTGTAAGTAATCTCACGCCAATTTTGGCGGCAAAGTCTGTTCAGTTAGACTCTTGAGATCGATTTGAAAAATTCTTTTGAACTTTTTTCGGACTTTCGCGTCTATATATATATGGGGAGCAATCAAAGTAACCACATATGAGCACTGAACTGAACATTGCCGAATCACAGCTCGAGCGACTGCCGCCACAGTCGACCGAGGCGGAACAAGCCGTGCTGGGCGCCTTGCTGGTTTCCAGCGAAGCGATAACCAAGGTTCTTGATTTCCTCACCCCTGATTGTTTTTATCGTAAGTCGCACCAAGTGATTTACGCAGCACTGCTTGATTTGTTTGACCGGCGCGAGCCTCTTGATATTGTCGCCCTCTCGCAGTATTTAAAGGATGCAAACAAGTTGGACTTGGTGGGGGGACGTCAATACCTGGCTGATTTGGCCATGTCGATTGCCACCACTGCCAACGTCGAGTATTACGCTCATGTTGTGCACGACAAGTCGCTTTTGCGCAATCTGATCAAAGTTGGCACGGAAATTGTCCAATCAAGTTACGAAGAGCCGGATGCTGATGCCGCTGTCGACAAAGCTGAGCATTTGGTCTTTGGTCTGGCTCAAAGAAAAAACTTACAGCAGCTCACGCCCATTGCCGACATTGTCGGTGAGTCATTCTCCAAAATTGAAGATCGTTACGCCAATCGTGACACGCTAGCCGGATATGCTTCAGGCTTTTACGACCTTGATACCATGACCAACGGCTTCCAGCCCTCGGATCTGATTATTGTTGCTGCAAGGCCAAGTATGGGCAAAACGAGTTTTTGCTTAAACATCGCCCAGCACATTGCTATTGAAAAAAGAATTCCGGTAGCATTCTTCAGTTTGGAAATGTCCAAAGAGCAGCTTGTCCAACGCATGCTCTGTACAGAGGCTAATATAGACGCTGCCCGATTGCGTACCGGTCATTTACAGAACAACGATTGGACAAATCTTTCGATGGCCATGGGAAGACTTGGCGAAGCTCCCATTTACATTGATGATTCAGCCATGATCACAGCGCTTGATATTCGGGCCAAGGCGCGTCGACTGAAGGCTGAGAAAAAAGAGTTGGGTATGATTATCATTGACTATATCCAGCTTATGCAAGGGCGCAAACAAACCGACAATCGTGTGCAAGAAATTTCCGAAATTTCACGCGGATTGAAACAATTGGCTCGCGAATTGGAAGTTCCGGTAATTGCCCTATCGCAGCTTTCACGTGCAGTGGAGGCAAGGCAGAGCAAACGGCCAATGTTGTCAGATCTTAGGGAATCAGGATGCCTTGCTGGAGAGACCCTTATTTATCTACCTGACCTAGGCGAATATAAGCGACTTGACAGCTTGATCGGACAAACTAATTTCAACATTTTAGCTATCAATACGGACACATGGAAACTTGAAACACGTAGAGTCACAAATGCTTTTCCCACTGGGCGCAAGAAAACTTTCAAGTTAACGACCAAGCTAAATAGGAATATAAAGGCTACTGCCAACCACAAATTCCTAACCTTAGATGGCTGGAAGCGACTTGACGAACTCAAAGAGGGTACAAGAGTTGCTTTACCCCGTAAGCTACCATCACCCTCAATGCAAACATTGAGCGATGATGAGCTCGCTCTTCTTGGCTATTTGATTGGTGATGGCTGTACACTAGCCAATCATGCCATTCAATACACGACTGCTGATCACGATCTTGCCGTTC
Organism: Candidatus Obscuribacterales bacterium; assembly: GCA_020050685.1. GTDB lineage: Bacteria > Cyanobacteriota > Vampirovibrionia > Obscuribacterales > Obscuribacteraceae > JAGVKG01. The sequence continues at coordinate 37,772 of JAGVKG010000011.1, read as the reverse complement.
ACGTGTCTAAACTAGCATTGGATATATTCGGAGCACAGTTAGTACCAAGAATCGTACAGCAACTGAACTGGTACCAAGTGTACTTGAGCAGTTCCAAGAGACCTACTCATGGCAAGCGCAATCCTATAGCCAAATGGTTAGACGATCTAGACATTTTCAATCTCCGCTCTTACGAAAAACGTATACCGCATTTGGTCTATTCCCAACCAGAAGAGCAGATAGCTTGCTTCTTGCGTCATCTTTGGGCTACGGATGGAACAATTTCATTCGGCACTTCAAGATCAAGTCCAACAATTTTTTATGCTACAAGCAGCCCGCAACTAGCAACCGACGTTCAATCATTACTATTACGCCTCGGTATTAATGCGCGAATTGGGCGCACCGCTCAACCCGGAAAGGGCAGAGACCAATATCATGTAGATATCAGCGGCAGTCCAGATCAAAAAGAGTTCATGACAAAGATTGGGATTATCGGTGAACGAAAACAAGCCGTAGCTCATCGCGTCAAAGATCATCTCGCCAATGTGTTGTCCAATACAAATAGAGATTTACTGCCGATTGAAGCTTGGAAGCTCATAGTTGAACCTGCGCGACAGGAGGCAGGTCTATCTACCAGGCAAATGCAAGCAGACTTAAACATGTCTTACTCCGGTTCAAGCCTTTACAAGAGTAGTCTTGGCCGAGAGAGAGCATCCCGCTTAGCACAAGTTGTATCTTCTGAAAATTTGGCAAAATTGGCTAGTAGTGACGTTTACTGGGATGAAATTGTATCAATCGAGGCAAATGACGAGACAGAAGTTTATGATTTGACAGTCGAAGGCTTACATAATTTCGTAGCAGACAACATTATCGTACACAATAGCATCGAACAAGATGCAGATATAGTCATGTTTATATATCGCGATGATTACTACAATCCCGATACAGACAAGCGCGGTGAAGCTGAAATTATCATATCTAAACATAGAAACGGACCGACCGGATCTGTGGATCTTTTGTTCCAAAGTACCACTACGAAATTTTTGAATAAAGTGCACCACAATCCTTATACCGGCAATAGTGGCTAGGGATATTTGCTGATTGCCTGATTCTCTACTTAGCTGGCTTCGGCACCCAAACAACTTGGTGCGATGAATGTCCAACATTGCTCAGCGTATCAAACTCAAAAGTATCCAGATTTAACAAACCAACAGAGTCGGAAGCCGCACTCGTGACAAACATATGTTTGCCATCCGGCATCAACATCAGCGCGCCAGGAAACTCAATTTCCATTGGCAATTTGACATCCTTGAGCCTTTGCCGAGTCAATCGATCAAAACAACTAATCGAATTTTCCCTGGCATTAGCCACATAAAGCTTGGTGCCATCTTCACTGAGAGCCAATCCAGTCGGTCCATTACCTGTGGTAATTTTTGCCTCCAGCTTTCTTGTGGCAATATCCACTACTGCAACATAGTTGGAAACCCGGCAGGCAATGTACGCATACTTACTGTCATGGGAAACAATCACAGATGATGGCATAGTGCCAACTTGCAGCGTACCTTGCACTGCTTGATTCAGTGTCGAAAGAATGGTTATTTTTCCTGATGGCACATTCAAAACAATCAAGCGATTGCCATCCGGTGTCACCGCCATGTTACCAGGACCGGGTGGCACTTTTGTCCGCATCAAAACCTTTTGCACGGCAGTTTCGATAATTGCAACAGCAGAGGCACCACCTTCGGAAACATAAATCAATCTGCCATTTGGCAATGTCGCCAATCCTCTTGGATGACTATTTGCCGGCAATTCAATTTGTCCGATGAAGTTGCGATGTTCAGGATCCAAAATCAAAATTCTGTTTTTGGTGGCATCGGCAATATAAAGTTTGCCGTCAACGGCAACCATCGGCCCAGGCGTACCTTCGGTCGGGAAATCCATTTCCTTATTGAGATTCTTTTCGTCGAGCAAAGAGATTGTTCCCGAACCAAGCGAAGTAACAAAAATCACGCCACTGGTCGAAACGGGTTTCTTCTTTGCAGTCTTTGGCTGCGGAATGCTGGCGGCTCCAGGCTCGGGCACAAGTCGCGCATCATCGTCCACGGCAACTACGGCATCGCCTGCACAAGCTTTCAAGGATTTCGGCAAGATAAAGTGCTCAGGCACCATAAAATCGGAAGGCAACTTGGACATGAGAATTTGCTTGCGCAACTCACCTGGCAATTGTTGCGGCAAGGTAATGGTGAGAAACTTTCCCACTTTGGTTATCTTGAGAAAACACCAACCTTGGGGATAAAGCAAGAACTCTGGGTTTTTGCTTGATGGCAGAACCAATGGCGTAGCATTTTTGCTGCGCTTCTTCCATTCAGAGGCCGGTATCAACGGCACAAATATTACTCCAGCCTTAGTTTCAATCGAACCATCAAGACGCATTTTTGCATCGGGAAAGTCTTCAATGATTTTTTCTTTCACATCACGAGGAATGCGCGTTGCTTCTGCTGGTAGCTGGCTGAATGCTAAAAGTAATACCAGTCCAACTAACCAACCAAAGTAATTCGCTTTCCGTTCATAACCTTTGAGAGACACCATTTGATAACCTTTTGATACCCTAGTTTTCAGAGGCTCCTTCTTTAGGCTTGAAGACGTCCGCAATTTTGTCGATTAGGGAAGAATCCGCCTTGCCGGACGAGCCTTTGCCCGATGGATTTTTAATTGATGAACTTTTGCCTGGTGAAGGTTTGCTGTTTGCACTGCTTGCCGTATCAGGTCTTTTGAATTTTGGCGCAGACAACTTGTCACCGCGCGAGTCAGCAAATTTTTCCAAAAGCCTCTTTTGCTCGCTTGTCAGCTTGGTTGGAGTCTCAACTATCAAATGCACCAACTGATCACCACGCAAGTTGGGAGAATTCAGTTGAGGCGCACCATGCCCTTTGAGCGGCAGAATGGTACCCGTTTGTGTACCAGGCGGAACTCTCAATGGTTTCTCGCCATCTACAGTATCAACTATCATCTCGCCACCAAGGGCAGCCATGGCAAAACTAATTGGTTGTTGCAAATGAATGGTCTGGCCTTCGCGCACGAACTTTGCATGATCGTTTACTGTAATCAATACATAAACATCGCCGGGAGGTCCGTTGCGTCTACCATGGTCACCGGCATGCGGAATGCGCAAACGTGCACCATGATCGATGCCTGCCGGAATTTTGATTTCCAGATCGCGCTGTGTCCGCACTTGAGCCTTGCCCTTACAGACAGTACAAGCTTTCTCGATGCGAGTACCTTCGCCTTCGCAATTCGGGCAAGTGAGAATCTGCATGAATTGACCAAGCAAAGTTTGTGTCGCTTGGCGAATTTGTCCGGCACCGTTACATGTAGTGCAACGCACCGGTTGCGATCCAGATTGCGCACCAGTGCCTGTGCAAACTGTGCAAGCTTCAAGACGCTTGATGGAGATTTTTCTCTCCGTGCCAAAAATCGCTTCCGAAAATTCCAATCTGAGCTCAAGCTTTAAATCAGAGCCACGTTCGACAGTCGAGCGTCTGCCACCACCGCCTCTGCCGCCACCAAAAAAGGTGCTGAAGATTTCGCTCAGATCAGCAAAGGCTCCCAGGTCTACACCGTCAAATCCTCCGGCAGCACCAGCTAAACCATCATGTCCATAACGGTCATAAAGTGCGCGTTTATTGTCATCGGACAATACTTCGTAGGCCGCTGCAAGCTCTTTAAATGCAGATTCGTCCCCGCTATCCATGTTGTCCGGATGCAGGTGGCGTGCTTTTGAGCGAAAAGCCTTCTTGATTTGATCGGAATTTGCGGTGCGTGGCACACCGAGTATCTCATAAAAATCGCGTTTAGTCATAGTAACCAGAGATGTACCCTCGCTTACCCATCAATCACTCTACTGGGTGCTGTCTGTCCAATCCATTAATCCAGAACCGGAGCTGGACTGTCCGGAGCCTTGGCCGGAAGAAAGAGATTCTGCTTCTGTTTTAGCAGGTCCTTCTTCAAGTTCAGTTTGATCATAGTTACTTCTATCCATTCTCGGCAAATGCTCTTGGCTTTGAGAATAAATTGCCCGTCCGAGATCCAGAAGTGATGCATCAAGCGCTGCAACCAGCGTCTTGATTTCCGGATGCTCTGCTCCCGTGCCCAGTGAGGCACTGAGCTTATCGGCGGCATCCTTTACCTTTTCCACAAAAATCTTGTCCAATTGATTGGCGTATTTGTTCAAGGTACGCTTTGCTTCCACAAGCATGGACTCTGCTTTGATCTTGGTGGAAATTTGATCTTTCAATTCTTGATCTTGTTCTTGATGCTCTTCGGCCTCTTTCTGCATGCGCTTAACATCATCCGGATTTAGACCAACAGTGCGCTTAACCACAATTTGTTTGCTGATACCGGTTGCACCATCAACTGCTGAGCAACGCAAAATTCCGTCTGCATCAACTTCAAAGGTCACATCGATTTTAGGTATGCCGCGCGGAGCTCTGGGAATACCAGTGAGGTAAAACTTGGCCAGCGAGACATTGTGTTTTGCCAGCTCACGTTCCCCTTGCAGCACATGTATTTCTACTGATGTTTGAGAATCATCACTTGTAGTGAAGTTCATCGTCCGACTTGTCGGAATAGTTGTGTTGCGATCAATGATTCTGGTAAACAATTCACCAGCTGTTTCAATACCAAGCGAAAGTGGGATCACGTCGAGAAGCAAAACATCTTGCACCTCGCCAGAAAGAATGCCTGCCTGAATGGCAGCCCCAAGCGCCACTGCTTCTTCCGGATTGATAGCCTTGTTTGGTTCACGGCCAAAATAATGCTTAATCGTTTCTTGCACTGCTGGAATGCGGGTGGAACCGCCGACCATGACAATGTGTCCGATTGCATCCGGGCTAAGTTTGGCATCATCCATGGCTGCTTGCAGCGGTCCCAAAGTTGCTTCAATCAAATGTTGAGTCAACTCATCAAAGGTGGCACGAGTCAAAGTACGGCGCAAGTGCTTCGGACCAGTATCGTTTGCCGCAATAAACGGTAAATAAATATCGCTCTGCAATGTTGTTGAAAGCTCGATTTTGGCGTTTTCTGCTGCTTCTCTCAAACGTGACAATGCATAGAGATCGTTGGAAATATCCACGCCGGTTTCAGTCAGAAATTCTGACTTCAACCAGTCCATCACGCAACGATCAAAGTCATCACCACCAAGCTTATTGTTGCCTGATGTTGCCTTAACTTCAAAGACGCCCTCATTCACCTGCAAAATACTGACGTCGAATGTGCCACCACCCAAATCAAATACGAGAATGGATGTTGGCATAGTCAGCTTGTTCAAGCCATAAGCCAAGGCTGATGCTGTCGGCTCATTGATAATTCTCATCACTTCCAAACCGGCAATCTGTCCTGCATCACGCGTTGCTTGTCTTTGCGCATCGTTGAAGTATGCTGGCACAGTAATTACTGCTTTGGAAATCGGACCGTTCAGGTAAGCTTCCGCATCGGTTTTCATTTTCTGCAAAATCATGGCGGAGAATTGCTCGGGACTATAAGCGGCTCCATCAATCGAGCGGCGCAAGTTCGATCCCATTTTTCTTTTCACGGACATGACCGTCCGCTCAGGATTAGTAATTGCTTGACGCTTAGCCACTTGTCCGACAATCCGCTCACCGCGCGGCGTAAATGCCACCACCGATGGTGTCAGCCGCGAGCCTTCCGAACTTTCAATAATGACCGGCTTGCCACCTTCCAACACTGCCACGCAAGAGTTGGTGGTACCTAAATCAATGCCGATTATTTTTTCGCTAGACATCAGGCGCGCTCGCCTCCGTCATCCCCTTGTTCAGTATCGACCTGAGCCACTATATCTATGCTCTTATCCAGAACATCTTCCGGTATTTCATAGCGGTCCGCCACACTTGCTTCCGTTTCGTCTACACTGTCACCTAATTCATTAGCGCCTTGCACGGTCGAATCATCCAAATGATTGGAAGCCACATTCACTAAAGCCGGACGAATCACCTTGTCATTTAAGGTGTACCCGCGTCTTAGCTCATGCAAAACCGTGCCATCCCGTGCTTCGGTGGTTTCAACATTTTGCACTGGCTCGTGCAAGCGCGGATCAAAATGCTCGCCAAGAACATCCATGGACTTAACGCCAATCATTTCGAGACTGCGTTTGACGCTGTTGCAGATCAAATTCAGACTCTCCATTAACTTTTCTGGCGACAAGTCTGTGGACAAACTTTGTTGTGCCCGATCCAGATCATCAAGGGCCGGCAGCATCGCTTCCACAGCCTTCTTAATTCCATGACCAAGAAAATCTTCCCGTTCGCGGTCCACGCGTTTACGATAATTTTCAAAGTCGGCAGCCATGCGCCGATAATGCCCATCTGCATCTTGAGCTTTCTGGGTCATCTGAGCCAACCGAGTCTCCAAATCCTGACAATTGCGACAAGGACCAGAAGACGGTGCCTCGCCTCCGCCGCCACCACCTAAACCAAAGTCCCCGGGCTTCACTTCCATACCAGCATTGACTGCCCGCATAAAAGCCTTGGCCATTTCATGCCGCGACGCTTCTTGCGCTGCTTCATCAGTCTCATCGCCGACATCGGTCTCAGCAGTCTCGACAGCCTCGACGGCTTCGAGCTCAGGCTCTTCATGCTCTCGTTTATGCTTCTTGTCCATTTTATATCTTGTCTTGCCTTTGTTTAGCCAGCTAGCGCTTTGATTATCGGTCGATGCCTATTGCCCCCGATTATCTCTTACCTCAAGCACTGCCTCCACCTATCTATAATTCTAGGTCTAATTTTAAACTTTAATTGCCGCCTTTGCCTTTTCGCAACAAACCCAGGATATTATTTAGGATACTTATTTACGCGATTTTGCGGTTGAACCGCGGTGTTAATGCCGCTTAGCCTGCAAATCCGGCAGATAAGATATGTTAAACATACAAAGTTTATATACCGCGCCCGCAAAAAAATAGGCAGATAGAGTCATGTTTACTCAAGAACGAAACAATCAAATAGCCAGTCTGAGCAAGGAAGCAAATGCCATGTATTACCCTCAAACCGCCAAATTGGCCATATATGCAGAGGGTGAATTTTATAAGGGACGCTCCAAAACAGCAGAAGGGGTGATTCGTTACGGCAAGAACCCAATTGCTTGCGTGATTGATAGCAGTGAAGCTGGAAAAACCGTCGGGGATGTCATGGGAATCAAGTCCGATATCCCAATTGTGAAATCGATCAATGATGCGCTTAAACTTCAACCGGAAGCGCTTTTGCTTGGCACTGCCTGGAGTGGCGGGCACCTACCTGACCAATGGCGAGCCGATATTAACTTGGCGATTAAATCTGGGCTCGACATCATCAATGGCTTGCATGACTTCCTTAGTGAAGACAAAGAATTTTCTCATTTGGCTGATAATCACAAGGTTCGTTTGATTGACGTGCGTCGCCCACCGGAAGATCTCACCGTCGCTTCGGGTTTAGCAGCGAAAGTGAATGCTATGACCGTCTTAACTGTCGGCACTGATTGCTCGGTTGGCAAGATGACAGTCAGTTTAGAACTCTCGGCTTTCGCCAGTCGCAAAGGCCACAAATCGAAATTTATTGCCACTGGTCAAACCGGCATCATGATTGATGGCGTCGGCATGCCGGTCGATCGGATTATCGGTGACTTTATGGCCGGTGCCGTGGAAGAAATGGTGGTTGCGCACGGCAACGACGCAGATTTTCTTTTTATCGAAGGGCAAGGCTCAATTATTCACCCAGGATTTTCCGGCGTGACAATGGCAATTTTGCACGGCTCTTGTCCGGATGCACTGATTCTTTGCCATAAGCCATCCAGAAAGTTGATCAAGGATACCGAGTACACAATTCCGCCGTTGTCGTATTTTATTCCGGTGTACGAACAAATGGCATCTGCCTTGGCTCAAGCCAAAGTAGTTGGTATTGCACTTAATACATCGGATTTGTCGGAAGCCGAAGCGAAAAAGGCGATTGCCGAAGCAGAGAAGCAAACTAATTTGCCTGCTAACGATCCGGTGCGTTTTGGTTGTGAAAATCTTTTTGCCGCAATTTTGCAACATAAGGAGAAGTTATCGTGAAGACCAGCCTGCGTTCAATCCAATTATCTTTTGAGCCGCTCAATCTCAAAACCGTTCATCCCTTTGGTATATCTTACGGTACCTCATCCGACACACACAATGTTCTGGTAAGGCTAAATCTTGACGGCATCGTCGGTTTAGGAGAAGCGGCTCCCGCGCAATATCACAACGAAACGCCGGAAACTGTCATGGCTTGTTTGAAGCTCTGGCAAGAGAAAGAAATTCTCGGTCACGATCCAACTGCCATTGTCGAGATTTGTAATCGCATGGACAAATCGGTTGCCGGCAATGCCTCTGCAAAAGCCGCAGTCGAAATGGCATTGCATGATCTCACAGGCAAAATTGTTGGCAAACCAACTTACCAAAAGTTTGGCCTAACCGGTCTGATACCACCAATGACCGATTTTACAATTGGCATTGACAGTTTGGAAGTGGTTGAGCGCAAGACAGAAGAAGCAGTGGCAGCCGGCTACAAAATTCTCAAAGTCAAACAAGGCACAAGTTACGATAGAGAAATTATTCAACGCGTGCGCAAAATAGCCGGCGATATTCCTTTGCGTGTTGATGCAAACGGTGCTTGGACACCAAAACAAGCCATATCCATGGCACACTTCTTGGCAGACAATGGTGTGCAATTTATTGAACAACCGCTGCCAAAATATGCCCCTGTAGATGAATTCCGCTTCGTGCGCGAGAATTCACCAATTCCAATTTTTGCCGACGAAAGCATTTGCAAATCACATGACGTGGCCAGAATGGCAGGTTGCATTGACGGAGTGGTAGTCAAACTTGCCAAAACCGGCGGCATGCTGGAAGCATTGCGCGTGATCAACACTGCACGCGCTCACGGCATGCAAGTAATGTTCGGCATGATGATCGAATCATCAATCGGCACCACTGCCGCAGCCCAACTACAAGGTCTTTGCGATCACTTAGATCTGGACGGCGCCATGCTCCTAGCTAACGATCCTTATGTCGGTGCCGTGTACCACGACGGCTACCTCAAACTATCCGACAAACCAGGTCTCGGCGTAGTACCACGCTAAGTCTTTCTGATTGTCAAACAAGTGATTAAACAGGTTGCAATTCTTGGGCAATTAAACGTTGTCTGGAATCGGCTAAATCTTTTTCTGATTGAACAATCATTTCTTCTAAATAAGCAGCAGAGACTCGACGTTTTGCCGCAATTTGATTGCGCTTATTCAGCATGCGCGGCAGAAGCTTAAGCGCATTCCATGTGCCGTGAAGATATGGAAGGACTTGACCGCCGCGCACGATCACGACAGCAAAATAATAGGCTTGCCAATAAAATATCTGCGGCAAGAATTTCAGCAAGAGTGAGCCGGGCACATTTTTGATTATCGTGTTCCAATTATTTTGGGCAGAGAGTTTTACAACTAGAGGCGAATAGCCACTACCTGTGGTGCCACAACCCAAGTGGTACATGATTGCCGTTGGCACATAAAGACATTTGTAGCCTGCACTTTGCGCGCGCAGCCCCATATCCACATCTTCCAAATAAGCAAAATAATCGTCGTCGAACAAACCAATATCGTCGAACAAAGTACGGCGATACAAAGCTGCGCCACCACAGGCACCAAGGATGTAGCGCATCTGATCGAACTGCCCACAATCCTTTTCGCGATGTCCGATTCGTCCTGGCAAACCGCCACGTCGATAGCCATCACCGGCACCATCTAAGATAGTCCTATCGTCATAAGAAAGCATCTTGCAACCGCAGCTAGCAATTTCCGGATGCTCACGCATTACCTTGACCATTTCAGATAGCCAATTGCTGTCGACTGTGGTGTCATTGTTTAGAAGCGCGACAAATTCACCGCGAGCTTCAGTAATGCCGCGATTGACTGCCACACTAAATCCAGTGTTCTTTTCAAATCGAGCCAAACGCACATGCGGATAAGACTCTTGCAAGAGCTCAACCGAACCATCGTGTGAGCCATTGTCGACAACGATGATTTCTACTTGCGGATAGTTGAGCTCCGCAAGCGAATCAAGACAGGCAGGCAAAAAGCGTTTGCCGTTCCAATTGGGAATTACTATCGATACGAGATCTGGTTCAAACATGCCCAAATTATAGCTCACGATTCGGATGCGCCCACTTGCCATCACTGGAGATGATTCATCTAACCCAGAGCCTGTGCGGCTTACAGAGAAGATTACACAACATTTATACAGCGCTTGTGCTATCTTCTTGTAATTGGCAAAGGTAATCAGATGAACACAACTTCTTCGCTTCTTAAATATGGCTTACGCAATGCAACTTTGGATGATCTGCCAGCAATTGTTGAAATTTACAATCAAACAATCTCAAGCCAAATTGTCACTGCCGACAATTCACCTTGTACGGTAGAAGGCCGCATTGACTGGTTTAAAGAGCATGACGCGAGCCAATATCCGATTTGGATTTACGAAAGACAAGGCAAAGTAATTGCCTGGCTAGCCTTCAGCAAATTTGATTCTAAGCCGGCTTACGACATAACTAGCGAGCTGAGCATTTACATTTCAGAGCCAGAGCGCTCGCGCGGAGTTGGCCAATTCATGATGGAAGAAGCAATCAAACAAGCAGCCAATCTCGGATTTGAATGTTTGGTTGGCCGCATCTTCGCCGAAAACGTTGCCAGCATCAAACTGATGAACAAATTGGGATTCAAAGAGTGGGGCAGATTGCCTAAAGTAGCCGCATTTGATGGGATTTATCGAGACCTTGTAATCCTCGGCTTGCGAGTCAAATAGCAATTTGGTATTTTGAAAGGCAAACACGTGAACAAGCGAAAAGTATTGCTAGTAACACTCGAGCCAATCGCCAAGCAAATGGCGGGGCCGGCTATACGCGCTTATGAATTAGCACGCGAATTAGCCAGTGAATTTGCTGTATCGGTTTTTTCTCCTTACCCAACCGATTTACCACGACCAGATAATTTTGATCTTGTCTGCGGTTTGAACAAACAAAAGCTTTATGGCTTAGCGCAAAACTCAGATGTACTCTTCATTCAATCAAATGTCTTGAAGCCATATCCACAGCTGGCGAAACTGGGCAAGTTTTTAGCAATTGATCTTTATGATCCTTATTTGTTGTCCTTGCTGGCTCAATACGATCAAGATTCTTTTTCCGTGCAAGCCAGTTATCGCCTAATGCATAAAGTACTGGAAGCTCACATGTCCGCCTGTGATTTTTCTGTCTGTGCTTCAGAAAGACAAAGAGATTATTGGATTGGGCGTTTTTGTGCACTAGGTCGCCTGACCCCGGAAATGTACAAATTCGATCCGTCATTCCGCAAACTAATTGATGTTGTTCCTTATGGACTGCCTAATCAACCACCAGCCAAAAACGGCCCTGGAATCAAAGGCGTTGTCGATGGCATTGGCAAAGAAGATAAGGTAATCATTTGGGGTGGTGGCATTTGGGAATGGTTTGATCCACTGACGATAATTTCTGCAGTGGCAAAAATCAGCCAAACCCGTTCCGACGTAAAACTATTTTTCATGGGCGTAAAGTCACCCAATCCCCAAGTACCGGAAATGGGCATGGTGGCTCGAGCGCGCAAGCTAGCCGAAACTTTAGGCGTGCTGAACAAAAATGTATTTTTTGGTAATTCATCAGGCAGTACAACAAATGCGCAAAGTTGGATTTCTTACGACTCGCGCGTCAACTATTTGTTAGATGCCGATATTGCCGTATCTGCACATTTTGATTTACCCGAAACACGTTTTTCTTTCCGCACCCGCATCTTAGATTACTTGTGGACCGAGCTGCCAATTGTTACCACAGGTGGTGATCAATTTGCCGAACTCGTGACCTTGCGCTCTGCCGGTATCGCAGTTCCTTACAGCGATGTTGACGCTTGGGTAGCCGCCTTAACCACCATTCTCGACAATCCGGAGCTTGCTAAAAAATTCCGCCAAGGATCAAGCGCTTTGGCAAAAGAATTTACTTGGCAAAAGGCAGCAGAACCTTTGATGGAATTTTGTCGCGAGCCACATCATCTTCCCCGCCATCAAAAAATCACCATGCCCACATTGGCCGATCGTGCGCGCGCTGTTTACGAACGCGGCGGCAAAGACTTGATCATCCAAAGATCAAAAGCTTTAATTGACGACTTGATGCGCGGCTGATTCGTCGGTTCAACGAACAACTTTGCCACACTAACTTGCGTTCCGAACTAAGCTTTTTTCTTGGCTTCTAGAACTTTTTCTAGTTGATCTTTAGCAGCTTGGTTTTCCGGATTCAAATAAATAGCTTGCTTCAATTGATCAATAGCATTTTTCCATTGCTGCAAATAATAAAACAACCTGCCCAATTCATAGTGAATAGCGTCGTCATAAGGATTGATTTCCAAAGCACGTCCCAGTTCGGTCAATGCTTCATTCAATTTATTTTCGTTGAGTAGAATCACACCCAATCGCATGCGGGCTTCGTAAAATTTGGGATCGGTTTGCAATGCCAAATCTAATTCCTTCTTGGCTAATTCAATATCTTTACGCTCATGAGCCATCACGCCAAGCTTGGTATGAGCGCCGGCATGTTTAGGATCAGCTTGCAAAACTTTATCGTAATGCTCTTTGGCCTTTTCTAAATCTGCCTTTTGCTGGAAAACACAACCAAGGCGATAGTGCGCATCGGTGTATTTAGGATCGAGCGCCAAGGCTTTCATATATTCTGCCTGCGCTTCGTCAAACTTTTTTTCTTGCTCGTAAACATAGCCCAAATTAAAATGCGCTTGAAAGAAATCCGGCTTCAACTTCACAGCCTTAACATAAGCCTCTTCAGCTTCCGGATAATGCCTGGTTTGCTGATAAGCAAAAGCCAAATTATTTTGCCCTTCGGCATAATCAGGGTCCAGCTCGGCAGCTTTGGCTAAAACCTCAATTGCCTTATCCCAATTGTTCAATCTTTCGTAACAAAAGCCAATCCAATTTTCGACAACCACATTATTTGGATCCAGAACCAAGGCAATCTCAAATTCCTTTCTTGCTTCCTCAAACTTTTCTTCGTTAAACAATTTGGCAGCCTTGTCCATATGCTCTTCAAAAGTGCCAGTAATTTTTTCTGCCGGCGGTACTTCAGGCTTCACTTCTGGGCTAGCAACCGAGGTGGCGTCCTGATTTGCCGATGAATTAGTCGGTGAAGTAGTCGGTGAACTGGCCGGTGAGTTAGTCGATGAATTGGCCGATGAGCCGGCAGATGAATCCGCCGCGGGCGTTTTTGCCGATTGAGCTTGCGCCTGAGCCGAAACCGCTAAGCCAGACAAGGCAAGGACGAACAAGTTAAAGGCAAGCATTAAACAAAGTGCTTTACGCCGCAAACGCCATTCCAACAAATTCGTTTCTCCCAAACTATCTATCATTATATTAAGTGACCTGTTAACGACTAAGATTGATTCCAAACAAACTGGGCACACTATATTTGGTACCCTAATTTTGCTTTTTTTCTCACAACCGCAAAGCAAACAGGGCGATAATTTTGGCGGAGATATTCCTTTGTGAAATTTCGTGAGACTTCACCTCGCCATGCCAACGGAGCTACATTGAAAAAACGCTCTGCACTTTCCATCGCGCCGCATTTAGGCAAAACCAATTGGCTGGATTTCGAATATCAGACAATCACGAATTTATCGGCTAGCTTAGTTGTCGAATTAGACAGGCTGGTCGCCAAAACCACGACCAAACGCGTGCATGAGTGCCGCGTCATGCTCCGGCGCTGGTTTTCCGTTTGGAAAGTGCTCAAGAAAGATGGCTGGGGATCGGACGCCTTTGAAAACAAGGTGGGGAGCAAGCTTCGCAAACTTTTGAAGAAGCTGGGTCAGCTGAGAGATTGGGACGTAAACACGCAGGCTGGCAGCGACCTGGGAGTGCCGCAATCAGCGCGCAAAACCTGGAAAACCGAACGGGAAAAAGTGCGCAGAAAAGTCAGCAAGACAATAGATAAGCTCGATGTGCCAGAAATTGATGACCAGCTAAAGGCTCATCTAGCCAAACAATACGCCGGTCTGAAACGGCACATGTCCAAATCCAGAAACAAAGCCATTCCCGAATCAGCCTACGAACGCATTGATGCGCATTTAAGCAAGCAGGAAGAATTGGCTCGCAAATTAGAGGCAAAAGCCAAAACAACAGGAGAATTACACGAGCTGCGTTTGGAAATAAAACGCTGGCGATACATGCTGGCTGAATTTTTTGGCTTAACCAACATGGAGCTGCAAAAGGCCCAGCAATGTTTGGGTAAGCTGAACGATTTCGATCGGCTGCGTATTCTCTTGTCGGAAACCGGCAATCAGAAAGCCAGAGCAAAATTAGACAGGCTACGGCGCGAGTATCGCAAGAAATTTGCCACCATTCGTCATCAGCTTTGCTATGGTCTTCGTCCCTTCATGGCAAGCTATGGTTCCTAGCGCCAATCTCATGACAAATCAATTTTGAGCTTCGGTTATTGTCTATAGCCAAAATGCATATGCGAACTAAATATCCATACCGGATATCAAGTGCAATTTTTCCTCCTGCCATCGCACTATGAAGTGATTTGTCGTTAACTTATTTTGAGGCTTGATGAAAGTCGAGCCCCGAGCCATACAATTAGAAGAATAAAGTGAAGATCAAGAAAAAGTCTTGAGATCTTGGCCTTGGCAGGCTCAGGCGATGCCGGAGATATAAATGACCATCAAAAAGAAAGTAACAATATTGGGTTCAGGTTCTGCCGGGCTAACGGCAGCAATTTATGCAGCCAGAGCGGATCTACAACCGTTAGTCATACAAGGACTACAAGCCGGCGGTCAATTGACCATTACTACTGATGTAGAGAATTTCCCTGGCTTTCCTAATGGCATATTGGGACCAGACTTGATGGAAGAAATGCACAAGCAAGCTGAGCGCTTTGGCACGCAATTCATTTTTGATAATGCTGAATCAGTTGATTTATCCAAGCGTCCATTTCAAATTCGCACATCAGGAGAAGAGATTCTCACTGACACTTTGATTATTTGCACTGGTGCATCAGCAAAACTTTTGGGATTGGAATCCGAATCCAAGTTGATGGGACACGGTGTGTCTGCTTGTGCAACTTGCGATGGCTTCTTCTTCAAAGACAAAATAGTTTACGTAGTTGGTGGTGGTGATACCGCCATGGAAGAAGCAATGTTCTTAACACGCTTTGCCAGCGAAGTGCATTTGGTGCACCGCCGCGATTCCTTCCGCGCATCCAAGATCATGGTTGACCGCGCCAAGGAAAATTCCAAAATCAAATTTGTCCTCAACTCTGTGATTGAAGAAATCATGGACGTCAAAGCTGGCATGGTGACAAGCATTCGTTTGCGTGATTTGAAGACGGACAAAGTTCAAGATCTACCGGCAGATGGTGTCTTCGTGGCTATCGGTCACAAACCAAACACAGAACTTTTTGAAGGTCAGCTGGAATTGAACGAAGCCGGCTACATTGTTACCCATGGAGTAAAGACCAAAATTACTGGTGTCTTTGCTGCAGGCGATGTGCAAGATCCGCTTTATCGCCAAGCTGTTACTGCTGCCGGCACAGGCTGCATGGCTGCACTTGAGGCACAATGGCTTTTGGAAGCCGAAGAAGCTGCGCAAAAACACGAAAGCGTAGTTAATTCCGCTAAGTAAGCCAAACAGTATCTCCTTCAAGTTGGATAAGAATTTGACGAGCGCCACACTTGAACCATTATTGCAGCAGGCTGATATTTCATCAGCTTCGTATTTAACTGAAATTGCCAGGCAACATACTTGTGCAAATCATCCATTATTTGAAAAGCTTGCCTCTATCAATTTGACTTTGGATCAGGCTTGCAAGCTTTTGCGCAACTATGATGTCCACGCCACTTTCTTGCGTCGGCTCTTGCTAAAAGTTGCCACCATAATGCCGGAGCCGGCCGTCTGTTTTGTTTTAGAAAATGTACGCACGGAATATGGCTCGGGCCATCCTGATTGGCGCCACCAATTGCAACTGCAAGACTTAGCTTTTGCTTGTGGCATTGATAAGACAACTTATTTTGATACTAAAATCGAACCGGGCATTTGGCAATTCATTCAGAAAGCAACCAACTTTTATTATCCGGTGAAACAACATTTCGCCAAAGCCATGTTGCGTCCTGCGATTGCCGCTGGTGCAATCACAGCTACGGAGTTGCTGGCAATTATTGAATTTCAAAATTTGCAAAAGGCATTTGCCAAACTTGGTCAAAGCCAACACATTTGGTTCAATCACGTAGCAATTGAAGTGGAACACTCTGATGAATCGCTGGCCTTAGCCGAGTATTTCATTTCCGAGCACCAAGCAAAAGCAGAAGTTGAATTTGGTTTTTATGGCGTGCTTGAGGCGAATTGCCATCTATATAATGGGCTCGCGGCTGCAATTTCATGATGCAAGAGTCAAGTGAAGTGACAATTTCCGGATCAATGCATATTGCTATGGTCCTGCGTTCCTTTGCCACCGGTGGCGGACTGGAACTTTACACCTATAAAGTAGTAGAGGGTCTTTTAGAGCGCGGTCACAAAGTAACAGTTATTTGTGAGGAGAACAAAACGGACCTGGTTCACGCCAATTTAAACTATGTTTTTTTTGCCAAGCCCAAAGCCAAATCTCGCAAAGCAGAAAGGCTCAAACACTATTTTGATGCCGGTACGGCTTGTGTGGAAAGTGCAGGTCCATTCGATTTGGTTAACGCTCAACATTTCCCCATCGCCAATGCCGATGTGTTTACCTTCCACAATCATTCTGTCGCCTATTTGTCTCACGTCGGCAAAGGTTGGGAGAATTTGGTCAACAAACTCAAAGCGGCATTCATACCGGCTTATCGCTTACGCGATCAACAGGATGAGCTTATGTGCCAGACGGCAAAGTACTTTGTTTTTTCTTCCAAGACTTGTCGCGACGATTTCTATTACACATACGACATTAGTCCAAACAAACCTTCTGTAGTTGCTTATCCAGGCTCAAGCCTATTGGATCCGGAAAGTGTGAACCCCATCTCATCCAAGCCAGACCAAGAGCCATTTACCTTTCTCTTTGTTGGTAAAGGGTTCCGCAAGAAAGGTCTGGATGTGCTTTTCCACGCCTGCCATTTATTGGCCAAGCAAGGCAAAGACTTTCGCCTGGTAATTGCTGGGCTAAAGGGCAAACCACAAGACCATGTGCGCAAGAAACTTTTGGGGCTCGAATCACAAATCCAATATCTCGGCTTCCAAAAAGACATGGGCAAAGTTTATCGCCAGGCTCAAGCCCTGATTTTGCCATCTCGCGTAGAGCCTTTTGGCATGGTGGTTTTGCAAGCTATGCAGTGGGGCATGCCCGCAATCGTCAGCCGCCGCTGTGGAGTTTCGGAAGTAATTACTCATGGCAAAGACGGCTTAATTCTAGAAAATCACTTGGACGCAGAAGAGCTGGCTAATCTTATGACGGAACTAATGTCAGACCCCAGCGTCACAGAAACTATGGGTAAGCGGGCAAGAGATATTACTGCCCAGATGACCTGGAAAGAGACTTGCGAGGCAACGCTTGAGGCTTACGCTTTAGCCTTGTATGGCGTGCATAGAAGTTGACTTTAGGCGCAATTGGGCGCCAAGGACACTGAATTGTTACAGTAATGAAGAGAGTTTTATATAGATCTGCTGTCAACCCCCCTTCTTTGTGTGTGATGATGTAGCGTATGAACTTTGTCTGTCAGTCAAATGAATCAGAGGACAGACGGCGAGCCTTTAGCTTGCCGGTCAAGTTTACTGCGGCCTTGATGTTACTTCTAAGCGGCACAAACATGGTGCAAGCTAGCGGTCTAGGCACGAAGGCAAGCCAAGCAACCTCTAGACAAAACCTCAAAAGCATTGCGCCAGAGCCTGAAGTCAGCCAAGCCGAGTCCGCCAATCAAGTTCTTTTAACCGGACAAGTCGGCGCCAATTTACCGATTCGCGTTTGGGCAAGCAAAGGTCCACGTCCTAACGCTATTGTGGTTGGGGTTCACGGTTTAACTCAACATTCAGGCACGTTTGAAACTTTTGCCAATAAGCTAACCGCCCAGGGTTTTACTTTTGTCGCTCTTGATCAGCGCGGACATGGAAAGTGGTATCACACAAACTCTTGGCCGGAAGCAGGCAAATATGCAAATTTCGCCGATACAACAGCAGACCTTATCTCTTTGATGCAAGAGATTCAAAACAAGTTTCCCACCATTCCAGTTTACCTTTTAGGTGAAAGTGTCGGTTCAGCTGTCGCGATTAATGCTGCAGAATTGCGACCGGATTTGATTGACGGCTTGATTTTGGTCAGTGCCGGCACAACGCCAAGACTTTATGCACCAATGATGGTGGCAAATGATTTCATCAAAGGCATAAAAGCGTTACACAAACAAATGGATGTTACTCGCTACATCATGCGTTATTCTTCCAATGATAAGCGCATATGCCTGGGCATGGTAACCGATCCGCTTTCCCGTCAGACTCTCAATCCGATTGAGATTTTGAAAACCAGATTTTTCCTAGCAGCCGCCATGACCAAGGCCAAACACTTGTCGCCCGACATGCCGGTGATGCTTTTGACCGGCGGGCTTGATGGCATTGTCGATCCAAAATCCACCCAGGCAATTTATGATCATTTGCAATCGTCAGACAAGAAAATGGTTTGGCTGCCGGAATGTGGACATGTTTTGCTTGGCACAATCTACTTAAATGATTCTGTCGTCAGCGCCATCTCTGGCTGGCTCAGTAAAGAAGCAGTGATTGCCAATCAGTACGAGCAAGTTAAGGCTCAACTGGTTGCTAAATCCCAAAGTCACTATCATCTGCCACTGCAAAACTGAAATTGATCTAGCACGTGCTTGTTAATGCTTGAAGATGAAATGGTTGACAAACCCAACTGTCGGGCTTGAGTAAGTCAAACACCTTCTCGTGCGCCGATCAAATTCTCTCGTTCTAAATGCTTTTGCCAAAGCAAACTAAATTCTAAAGGAGGAGTAATTGGTCGTAATGTAGCTAAACTAACAAATGCACCGGTCTGTTCTGCTTTGGTCACAACTTGACCATTTAATTCAATTTCTGCTTGGACTTTCCAGCGCACCCTTCCCAAATCGGCAAGCCACATTCTGCCTATGGGCTGGTCCAAGAGCCTCAGTGGTCGCTTGTATTCAATATGAGTCGAGGCAGCCACTGCCGCAAAACCATCCTCCAATTGCTTGGCTTGCGAAATATGTTCACAAATCATCTGGGTGCGCATATCTTCCAGCCAGCGAATGTAAACAATATTGCTTACAACACCGCCATAATCGATGTCATAAGTTCGCACAGGAATTACTAGTTCAATTTCTAAGGGTCGTTTCATTTCCATTTCTTTGCCAAATTATTTCCATTTGCTATGAGCTTAACAAGAAAAAACCATTTAAGATCATAGCGAAGGCAAAGGATATTGGAGAGCACATGAGCCATCAAGGTGAAACTGGTCAAGCGGACGGCAAGGGCAAAAGCAATCGCCTAATAGATGAGACAAGCCCTTATCTGCTTCAACATGCTTACAACCCGGTTGAGTGGTATCCCTGGGGAGCCGAAGCTCTCGACAAGGCCAAACAAAACGATAAACCAATATTGCTTTCCATTGGCTACTCGGCTTGTCACTGGTGCCATGTAATGGAGCACGAGTCATTCGAAGATCCCGAGATTGCCAAAATCATGAATGAAAAATTCGTGCCAATTAAAGTCGATCGAGAAGAACGTCCCGATCTTGATGACATTTATATGAAGTCCGTGCAAATGATGACCGGTCATGGCGGTTGGCCGATGACCGTTTTCCTCACACCGGAATTGAAACCGTTTTATGGTGGCACTTACTTTCCGCCTGCGGATCGGCATGGACTACCAAGTTTTCGGCGAGTTTTATTGTCTGTTGCCCTGTCATGGCTTGAGCAAAGAGAAAATATTGAAAAGGGATCAGATGAACTCAGTCATTACTTAGGGCTCTTGAATAAAATCACAGCCGATGAACAAGCAGGCGGCAATCAAGCGCTTGCCGAAGAGACCGTTTCTGCTTGCCTGACAAATTTACTGCGCGTTGCCGACCCATCTTGGGGCGGATTTGGCGGCGCACCCAAGTTTCCTCAAGCGCAAAGTCTCAATTTGATCATGCGCCGGGCTGGTTCTCTCGGCAATGATGATTTGACTAAGCAATGCCAGTCCATGCTGGAGAATACGCTCAACAAAATGGCTTATGGTGGCATACATGATCAAATTGGCGGCGGCTTTGCCCGTTATTCGGTAGACCGGCAATGGCTTGTACCACACTTTGAAAAAATGCTTTATGACAATGCCATGTTGGCGCGCGTCTACCTTGATGGTTATTTATTGAATGGCAATACTTATTGGAAAGATGTAGCCAAGGATTGTCTTGATTTTGTTTTGCGCGAGCTAACCTCAGAGGAAGGTGCATTTTATTCCAGCCTCGATGCGGACAGCGAGGGGGAAGAAGGGAAGTTCTATGTTTGGCGACCGACCCAAATCACAGACATTCTCGGACATGTTGATGGTCAGTGGTTCAACAAAGTGTACGGCGTAACTGACTTGGGCAATTTTGAACATATGACCAGCGTTTTGCATCTATCAGATTCACCGGAGAATTTGGCCAATCAATTCGATTGCTCAGAGGCTGATTTAGGCAAACGCCTCATACCATTGCGCCAGAAGTTGCTTAGCGAAAGAAATAAGCGGATTGCCCCTGGCAGAGACGAAAAGGTCCTGACTAGCTGGAATAGTCTGATGATCTCGGCTCTTACCAAAGGCTATGTAGTTTTGCAAGATCCTCAGTATTTACAAGCGGCGCGCAAGGCCTCCGAATTCATTCTGCAAAATCTAGTCAAAGATGGGCGCTTGCTGAGAACCTGGGGTAAAGGCCAAGCCAAGCTTGCTGCTTATTTGGATGACTATGCTTATTTTGTTCAAGCACTGATTGATCTGGCAGAAGTTGATTTTGAAAGTAAGTGGCTCGAAGAAGCAATCGAACTAACTGACAAAACCATCGAGCATTTCTGGGATCAAACGGACGGTGGATTCTTCTATACAGCCGATGACCATGAAACCCTTTTGATGCGGCCAAAAAATTACAACGACGGGCCGACTCCTTCTGCCATTTCCGTTGTCACCAATAATTTGTTGAAGCTGGCAAACATCTTGGATAATAAAACGTACAGAGCAAAAGCCGAAGCGATACTCAAGCTTTACGCACCGCATTTTGTCAAAGCTCCGGATCAATTTGCCAATCTAATATGCGCTCTCGATTTTTATCTGGCAGAAAATCTCGAAATTGCTTTATTAACCGA
Source organism: Candidatus Obscuribacterales bacterium (assembly GCA_020050685.1). Taxonomy (GTDB): domain Bacteria; phylum Cyanobacteriota; class Vampirovibrionia; order Obscuribacterales; family Obscuribacteraceae; genus JAGVKG01. Next base: position 16,373 of record JAGVKG010000011.1, on the reverse strand, counting down.
CTCAGCTAAAGACGATTTTAGACCGATGTTGTTTGCCACTCATAGTGTTTATTTGCCAAATGGCGTTTTTGCCCTCAAAGACTTTTCCAATACGGCAAAGAATGGCAAATGGCTTGAAGCTTGTCCGCTTTTGCGTTCGCGCAGTTTACTAAGCGACAAAACGACTGCATATGTTTGTCACAAATACACCTGCAGCGAACCGGTAGAAAACGGTACAAAGCTGGTGAAGCAGCTAAGGAGAAGTTCAAGCAATGTCTGAAGCTTCCAACTTTCACATTGACATGTTAGTTGCCTTTCTTGTGATTGCCTCGGCTGTGGCAATTGCTGTCAAATGGGTCAGGCTTCCATATTCGATTGCCTTAGTAATTGCTGGTCTGATTATTGGTACCAGCAATTTGCTACCTGAAGTAGAAATGACGCCGAGCCTGATATTGCTTGTCTGTTTACCGCCACTATTGTTTGAGGCAAGTTGGAATACGGACATCGGCGTCTTGCGTAAGAACTGGTGCTCAGTTTGGCTGCTTGCCACCGTCGGCGTGTTCATCTCGATGCTGGCAGTTGCTACCATCATGCATTTTGGAGCAGGATTCACAATTGGCACAGCTTTGATATTTGGTGCTCTTATATCTGCAACAGACCCAATATCTGTGGTGGCTCTCTTCCGAAAAATGGGCCTGCCGGAAAACCTAACCATGGTCTTGGAAGGAGAGAGCTTGCTCAATGACGGCACAGCAGTCGTGCTGTTTGGACTCGTATCCGCCGCAACAATGTCCGGCACTGAAATATCAATACCAACTTTCCTGGCGAATTTTTTTGTTGTCACTGTTGGCGGTACGCTGGTAGGATTGGTTTGCGGATTTGCCGCCTCCAAGCTTATCTCGCTTCTTGACGATCACTTACTCGAAACCATGCTCACGACAATTTTGGCCTATGGTGCTTATTTGATTGGAGAGCGCCTGCATGTCTCTTCCGTGATTGCCGTCGTCATTGCCGGTCTTATCTTTGGTAATTACGGCAAGACATCTGCGATGTCCGAAAAGACCCGGTTCGCTGTAACAACATTTTGGGAATATGCCGCTTTTGTCATAAACTCGCTGGTTTTTCTCTTGATTGGTTTGCAAATCAAACCCGCGCTTCTCATCGAGCACAGCCAATTAATAGCAGTTGGCGTTATCGCTATTTTACTTTCCCGCATGATTGTTGTTTACGGGCTTTGCCCGCTTGCCAATAAAATCACTCCTGTGCCACGGAAGTGGCGTCATTTGCTGGTCTGGGGAGCATTGCGCGGATCGCTTTGCATGGCCCTGGCGCTGAGTTTGCCGGAAGCATTTCTCGCCAAGGAAGCAATTATTGTTACAACCTTTGGCACAGTTTTATTCACGCTTTTGATTCAAGGCTTAACCACTGAACCATTAGTTAAACTTTTGCGAATTGAAAGAAATGGCCAGACTTGAGTCGCTAAATTCTTGTCTTGCAACGATTTGGTGCTGGTTGCTCTAGCTATTTGGTGCAAATTAGAGGGGTATACCGCTCGCCAGCATCAGAAAAAGGGGTAAACTGGAAATTAGAACCATTGAAAAGTTCACCATTGGGAAATAGCTATGACACAAATGTACGCACATGAAGAAGCAGTTAGCCCTTGGGTTGTTTTAGGATTAAAACCAGGCTGTCCGGAGCCAGAAGTAAAAAATGTTTATGATCGGCTGCTAGCAGCGTTTGCCGAAGAGAACTTTATGGAATCACCACAGTCTTGGGTGCAAGCTCATCAGGCTTACATGGCCATAGACAATGCCTTCGATTCCATCGTTGATGGTACAGCTGACGATAGCATCGAGGAACTTCGCGCCCTGACAGACGAATTGCCTCCCAAGCTTGGCCAATTATTGGTCGCCTCCGGCACAATTTCGCTTGCCGAATTAGAAGCTGCCTTAAAAGAACAAGAAAAGATTGACCTGCCTCTGGGAGAAATTCTCAAAAATGCTTCCCTGGTCACCCAGATGGAGTTAGACAATTTCTTACTCAATCAGAAGCTGATAAAATTGCCCGGCGATTCACCCTATCATATTGGTCAAAGACTGATTGGTCTTGGGCTGGTCACGGAAGATATGGTCCGGATTGCCTTAGTTGAGCAGCGCACATCCGGCAAATCAATTGGTCGAATTCTCGTCGAAAGAGGCTGGATTGCCCAAGAAATCCTCGATACCTTGCTAGACGCCGAAGTTCCGGATTGCTGCCGCGACTAATTAATGTATAAACTAAGAGTGTTCGAGCAAGTTTCGCGGTCAGAAGCTTGAATCTCTGGGCACATACTATATTGGAATTGAAACAGCTTCTCTAGTGCAAATAATATGGCCATCCAACCAATCGAAGAGCAGACGCGAAAGTTCGCGCAAGGCAAGGACCAAGATACAGCGTCCGAGAAAGTTTTTGCCTTTACTTATGGCCCCGCGTTTCTCGATGAGCTCGGTGCGCTTTCGCAAAAAAAAGAAACCTATGATGTTGTGATTGTTGATGCCACCAAATCGGGTTTTCTTTTCACCACGGAAGTATTGCTTGAGTCTGCCCGGCATGCACGGAATTTGCTCACCGTGCAAGGTGCACTCTTGTTTGTCAAACAAGACAAGGCTGTTGCCTTGGTACGCGAGACTGTTATGGGATCGCTTTCCTTGCATATTTTTGACAGGCTGGCCGAGCTTTATGACTATTCGCCATCACTGGCTCAGCTGATTCAAACTATTCTTGGCTCAGCAGCCGGAATTCTGGAAGAAAGCACGGACTTAGCCGACCAAGTGCTAATGTCTTCCATTCCTGTGCTTACTTCTTTTGGCATCAAACTCAAAGGTGGCGTTGAATCACATCGCAGACGCAATCTTGTCTTAGGTGCCATCGACAATTACACACCTCTGAGCACAATTTCCCAGCGGCTGACCGTCGATGGCACAATGAACTTAGACGAGCTTGTGGAAGAGTTGCGCTCGCTTGAACAAGTACGGGCTATATTTCCAATTTTTCCCAAGGTACCGTTTCTTGTACACTGTTTTCGCAACAAAATTCCTTTCAAATTTAGCGAGTACCTGACTTCATCTCGCTTGCTGAGCCAAGATCAGTTAGACGAACTTTTGTTTGAGCAACAAAACAGCCGGGGCAAGACTCGTCTCAATCTTGGCGCCTTGGCCGTTGCCAAAACTTATCTCAGCACACGCCAATTAGAAATCGCTCTGCAAGACCAAGCATTTTATGGACAAGGTGGCGAAGCAGACAAGGTGAAAATTGTCGCCAATTCATCCGAACAATCGCAAGTCCAATCGCTGGTCGGTCACCTTGGCACGACAGACCCTTCCGGTGTCCTTCAATCACTAGCTAACAACCGCGAATCCGGAGTGCTTTCAGTCGAATATAAGGGACAGCAGTTCCGTGCTCTGTTTGAACAAGGCAAACTCACACATGCCAAACTCGGCAAAATAAAATCCGATGATGCAGTTGTCGAATTTGTTTCAGTTTGGCGCGAAGGTATCTTCGTATTCATTCAAAGACAACCACCACCGGATTTATCCGATACCGCCTGCCAGCTCACCAAGCCTTTGGACAAACTACTCTTGGATGGCGCCTTAGCCACAGACAATGTTGAAGTTGTCTGGAAGAAATTACCCAAAGGGGCCAATTCACCGCTAGAAAAAATGCCGGACAGCCAAAATCTCTTGCAAGGAAGCAATCTGCAAGACCCACAAACAAAGACCCCTTGCACAGCAGAAGAAATAGAAACGATGAGGCTCTTGTGGAAAGACCTTGATGGACTTACACCTATTTCCAAAACTATTGATAACTTAGAAACTATCACCACTTATCAGGCAGCAATGGCAGTGGACCGCTTATTGCATTACGGTCTTGTCTCCGCACCACAAATGGGTATTGCTGGTCCATTGGAAAAATTCCAAGAAATTGCCCACCTGGCACAAGAAAAAATTGGTTTAGATCGCAACTTCGTGCTTCTGCGTTTAGGCTTGCAAGGCACTCAAGGCTATTCTGTAAAAACACGCATGTTCTCCATTGGCACTGCCGGAGAAATTGGTGTCGATTTAGCCGCAGCCAGACAAGCTGGTTTATCACTATCGCTTGTGATCAAAAACTTAGAAGACTGGCAAGTCAAATACATCGAATACTTAAGCCACGAGCTCGACCGCGACACACTGCGCTCAATCGTCTTCACCGTGCATAAAGATCAGTAACCACGACAATGATAGAAGCCACTTAACTGTCTAGAGTTTGGACAAAACCAAGTCGTACTTAAGACCTTCCGCCGATGTATAACTCAGCTTCGGATCTTTGTGAGTTGCCTTGGTAATTATATTTGCCATCGCCGGGGAAATCTTGCCTGATGTTTCAGAGCTAAAATCTATTTGGCAGCCATGTATTGGATCAGGATCCTTGCCCGTCAGCATAAAATAAAGCGTCGCGCCAAGACTATAAATATCACTCGTAATCGTGGCATTTCCACTGAGCTGTTCCAACGAGGCGTAGCCACGCCTACCCTTAGCGGAACATTGTTCCAAGGCTCCGGTTTTGCCTGCCAGACTCAAATCCGTTAGAACCAACGTATCATCGCCATCAATTACCAAACTATCCGGACTGAGGCTTCTCAAAATTATTGGCGTCGGCCTACTATGAAGACAGCTCAACATGTCACACATTTGCTTAAGCAGACCGATGGCTTTTGTCTCGGAAATCGATCCACGCTCTCTCACAAATTCACCTAGCGTACAGCCTTTCGGACGGGCAAGAACCAAGAATACCGCTCCATTTTGATAGAACACTTCACGCATGCGAATTATTCCATCGTCCCCGCCGTTCCGATTCTCATTGATGAGCAAATGAGCCCTATGTTCGCGCTCAAAATCTTTGAGCGCGCTTAGTTGCGAGGCTATAGACGCCTTTACTGGCACAATAAATACCTTGATGATGACATCTTCACCAGTTTCTGTCTTGGCCAAATATTGCAAAGTTCCATCTTGCAAGCTAACTTTCTTCGTGATTGTATATTTGCCATCTTGCAAACGAGAACCAATTTCTAGATCAATAGGTGCATCGGTTTTGATAGCCGAGGTCAACAAACCTAATAAAATCGAACTAGACTCAGGACCGCAAAGATTGCTCGAGCCAAGCAATTGCTTTTGCGCTTCCGGATTAAATGACGCATGCGGTGCCCACTTATAAATAGATTCAGCCAGCCTTGCCCGCTCTTTCGTACTGAGGTCGCCAAGGCGAATCTTCAACCCTCTTCCGCTAATGATCATTTTCTTTTCACGTTCCAGATCCTCACCTGTTTGAAAAATCACATACTCGCATCGCTTGTGTTTATCAACCAAAGCATCAGTAATCGCTGCCTGCATCTTTAGATACGGATCAAGACGTGGATAATTCCAACCCATATCAGGCAATGGGGTCAATCTGCCAAAACCATTGGCTGCATAATTAACATGGACTATGTCTTGCCAATGCAAATTGGCAGGGAAAAATGCACTGTTAAAAAATAGCAAGAGTTCTGAATACCAGCCCTTGATACTCAGTTTTTTGATACCGGAAGAACTAATCTCAACTTCACACTCTGGGTTCCAGAAATGAAGCGGGAACATAAAAAAGGCTCTTAGAGCAAGCGGGCAAAGACACCAGCACAAACCCATCAAATAGAACTGGATAAGCACTATCACTGAGAAAAACTGAGGATTTCTTGACGGATAACCCAAGAAGGCATCAATGCCGAAATAGTGATAGAAAGCAAGAGTTACCATCGCCGGCAAACCAAGCAGAAAGATTGCCAACAAAGTGACAGGGAAAATAGCAGATTGATAAAAGTTGACTTCTTCCAGAGGTAGTTCGGTTTCCTTATTCTGCGTAAAGACAAAGAGATCAGCAGATCTTTTTCTTTCAAACTTTTTCCGCAAGCCGGAAAGCAGATAGATGCGGTGTGCAATCATGATCACGAAGCCTTTGACTCCAAAAACATATGGCACAAATAAAAATGGTATAAATTGTCGCCAAGCCTCACGTTGCTGATTCGAATCACAGCACTGTTTGAGTCCTTCCCGATAAGCCGCTTTTAGCTCACCAACCGCACGAGCACCTTCCGAAGTCCTTTCGCCGGTTCCATACAACAGGCGCAAAAGATAATTTGCGACAACTAAACTCAAGCCGACTGAAAAGCCCATCAGCTTATTTATCCATGGCTGTGTACGCACTGCCGAGGCCAGTTCGTGGAGGTCCTTTCGAGTCTCTTCATTTAGAGAGTGGATTGGTTGGTTATTTTGCATAATCTACTCGGCTTGATCTGACGTATGCGTTCTTCAGCTTCTGATGAATTGTCGTCAAATCCAATTTCACCTCGCCAATAGTCTGGTATCTATCCTCGGTTTTATAGGCTGTACATTTTTCTATAAGTGCAAGCACTTGTTGATCAACCGGGTTTACTTGCTGCTTCCTTTCCGGATTCATAGCAAAAGCATTAGGTTGTTTACCATAGACAAGATAGGACAACAGTGCTCCAAGACCGAAAATATCTGTTTGAGGAGAGGCAGATCCATATATTTGCTCCGGCGCGCGGAAGCCGAGATCTCCCCATAATGTCTTACATGCCTCTTCTACGAATTCATGTTCACGGCCGAAAGCAAACAAATAGATTTCGCCGTCATTTCCGAGAATGACATTGTCAGGACTCACGCCACCATGCACCATGGGCGGGCTCTGATCGTGCAAATATTCAAGAGCATCACAAACCTTAAGAGCAATAGCAAGAGCAATCAAAGCAGATCTCCTACCGTTCAGGTCTATGTATGCTCTTAACGATTTCCCCGGCTTATTTTCAAAAACGGCAAAAATATTGTTTGCTTGCTCAAGCACAGTTATTTCGTTAATCAAACTATGATGCTTTAACCCTTTAAGCTGTTCAAGCTGATTAGCCCAACCATTGTGCGAAAGAGAGTATTCCTGATTTGCATTTGCCGCAATTTGCACAAGTTTGACAAGCAAAGTAGAGTTATCGCGCGCGAGGTACGTAGCACTAACAGGAGTACTGGAAAGCTGACGAATGATCCTAACTTTGCCATCTCCTAATTCCGCACCTTGAGCTAGCGGCAAAAATGTCATCGCCGAAATGGCAATCTTATGATCCGACACAATGTGCTCAGTTCCCACCTCAGCGTCTAATCCATCTTTCATCACACAATCGCCGGCAAGGTCATCAATGCTCATGAGGAGATTGGCTAGATGTTCCTCTGACATTCTCTTTGCTTTGAGATTTACCATGCCACCACTTCGAAATGAAATTCGGATATTTTCTATCGGAGAAGGTTGGTCCAAAGGCTGAGCGCTATTGCTTGACCGCTGGCATGAGACTTCTGCCACGTCGCTCCAGGCTCTAAAACGATGCCGGCAAGTGGCAATGAAAAATTCAAATGGAAATGTAATGCCGTCTTGATTCAAGATAATTTCTGGATGTTTTTTCTGTGGAAGGAATACACAAGCAGTCATGGTCACCATACCAGACACCATGGAGGCAATTGCCGCCGCCAGAAACAACTGGAAATTTGGATAATCTGCCAAGTTAGCCTTTACTAGATTGGAATCTAGAATGGGAGCATCAAGCCAATTGGTGATCATCTGTCCAAGCGGGCCCGGGGCGGCTGCCACCAAAAAGAATATCAATGAATAACAAAACAAAAACCAAACCACTGTTGAGAATATGATTTTGACTTTCGCCCACTCAATTCTCAATGGAATCCTCAGGCTTTTTGACATCGCCTTATCAAAAACAAATCCATATTTAGCACATCGCCCAACAGAAAGAAAAACAGCCAGCAAAAGAGAACTGAGCGGCAAGGCTAAAATAATTGGTAGAACCAGATCGAAAAATGCGCTCACCTGCCACGTTGAAGCAGCCATAATATCGACAAGATTTCCGAGTCTAATTGTTTCCTTCGGCGGAACAAACGCCTCAGCCGGCAACTTCAGATGAAGAACTTTGGTAGCAACAAATATTCCTAACTTGTGAATTTCTTGCGCTGGATGATGAATACCAACTACGTCCCAAAGGCTCGGCACAAGATAAAGTTGATTCCAATTTATATCTCTACTTACAATAAGAATTTCTTTGGGAGCCTTGTACCATTTACGATCATGATAGCTGGGCGAAGATTCGGCCTCATAATGGTCCAGCGGTTTTGACCAGAACAAATAGCAAATTGAAGGCTGGCGGTAAACTTCAGTATGAGCCCGCCCACTAACTGGATCGACAGTCTCCACTCGCACTGTCTTCGCTGCACCGCCATATTGGAAAAACCAAAACAGCAAGGCCCAGCAAAGAATATAAAGCTTTAGTCTCAGCAGATCGATGTTCTGCCTCGGATTAGAGCCTTGCCGCATTACAACTCCTTGTTGCATTTACGTATTGGCAAACGCAATTGGTCTCCAAGTTTAATCGTCGCTAATTTATATGTCAAGACCCAAGCGCTTGCGGCATGCGGAATTAAAGTTGGTCGGGCAATGCCAGATGAACGCTAAAACGGACAGTCATCGTTTGAATAAACAGTAGAATAAGAGTTTCAATTATTAGCGAGGGATTGTCATGAAGCTGGCTCGAAATGCCAATTTGTTTTCCAGATCTTTTGCCAAATCTTTTACCAGATTTTTTCTCTTGGTCACGGTACTTTGCTCCGTACTTGGAGCCAATCAAGCATGGGCGCAAGAGCTACAAGCACAAAATCTGCAAGCTCAGAGTCAACAACCGCAAAGCGCTGCTGGTAAGCCAGACCAAAAATCAATCTTGCAAGATGCATTACGCCCTCAATCACTTGCATTATGGAATCAACAAGGTCCCGCGCCTCGCATCAAATTAGCAGTGGCCCAAAATCCAGCCTGTCCACGTCAAGCTGCCACAGTCCTGGCTAAAGATAGTTCAAGCTTGGTGAGAGCAGCGCTTGCTAGCAACCCTGGTTGTCCGGATGATCTCAAATTGCAATTAGCTAAAGACGATGATCAAATGGTGGTGCTGGCACTTTTGCACAATCCAAAACCGCTTACCGATTCGGTATTGGCAGAATTGGCCCATGATCAGCAACCACAAACTTACGAAGCCTTAGCAGCAGATCCAAGAACGCCGGCTGCCACACTCAAGAAGCTTGCAGAAACTCCGATGCAAACGGAATTTCTTTTGCTTTCAATTGCTCGTAATGCTAATGCCTCACCAGAGGTGGTGCTGCGCTTAACCAAAATGGGTGACCGCATGGTGCGCAGTTTTCTTGCCCGTCAAGCCAGACTCAGTTCCGCTTGCTTGGATCAATTAGCAGAAGATGGTGACCTTGGTGTAAGAGCATTTGTCGCGGCGAACAAAAATTTGTCCAAACAAACTTTGGACAAATTAGCCAAGGATGTTAGCTTATCGGTGCGCGAGGCTTGCGCGGGCAATCCTCAAGCAACAGCTGAGACTCTGACCAAACTTGCCCAAGATCCACAATGGGAAGTGAAAGTGGAAGTTGCTCTCAACCCCAATTGTCCTGAATCTTCTTTAGACGCATTAGCGAAAGACAGTAATATCAAAGTCCGTTGGGCCGTAGGAGAAAACCCCAAGGCATCACCAGTGCTACTCGCGTCCTTAGCTGCCGATCCGGAAGTAGCCGTTCGTTCAGCCGTAGCAGAAAATCCCAACCTCGATGCCGGTCTGCAAGCCAAATTAGCCAACGACAGTCAAATTGCTGTGCGTCAGATTTTGGCATTTCGCCAAGATTTGTCCAAGGACTTGCTGGCTAAACTTGCTGGCGACAGCTCACCACTCGTGCGCAAGACAACAGCCCTCAATCCAAACTTACCTGAGGATTTAGCTGCCAAATTAGCAGCAGACAACGTACTAATGGTTAGACAAACATTGGCAAGCAATATCAAGTTACCGAGCAGTGTCTATGGCAAATTAGCAGCAGACAGCGACGAACAAGTGCGAGCGGAAATTGCCGGAAACGGTGCAGTACCTGCACATGTTTTAGCTGCTCTGGCTGACGACATTTCAGTTGCCGTGGTGACAACTCTGACAATGAATAGAGCCTGCCCTCCGGGGGCTTTGCTCAAGCTCACACAAAGTACTGACTCTTCCATTCAACTTGCACTTTTGCGTAGAAGAGATCTGCAACCAGACATCCTGGCCAAAATTGCCGAAGATGCAAATAACTTGCAACGTTATCTTTTGGCGACCAATCGCAATTGCCCACCGGCAGTCTTGTCCGTTCTGGCACAAGACAAGGATCCCACCATTCGTGCCTTTGTCGCTTCCAACCCTGTCTTGCCCGATGAATGTATTGCCTTGCTAATTAAGGATGATAGTCGTACCGTGCGCACCAAATTGGCTGCAAACCCACGATTAGCAACCAGCCAACTTACGCAGCTTTCATCCGACCCCAGAAGAACAGTACGCGTTGCTCTGGCAGCCAACAGATCAACGAATGGTGAAACATTGAAGATACTTTCACAAGACAATGAACCGGAAGTAATTGAAGCCGTGGCAGGCAATCCAAGCTGCCCACCTGAGCTGCTTTTGGATTTAGCGAAATCCACTCAGTCCTGGATCGATCGCGGGCCGATATTGCCACAACGCTAAGACAACAAATTTCCAATCGGAGACTATGAATATGATAGAAGCAGTAATTGTCGATGGCGTGCGAACTCCAATCGGGAAATACGCAGGAGCATTAGCTTCCGTACGCCCGGATGATTTAGCCGCTTGTGCAATTTCTCAGCTGATCAAGCGCGAATCTATTGCCGGCAAAATCAATCTGGAAGAAATTGAAGATGTAATTTTTGGTTGTGCTAACCAAGCCGGTGAAGACAACCGCAATGTTGCCCGTATGTCACTGCTACTTGCCGGTCTGCCGACTTCTGTTGCTGGTGCGACAGTCAATCGTCTTTGTGCATCTGGCTTGATGGCTGCAAATGAAGCAGCTGCCGCCATTCAATCCGGCTGGGGTGATATTTTCATTGCCGGCGGTGTTGAATCAATGAGCCGCGCACCATTTGTGATGGGCAAGGCTGAGGCAAGCTATCCCCGTGGTGACATCAAGATGTTTGATACCACTTTAGGCTGGCGTTTCATCAACTCAAAACTTTCTTCTATGTATCACCCTTTTTCTATGGGCGAAACAGCAGAAAACGTGGCCGAGCAATATAAAATCAGCCGTGAGGCTCAAGACGAGTTTGCTTTGGGCAGTCAGCAAAAATTTGCTCAAGCACAAAAGGCCGGCCTCTATGATGCCGAGCTAATTCCAGTCACGATACCTCAGAAAAAAGGCGATCCCAAGGTCGTACAATTAGATGAACATCCTCGTGCGGAAACCACGATAGCGGATTTGACCAAACTAAAACCGGCCTTCCGCGAAGGTGGTTCTGTCACTGCCGGCAATTCCTCTGGTATCAATGATGGTGCTGCCGCTCTTTTGATCATGTCGAGGCAAAAGGCTGAAAGCCTTGGTTTGAAACCATTAGCACGCTTTGTCACATCAGCAGTTGCTGGCGTTGATCCGGCAATTATGGGCATCGGTCCGGTTCCAGCCACGAGAAAGGCCTTGATGCGGGCCGGTCTGACCATAAATGATATCGACTTGATCGAGCTTAATGAAGCATTTGCCGCCCAAGTTTTGGCTTGCGTCAATGAACTGGGAATTGACCAAGCTAAACTTAACGTCAATGGCGGTGCCATAGCTCTAGGTCATCCACTTGGTGCATCCGGCGCTCGTCTATTAGTATCGTTAGTTCACGAAATGCAGCGCCGAAGAGTACGCTACGGTCTTGCCACCATGTGCATCGGTGTCGGCCAAGGTGCTGCGACAATTATCGAGCGTCTCGATTAGGTTTCTTGCCTCGCAGGACTAGCCGATAATCATTTGTCACCTATTTGAACAGCAAAGCCAAGCGGGCTTAGACTTTGCCTTGTTAAAAAGGCAAGTTGGCTGGGCACAGCCTATTATAGATATTATTTTTAAAGATAATTACCGAGCTTACTTTCTCAGACACTTCCTCCATGTCACAAAGTCCTAAGCCATTTACGTTTCTACAGATGTCCGACATTCATTTGGACTCTCCTTTAGGCTCGAAAAGATTAGCACTCAGCCCGGCAAAGCGACTGGAGCGCAAGGGTGAAATTCTCAAAGCCATGCTCAAGGGTTTTACTTTGGCCAAGGAAAGAAATCTCGATGCGATTATTATTCCGGGCGATGTTTGGGATTCGGAAGCCGTAACCAGCCAGACAATCAATCGTGTAATTGAGGCCTCAGAAGAAATTCCTCACATACCAATAATCATTGCTCCCGGCAATCACGATTATTACTCCACAGACTCACTTTATAATCAAACTGTTCTCAAAGCACGTGCCATGCGTTTATGGCCGGCCAACGTGCAAATAATTACTTCACCGACATTCGTCAAACTCGGACATCCAGGCAGAGAAGATGTTTCTTTTACTGGTTCGGCATTTCTCAATAACGTTCCTGTGACATCGAGACTTTTAGCCGGTGACTGTCCAAAAGATAACCATGCGCTATACAATATCTTGCTCTTCCATGGTTCGCTTGATGGTTACAACGGCCAAGATGCACAAAGACCGGGAAAGCATACCGCACCGTTTTCAGCTCAAGAACTAGAGCAGCTGGATTTTTCCTGGTGCGCTGTCGGTCATTACCATGACTATTTTGAGATACGCGCCAAAGGAAACGATCGTCTCTTAGGGGCTTACTCTGGCTGTCTAGTTGGTCGTGGATTGGATGAACCTGGCCCACACTACGCCTTGATTGGCGAGCTCAGCTTAGGCGCAGGCAACCAGGTCGAATGTAAATTAGAACGACACGAACTTGACCAGCGCAAAATCATCGCGCTTACCCTCAACATTTCCGGCATGACATCAACTCAAGTTCTCGATGCCATCTCCAACTTGCTTTCCAAATGTGGTGCGCGCACGCAACAAGATATTGTTTATTTGATCCTAGAAGGAAAGTATGCACATGGCGGTCAGCCCACATATGTCGAGCCGCGCTTCCGCGATTTCTTTTGGCACTTTGTCGTCGAGGATAGAACCCGTCCCGATTACTTGAGCCAAAGCTATGATCCACGCACAACCGAAGGCAAATTTATTGATGCGCTCTTGCAATTGCGCCGGCACGCCGAACTTGCCGATGCCGGCATGGATAGCACAAGTGGCGACTACACATCGGCCCAAGTAATTGATGATGCACTTTATTATGGGCTGGACGCGCTAAAACAAAACAAGGTGGAACTTCGCCATGTGGATTGAGCGCCTAAACGTTTCCGGCTTCGGTAAGCTTTCCGATACAACCATTGAGTTTGCCCCAGACAAACTCAATTTAGTTGTCGAATCAAACGAATATGGCAAGTCAACCATTGCCGATGCCTTGTTGGCTCTGCTTTATGATTTTCCGGCACACCAAAGAGCATCCGATGAAAAATTGAAAGACAGGGAATCTCACAAACCACTCTATACAAATGCCTTCAAGGCAAGTGCTGATCTTTATCATCAAGGCAGATCCATTCGTGTAGTGCGTGACTTTCAAGAAAAATCCTTGCGTGTTTTCGACTTAAGTAATTCCGATCGAGAAATCACTCAAGATTACCTCAATGGTGCCAACCAAGACGAACTTGGTTTCATGCTTTGCGGCATGGGGCGAGAATTGTTTCAGAAGACCTGCTTTGTTGGCCAAAGACAATTGTTAGACAGCAGATTCGAAGGAGACAGGCAGCTTGCCGGTCTGATTCAATCAATTGCTGATTCTTCCGGTGGATCAACCACTGCCGCAGAAGCCATCGGTGTGATTGAAGATGCACTCAGCGGATTTCCTTATCACGGCAAAAAGCTCAAAGCCGATCGCTTGGTGGCCTCTCTCGAAATGCAAAAAAGAGACTTAGAACAAAAGACAAATAAACTCATTGAACAAAGGGAAAACGTGCGCCATGATTTAGAACGTTTATCTCAAATCGAAGAGAACCTTGCTCAAACAGAAAAGGAAATCAAGTCACTCGAATACCTAGACTACTGCTTTAAAGCAGCAGATATTGATGGGAGACTTTTAAAGGCCAGAGAACGTCTAATTAGACTGGCAGAATTGAGACAGCAAGAAAGAGAACTGGCAAGTTGGAAAGCATTCCCAATTGATAAATTGAAAACAGTGGAAGAACTTTGGACCAAGCGTGAATCACGCCTTGAGGACAGAGCACGCCTATCTGATGACATTCGGGCAAAGCAAAAATCAGTCGATGTGAAAGACATGGAGCTGCGTGAGCGTTATGAAGGCTTAGCCACGTTTACAACCGATGAAGCACAGACAATTTTTGGCTTAGCCCGAACATTGCAGTCCGTCTTGCAAGAAATGAACGATGCTGAGAAAAAGCGCGAAGCAGAAACCAAACGCCTGGATAATGCCGGCATTGATTTAGAGAGCTTGAACGAGGTGCGCAAAGCCCTTTTTCGTCTTGATGCCAAAGATCTGGACGATGCTTACGGCTCAGCTGCGGAAATCAAATCAATCAAAGAACAGAATGCCGGAATTGAGCGACTCTTATGGCGGGCACGCTTATTAGTATCGGAAATCGAGCAGGAACAAAAGAATAAGCTGAATTCATGGCGTAATAATGTTTTGCTCTTTTGCATTTTGACCTTTGTGCTTACCACCGTTGCCACTTTTGCCACTGTGCATTTTCACTTGAGTGTCTTCAATCCAATCATGGTTGTGCTCTTATTGCTGCACGCAGCTTGTTTGGCTGTACTTTGCATCATGCTTCTCTCGCGCCCACGCAACTTTCGCAAAGAAAATCTTGAATCTGCCCAACAAGACGAAGCCAAGCAAGTACAAATAGCCCAAGACTTGCAAGTGCAAATTATTCAGAAAGAGGCTCACCTGGCTGCCTTGGCTCGCAAAGCGGGTCTGGAATCTGGCGATCTTTTACTCCGGTACATTGAACGATACGCAACCGCCGCCGGTCAATTTAAGGATTTGGATTTACTAGAACAAATCATTGCCGGACGGAAAAATCACTTAGCTCAACTGACATCTGAGCTGGCACCATTCTTCAAACGTGCAGGTCGCCCAGACGATGCGGCATCACCCAAAGAAGCAATTACTCTTTCTGAGTCCATTAATCGTTATTTGGAAGAAGCCCGCGCCATGACAGCCTCTAAGTCCATGGTGCACCATCAGCAAGCCGAAGTACAATTCTTGTTGGATGAAGTCAGAGATATTGACGCTAACTTGGCAGAAAATTTCCGTATAGCCCAAGTATCCGATCCTACCGATCCGGAAAAAGGCTATAAAGAATATCAACAAGCCGCCAGCTCATATCGCCAATGGCAACAAGTAGTATCTGAGATCAAACGCTTTGAGCAAGATACGACATCGGAATTAAGTGCCGACCGACTACCGGAATTAATCGATCGTTTGCAACTTCAGCAAGGCGAGGTTTGGCAAAAGCTAGCCGATGCAGTGGAAAAATATCCTGAAATCGCTAAGCTTGCCCCGCCACCACAAGATTTTTCCACAGCCTCAAAACTAATCATGTTGAGAGAAGTACAAGGCAACTTGAAAGCGGAGCAACAAGAGCTGGCAATTCATGTGCGCTCAGCCACGAAAGAATATGACGACAATTACCTTGGCTCCATGGATGAGCTGGAATCTTGCGAACAAGAACTGGCCAAAGTCCGGCGAGCTAAATTTGCATTGGAGCTTGCACGCGACACATTTAAAAAACTTTCTGTCGAGACACATATCCACTGGTCAGCTCACCTGAATAATATTTCGCGCCAAATTTTGGATTCAGTACAAACTGACTTTGAGACCCTGCAATTCGATCCGGAACTACGCATGACTGCCCGCAAGAAGGGCGTAACCGAGCCATTACAGCCAGCGCAAATATCAAGCCAGCTTTCAATTGGCGCTCAAGAACAATTGTTCTGGCTTGCCCGCATGGTGCTCTTGCGCTTCCTTTCAAACAATATTTCGCTGCCCTTTATCTTGGATGAACCATTTTCCGAAGCTGATGACGAGCGCTTTCTCAGAATGATTCGCTTCTTAATCAACAACTTGCTCAAACATCATCAAGTGATTATCTTTAGCTGCCACTACACCCGCCACCAATGGCTAGTCAACCAACTAGACGCCAGCGAACGCGAACAACTGCAATTCTGCCGCCTAAGAAAATAAAAGCCGACTTTCCCCAGCGAAACACAGCACTGCGAGGAGCAGTGCGAAGTGAAGATGGTATGTATGCGCAGCGCTTGATGGGCGGCGGTGAAAGAAGGGCAGTGCATAGCGCAGGTTAAGAGACACTGTGCGCGAGCAAAC